>NZ_CP163512.1:2797041-3107824 GCF_041075285.1 Providencia rettgeri | reverse complement strand
TGTCTTATGCATTATTACCAGTTATTCCATTAATCTTGATTATCGGTTTTAGCCCATTATTGCACCCATATATCAAGTTGGAAGTCACCACGGCGATGATTATTAGTACTGTCATTGCGTTGATTTTTGAATATGTCCGCTTACGTAATGCAAAAGCTGTGATGGATAGCTTTATGTTGTTCTTTGAAGGCATGGGGAAACAGTTTGTTTTAGTCGTTTCTTTGATTGTTTCAGGGGAGTTTTTCGCTAATGGATTACTAAAAAGTGGTGCGGTGGATACGTTAATTAGTGCTGCCCAAGATGCTGGTTTTGGTATCGGTGCGATGATTATTGTTATGAGTGCCATTCTTGCACTCGCGGCATTTTTGATGGGGTCAGGGAATGCGGCATTTTTCTCTTTTGCTGCATTGACACCGAAAATTGCCGCTTTTCTTAAAGTGGATGTGGTGACGCTCATTTTGCCGATGCAAATCATGACCAGTTTTGGGCGTACCGTTTCACCGATAACTGCTGCGATTGTTGCAATTGCAGGTATTGCAGGGGTGTCACCATTCCAAATAGTCAAACGAACGGCAATTCCAATGGCTGTTGCCGCGATAGTTAACCTTGTAGTGACTTTTTACTTCTTATACTTCTAATTAGACTTGCGCATTTATCCCTTAAACTTTTCGTTACTCTTCGGTTTAAGGGATCTTTTTTTATTGATAGAGAGGCAATTATTTGCCCTATTATCGAAAACTATCTGATTGATAATTTAGACGTGTCGTCATATCTATGGTTATTTACGCTGTAAATAATCACTTTATGTTGTTATAAATGTTGTTATAAATAAAGCGTTGATTTGCGAAATGATGATTTTGGGGGAGATGAACTTTGTGCTTACAAGGTCACATTTTGCACATTTACTCGGGCAACTCTTGATTATTTTACCCGCCGTTGGCAAAGACGTGGCTGAAATTTCAAGGTGATTTTAAATGAGATCACTAGAATGAGGAGATAAGGGTATTTACGATAAATTGATTATCAAGACATAAACTTGGTGGTCAGTTTTATCAATGGGGCGTGCATATCGGGAGATCTTTCATGAAACTCTATAGCGAAGATTTTTTTATCACACCACAACAACACATTGCAGTAGAACCGAGAGCGCCTCAGCCTATTTTCCCTGAGCATACACATGATTTTAGCGAGATTTTTTTGGTGACCCAAGGTATTGGCCTGCATGTTCTTAATGGGCGACCTTATACCTTATGCCCAGGTATGGTGTGCTATATTAAATCCAGCGATTATCACCTATTTGATAATGTTTCTAATCTCAATTTAACTAACGTACTTTATCGATCAGATTCTAGCTTTACGTATTTAAATAATATTGGCCATTTTTTCCCTGCCGATGCTGAAAAAAATATTTCCCATTGGCTATTAAATAAAGAACATTACAATAAGGCACAGCAACTTATTGATAAACTAAACGAAAGTGGTGACTCTGACCCTGCTTATACTGAAAGTCTTTTCTTACAGTTAATTGTCAATTTACAAGAGGGTCGTTATAACCATATAGGTGAAGGAAATAATGAACAACGTATTATCCAGATGCTACGTTGGTTGCAGGTAAATTTCACGGAAGAAATTGATTGGGAAAGTTTAACGGCTCAGTTTTCGGTTTCGTTGCGTACTTTTCATCGCTATATGAAAAATAATTTAGGTATATCGCCGCAAAACTATTTAATAAAACTGCGGTTATCTGAAGCTTATTATCAAATTCGTTTTTCAGATAAGTCCATTACCGACATAGCGTTGGAGAGTGGTTTCAATGATAGCGCGTATTTTTCGACGCGTTTTAAAAGTGAGTATAGTTTCACACCACGTGACTTGCGTCATTGCAGCAATTAGCAAAGATTGTCATGATCACCGTTACCCTTTTTTGAGGTGGCCATGATACAAAAAATTCTGTCACTCAGCAGCAGCGATTATTTTATTCGACCTGAAAATACCGTGACGATAGAAAAGCGGGATTCTCAGGAAGATTTTATTATTCATAGCCATGATTTTAATGAGTTTGTGATTGTTTTTTCAGGAAATGGTTTACACCATTGGAATGGTGATGATTACCCGATTACTTGTGGAGATATGTTTTATATTAACGCAGAGGATCACCATGGTTATCATTCCGTCAATAATTTAAAATTGGTGAATGTCTTATACAAACCTAATGAGTTTTTGATTAAACAATCTATTGAAAAATATGTGCCACTTGGTCACCAGCCAACAATATCTAGGCATTGGAAATTACCGCCTTCCAGTTTATCGACGTTAACGCCAATCATTGAAAAAATGGCATTGGAGTGTCAAAAGCCGGATATCCCATCCATTCATCTTTGTGAAGGGCTATTCTTACAACTGGCGATTTATATTTATCGTTTACGTTATCAGCCTGATCAAGCGCCAATAAGTTTATTACATCAAATGGATCTGCTAATAAACTGTTTAAATTTAAGTATTAATACACCATTTTCATTAGAAAAGTTTGCTCAGAAACATCAAATGTCTGCACGCTCATTACAGCGTTTATTTAAGTCGAAAACCGGAATGACGGTAATGGAATACCTGCAGCAATTGCGCCTTTGCCATGCAGCATTATTATTACGCAGCACTTCGTTGTCGATCAGTGAAATCGCTGGGCAATGTGGTTATGAGGACAGTAATTATTTTTCGAGTGTTTTCCATAAAAAAATGAATATGACAGCAAGTGAATATCGTCGCTGTTTTTTACAACAGAATAAATTGAGGTAAGTGCTAGGGGCTGTTTATCTTTGATGGTCAATTTTTATTCGAATTAAAGCCATTTTAGGCAAGGTGAGAGGCTTGTCGCTTAGTGAACCGGGCAGGAGCCTCTCAACGCAGTATCAAATGAGTGAAACGTGCTTTAATCGAACTCGTAGGGCAGCGTTTAGGGACAATAGTTGATTCACATCGTCGTCAGTCTGTACTACGGATACATTTAGCCATTTTTTGGGTTGTTTTTTTGACCTTTTTTCGCGGTAAAAATCAGTAGCAAAGATAAATAGCCCCTAGCCAAGAGACTAGCACTGCCTCGTGGGGAGATTAATCCAAATAAAATACCGATCTTAACTCATCACTAATTGGGCTATTATCGGAATTTGATGGCATAATATCCGACATATATTTCCACCATCTCTGGCACACGTCGGTTTGTGCAATGCTTTCCCAGCGTTCTTGTGATTCAATTTCCACATAACCAAACAGTAAATTTCTTTTATTATCTAGAAAGATAGAATAATGATGCGCACCATGCTCTTTGAGAGTTAGCACTAGTTCAGGCCAAATTTCAGTATGTCGGCGCTGATATTCCTGGTGGGCGTCATGAGCGACTTGCATCACAAAGGCTTTTTTTATCATGATGTTACCCTCTAATAAATCGTTTGATATAATTCAGCGATGTCTTCTAATGTTGCGTTACGTGGATTGCCCCCAGTACACACGTCATCAAAAGCTGCTTGAGAAAGGGATGGGATATCTTCCGGTTTCATGCCAATTTCACGAAGTTTGCTCGGAATGCCGACATCTTTATTTAGTGAAAAGACAGCGGCAATAGCGGCATCTCTGGCCTCTTGGAGTGTAAGGCGATCAATATTTTTTACCCCCATTACACGAGCGATATCACGGTATTTTTCCCCAGTGTATTCCGCGTTATACGCCATAACATGGGGTAATAAAATGGCATTGGCAACACCGTGGGGAGTATTGTAAAACGCGCCAAGTGGGTGAGCCATGCCATGAACGAGTCCTAATCCAACATTAGAGAAGCCCATTCCTGCCATATATTGTGCGAGAGCCATTGTTTCAACGCCTTGTGGGTCGCCCTTAACGGATTGTCGTAACGAGTTGCTGATCAATTCAATGGATTTAAGGTGTAAAGCGTCAGTCAGTGCCCAAGCTCCTTTAGTGATATAGCCTTCAATCGCGTGAGTTAAAGCATCGACTCCAGTGGCGGCTTTTAGTTTAGCGGGCATGGATGCCATCATTGATGGGTCAATAATGGCAACGACAGGGATACTATGGGGATCTACACACACGAATTTACGGCGCTGCTTGCTATCAGTAATGACATAGTTAATAGTGACTTCCGCTGCGGTTCCTGCGGTAGTTGGAATGGCGATAATAGGGGCAGCCGGGTTTTGGGTTGGGGCGACTCCTTCTAAGCTCATCACATCTTGGTATTGTGGATTATTAATAATGATGCCAATTGCTTTGGCGGTGTCTTGTGGAGAACCTCCACCGATGGCTATCAGATAATCTGCATTAGCTTGTTTGAAGTGTTTTACCCCTTGTTGGACAGTATCAATGGTTGGGTTAGGAATAACGGCATCATAAATGGCGTAGTCCAATTTGGCGTTGTCTAATAGTTGGGTAATTTTACTGACAACATTAAATTTAACCAGCTCCGTATCTGTGACAATCAGTGCCTTATTAAATTGACGTTTTTGAATTTCCTCTACCAGATGAGTGATGGCTCCCTCGCCAAAGTATGAGGTTTCATTGAGTATCATTCTATGGGTCATGGTTGACCTCCCAATCGATTAAAATAAAAAGTTGTTACGTTAGGATGCCATTCCCAAGCCAACAATATTTGCTGCTAAGATAATTACTAAACAACCTAAACATAAAATTCGGACGGGTTTTCTACCAGTGCCGTTCCACTCTTTTAGGGCTAATCCGACGATCCCACCACAAAGAACATAGAAGCTCATATGCAACATCCAGCTCATAAAGCCATATTGTGACGGAATATTTGCATGACCCCATGCGTAGAAGAAAAATTGGAAGTACCACATACCGCCCCCTAAAATAGCAAATAAAATATTGCTGATTAGCAGGGCTTTAGGCACGGAGATATCTGATTTGAAAGAGATCTCCTGACGGTAAACAAGTCTAATAAAACAATAGCCTAGGTTGATTAATGCACCTCCCCCCATGATGATGACGTAGCTAGGTAACGCCACATAGAGAGGTGAAACGCCAAGGGAAGCGGAAGTTTCGTGCATAGGGACGGCTGCGCTCATGGCAAATGACATACCTGCTGAGAAAATACCGCACATGACGGCCAGTAATAAGCCTTTTTTCAGGTTGAACTCTTCAGCTTGTACGCCGGTGGCTTTCTCTTTCAATAACCCTGCATAGGAGACGATAGCGACTCCGATAACGGCCACTAAAACACCGAGAATCGTCAATTTTCCGCCTGTAGAGGCAATAAGTTCACCAAATGTGCCTTGAATAATTGGGGTCATTAAGGTACCGACAATAAGTGTAATGCCAATGGCAATCCCAATCCCCATTGACATGCCTAAATAGCGCATAGTCAGACCATAACCAATATTACCAATCCCCCACATAGCACCAAATAAAAAAACGGGGATCAGAATATTTGCACTAAAAGAGCTGTAGTAGGCCCAAAAGTCAGGAAGTAAAATATAACTGATGGTCCAAGGTAAAATGATCCATGAAAAGATACCGGCAATGGACCACATCGTTTCCCATGACCAGTTTTTAACTTTCTTTAATGGTGCGTAAAAGCAGGCCGCAGAAGCTGCGCCGACAAAATGCCAAAAAATACCGAGTAAAATTCCACTGCCCATGAACTATTCCTCACTGTTTATTATCGTTTTAATTTCTCTGTGAAAGATGATATCTATCCACAGAGAAACAGGTTTTATTTCAATGCATCAGACATTGGTGTGACGTTAAATCGCTTAGCAAGCGCAATCAGATTTTCTGTTGAAATAGTTTGTTTTTTACCGCCCATGGAGAGAACCTTTACAAGGATCTCCGCCGATTTTTCTGCGGTATCAATTAAACCAAACGCATCATCTAAGGTTGGACCGCAGGCGAAAATACCGTGGAATGGCCAAAGAACTAAGCTATGTCGCTTCATTTGTTCCGCAGTTTCTAAACCGATACCATCGGTGCCGGGCACCATCCATGGCAGTACACCGATACCATCAGGGAAAACCACTAAACATTCGGTGCTCATTTCCCATAACTGGCGAGTGATTGATGCGCTGTCGAGTGGTAAAACGTAGCTTAATGCAATAATGTTGGTTGCATGGCAGTGCATGATGACGCGGTTAGTACCGTTAGTGACTTGCATACGTGTGATATGGGATTGAAAATGAGCAGCGAATTCAGAGGTTGGTATTGCGCCATTTATAAAGCCCCAAACGATATGGTAGCCCTGGCCTTCGCTATCAATACGAACTAGACCAAGGTTATCTGCGGGGTCTAAGGCAACATTACGGAAGAATTTACCTGAACCTGTGACAATAAAATAGTGATTTGCAAGCTCTTTAACTGGCTCAGTCGCCTCAATATAACGTGGCTCAGAGTAAAAAGCGTGTTTAAATGGGGCAACATCGTCTTCGGTAAGTCGTAAGCTCACATTACCACCATTGCGTTCATCCCAGCCTTTGAGCCACATATCGCTGGTGGCTTTGATCATCCCTTGAACAAACCAAGATGTCAGAATATCTTGCATACAATTCACCTTAACGTGTTAATAATGTTGATTTTTCGTATTGTTTAACTTCATCTAACCATTTTTCGCCGACAGGAACATTGTTACGTTCGCAGTATTCGTCCCAAACAGCTTGCCATGGCAGGCATTTTTGTTCTTCCAACAGCGCGAGGCGAGCCGTGAAGTCCCCTTCAATTTCGAGTTGGCGTAGTCTTGCGGTTGGTTCAAGCAAAGCGCGTAGTAACGCTTTTTTCATATTGCGAGTCCCAATGACCCAAGCGGCAATACGGTTAATCGATGCGTCAAAGAAATCGAGGCCAATGTGCACACGGTTTTTTAAGTTATGGCGAATGATTTCATTGGCAATGGCTTGAGTTTCATCATCGAGTAAAATGACGTGGTCACTGTCCCAACGTACAGGACGGCTGACGTGCAGTAATAGGCGTTCAACATAAGGAATGACGGCTGAAATTTTGTCTGAAATAACCTCGGTGGGATGGAAGTGCCCTGCATCTAAACATAATGCCGTTTTACGTGTAATGGCATAGCCCAGATAGAACTCACTAGAGCCCGCGGTGTAAGATTCAGCACCAATACCGAATAACTTACTTTCAACGGCATCGATATGATATTTAATATCAATTTTTTCACTAATAATTTCATCCAATGATTCGACTAAACGTTGACGTGGAGCGTAGCGGTCAACAGGGAGATCTTTCATGCCGTCAGGGATCCAAATATTCATCACGGAAGCGCTATTTAATGATTCGCCAAAATACGCAGAAATACGGCGGCAAGCTTGTCCGTGGCCAATCCAATAATCTCTAATTTCTTTATTCTGATGAGTCAGCGTTGCTTCGTTACTTAGCGGATGGGAGAAATAAGAGGGGTTAAAATCGAGGGCGATATGGTTTTTTTTCGCCCAATCCACCCAATTGGCAAAATGGCGAGGTTCAATTTCATTGCGTTCGACGACGGTATCGGCTTCGAGATAAAGGGCATGCAGGTTAACGCGTTTAGGGCCAGGAATTAAGCTCATTGCTTTATCCATGTCTGCACGTAATTCAATCGCATTGGTGGCTTTGCCGGGGTAGTTTCCTGTTGCTTGAATACCACCGCTTAAGGCAGTTGCAGACTTTTCAAAGCCAGCGACATCATCACCTTGCCAGCAATGCATGGATACAGGCAAGTCAGCCATGGCTTGCATCGCCAGGTCAGTATCGATACCAAGGTCGGCAAAACGTTGTTTGGCAATAAGATAACTTTCTTTGTAATTAGACATGAAATTTTCCTTATAACTTATCGATATACGGTTAATAACCTGAGTTAGCCCGTAATGGTTTTAAATCGTTTCCAAGGTTCATCCAGCGCGATACTTTGTGGTTGAAACCAACAAAGCTCGGTGTTTTGCGCAATAATTGTGCGCAGAGTGGGGACATCTGGAATGGTTTTCAGGGCAATCAACTGATACCCAATATTTCCTAAGGTGGAGGCTTCAATCGGACCTGCACTTACAGGCACTTCGCAAGTGTTGGCGCATAGTTGGTTAAGTAGGGCATTTTGGCTTCCGCCACCGACAATATGCAGTTGTTGTAATGGGGAATGATTAATTTGCTGTAATTCAAGAAATACTTGGCGATAAAGCAGCGCTAAGCTGTCGAAAATACAACGAGCCAGCTCAGCGACACTATTGGGGAGCGGTTGTTGGTTTTCCTGACAAGCCTCTTTAATGGCTTGGCTCATCGATTCGGGGTTTAAGAACCGATTATCGTTGGGGTTGATAAGGGAAGTAAATGCAGGGACAGCTTCTGCTGATACAATTAGATTGCAAATATCTTGTACATTGTGCTCAAGACAAATACGTTGGAATAACCATAACCCCATAATATTTTTTAGAACGCGGTAGTGACCATTAACCCCGCCTTCATTGGTAATATTGGCAGCAAATGCATTTTCGCAAGTACAAGGGGCAGTGCGTTCGAGGCCCATTAATGACCAAGTCCCTGAACTTAAATAGACACTATGGCTATCAGTTATCGGTGCAGCAATAACAGCGCTGGCAGTATCATGGCTTGCCACGGCAATTACAGGGATTTCTTGACCTTTGAGGGTTCGCCAGTAACCAATGGTATTACCTGGCTGCTTGATTTCACCTAATAAATGGCGCGGCAATTGCAAATAGTCGACCAACTCATCATCCCAGTCGCCCGTTTGCAGATTAACCATTTGGCTGGTGGAAACATTGGTATATTCGTGGTTGATCTGCCCAGTCAAACGATACGACAAATAATCAGGGATCAATAATAGATGCTGTGCTTGTTCTAGCCATTGGGGATGCGATTGTTGTAGCGCTTTCAATTGATATAACGTATTGAAAGGAAGAAATTGGATCCCTGTTTTTTGGTAGATATTTTGAATGCCGAGATCTGTTTGAACTTGCTCCATGACACCTTGAGTACGATTGTCACGGTAGGAGAAATTGCGACCAACAATAGCACCATCTCGATCAAGTAGGACATAATCAACCCCCCAAGTATCGATACCAATACTGTCAATGTTGATGCCAGATTGTTCTATACGGTGTAAACCAATCAATATTTGAGCTTCAAGATCATCCAGATCCCAATAGCAATGATCATCTTCGGTGATCAAATGGTTTGTAAAACGATGTATTTCATCTAATGATAATTTTTGGTTATGCACATCATAGCAAGCCAACATGACACGACCGCTAGATGCGCCTAAATCAATAGCAACAACATGGCGAATATTCATGACTTTTTATTCTCTATTACTTAACTTATCGTCATATACTAGAAATAGAGAACAGTAAGTGCGTTTAATGGAGCGCCACCAAAAAAGAAAAATGGCAATATATTAAAAGTCGTCGTGATCTTATTCACAAAGTTGAAATCTCTCAGTATTTTTACTGGTATCACTTAATTAGGCGCGAACAATGATGAAGTATTGGTCGAGCAAATTTGGAAAGAAGGGGTTGATAAGCTTTTACCTTTAGCTTTTTCGAAGACCACAGCAGATAGGCTATATTGGGGGAAGAAACGATTGAAAGGAAAAATGCATAATGGGTTTTGGGTTTTTTGGGATCTTTAGGTGTTACTTTATTTGCTATTAAAATATTGGGTATTTGGGCACTAAAATAAACAGCAAAATAGCCAATAATATTGATATGTTTTTTCAATTTCTCCCCTCGCATGACGACATAGATTCGATGACGATACCTAATTCATAAATGCTACCTGAGCAATGTAACCATATAAATAATTTAATATTGTATTAGAGACGCTTTGTTTTACGGTTTCGCTGAAAGTGAACGAGAAAAAATATTAGCTAACTTACTAATATTTTTATGATAAGAGAACAAAGTAGAGCCAATACATTATAAATCTATGTTGTATTCTTAGTTATATTAAGCTTTTTATCTGAGATTAAAGCTTCATAATATTTATCTATTTTCGACAAATCACGATTAATAAATAGTGATGAATACTTATCATGTGTTTTTTATCACGAATGACTCAGAAATTTAATAAAAAACCGTATTTGAATTAAGCTAAAAACCACATTATTTGTAATGCATTGTTGATCACGCACAATATCCATTCATACGCCCTCTATAAAATAACCATTGAAATCAGAGATGTGAATAACGCAAAAAAAGAATTCCAAAAAAATTATGGTTAACTTTAAGAAGCAATGTTAAGTGAGGCAGATATGGATAAAGCATTATCTGATGGGATACTCCAATCGGAGATCAGCCGTCGAAAATTAATGCAAACAAGTACAGTGGGTGGGCTTGCGCTTGCGAGCGGTGCTTTGAGCTTACCTTTTAGTCATGTCGCTAATGCTAATGAAGCGGCATCAACCCCCGAAGAGAAAATTGTCTGGAGTGCGTGTACCGTTAACTGCGGAAGTCGGTGTCCATTGCGAATGCACGTGGTGGATGGTGAAATCAAATACGTTGAAACCGATAATACAGGGGATGATGTTTATGGTGACAAACACCAAGTCAAAGCCTGTTTGCGCGGGCGTTCTATGCGTCGCCGTGTGTATAACCCTGACCGTTTAAAATATCCAATGTTGCGTGTTGGTGCGCGTGGCGAGGGAAAATTTAAGCAAATCAGTTGGGAAGAAGCTTACGATCTGATTAGCGGTAATCTAAAACGCATTATTGCGGATTATGGCAATGAAGCCGTCTATTTAAACTATGGTACCGGGACCTTAGGCGGTACTGTTGCACGTTCATGGCCACCTGCGAACTCACCCATTGCGCGTTTAATGAACTGTATGGGGGGGTACTTAAATCACTATGGAACATACAGTACGGCGCAAATCAGCTGTGCAATGCCGTATACCTACGGGAGTGGTGCGGGTAACAGCATTTCTGATATTGAAAATTCAAAATTAGTGGTGTTATTTGGAAATAACCCCGCAGAAACTCGTATGAGCGGTGGTGGGATTACTTATCAGTTGGAACAAGCCCGTGAGCGCTCAAATGCCCGAATGATTGTGATCGACCCTCGATACACAGATACAGCCGCAGGGCGTGAAGATGAATGGATCCCAATCCGCCCAGGAACGGATGCTGCATTAGTGGCGGGGCTTGCTCATGTGTTGATTAGCGAAAATATGGTTGACCAGCCATTCTTAGACAAATATTGCGTTGGTTATGATGAAAAAACGCTCCCCGCGAATGCGCCGAAAAATAGTCATTATAAAGCGTATATTTTGGGGCAAGGGGACGATGGCATTGAGAAAACGCCACAATGGGCTGCCAAAATCACTGGTATCCCTGCCGATAAAATTATCAAGCTAGCGCGTGAAATAGGTAGTGCCAAACCGGCTTATATTAGCCAAGGCTGGGGACCTCAACGCCATTCTAACGGCGAACAAACTGCACGAGCGATTGCCATGCTGCCAATCTTAACGGGGAATGTGGGGATCAGCGGGGGAAACACCGGGGCACGTGAAGGAAATTACGATATTCCTTTTGAGCGGATGCCAACACTTGAGAACCCCGTTAAAACCAGTATTTCTGTATTCTTATGGACCGATGCGATTGAACGTGGTCCTGAAATGACAGCAACCCGCGATGGTGTTCGCGGTAAAGATAAACTGGATGTGCCGATTAAATTTATTTGGAACTACGCCAGTAATAGCCTGATTAACCAGCATTCTGACATTAATAAGACGCACGATATTCTTCAGGATGATAAAAAATGTGAAATGATTGTGGTGATTGATAACCACATGACAGCATCGGCAAAATATGCGGATATCCTTCTGCCAGATTGCACGGCATCTGAACAAATGGATTTTTGTCTTGATGGTGCAGCCAGTAATATGGGTTATGTGATTTTTGCGAGCCAAGCTATTGAGCCGCGTTTCGAAAGCAAAACGGTGTACGAGATGTGCACGCAAATTGCCCGCCGTATGGGGGTTGAAGACAAATTCACGGAAGGGCGTACACAAGAAGAGTGGTTGCGTCACCTATATGAAATATCAAGGGAAAAATTGCCGGAGTTACCTGATTTTGAGACCTTCCAACAGCAAGGGATCTACAAAAAAATGAATCCGCAGGGGCATGTTGTGGCACACAAAGCCTTCCGTGAAGATCCCATTGCAAACCCATTAAATACCCCGTCAGGTAAAATTGAGATTTATTCCTCTCGTTTAGCGGATATTGCCAAAACGTGGACCCTTGAAGAAGGGGATCTGATCTCTGCGATCCCAATGTATTCACCAGGTTTTGAAAGTCATGAGGACAAACTGACCGAGCAATACCCACTGCAACTTAGTGGCTTCCATTATAAATCCCGCGTTCACTCGACTTATGGCAACGTCGATGTGCTTAAAGCTGCGTGCTTGCAAGAAATGTGGATCAACCCAATTGATGCCGCGCGTCGCAATATTAAAAACGGCGATATGGTGCGCATTTTTAATGATAGGGGTGAAGTTCGTATCAATGCGAAAGTGACGCCGCGGATCATTCCGGGCGTTGTGGCGATGGGGGAAGGGGCATGGTATGCACCAGATGAAAACAAGATAGATCATGGGGGAAGCCTTAACGTTCTGACCACGCAGCGCCCGTCGCCGCTGGCAAAAGGTAACCCGCAGCACAGTAATCTTGTTGAAGTGGCTCGGGTATAGGGAGGAGATAAATCATGACAACGCAATATGGTTTTTATATTGATTCAGCCCGTTGTACGGGGTGTAAAACGTGCGAACTTGCGTGCAAAGACTACAAAAATTTATCTCCTGAAGTGAATTTTAGGCGTATTTATGAGTATACCGGCGGTGACTGGCAAGAAGACAATGGCGTATGGCACCAAAATGTTTTTAGCTATTACCTATCAATCTCTTGCAACCACTGTGAAGATCCTGCTTGCGTCAAAGTTTGTCCAAGTGGAGCAATGCATAAACGTGAAGATGGTTTTGTGGTGGTGGATGAAAGTGTTTGTATCGGCTGCCGTTACTGCCACATGGCTTGCCCATATGGCGCACCGCAATTTAATGCCGAAAAAGGGCATATGACGAAATGTGATGGTTGCTATGAGCGTGTGGCGGACGGGAAAAAACCGATATGTGCTGAATCTTGCCCGTTGCGTGCATTGGATTTTGGCCCAATCGAAGAGCTGCGTAACACCTATGGCACACTGGCGGAAATCGCCCCATTGCCAGAAGCGCATTACACCAAACCCAATATTGTCATTAAGCCGAATGCCAATAGCCGCCCAGTGAACGACACCACGGGCCACTTAGCTAACCCAAGGGAGGTATAAGATGGGCAATGGATTACATGAATGGCCGTTGATCCTGTTTACGGTATTAGGGCAAAGTATTGCGGGGGCAGTGATTGTGACAGGTCTCGCATGGTTATCGACGGAGGATAAGCTGCAAAAGCAACGCATTGTGAATGCAATGTTGGCGTTGTGGGTATTGATGGGCTTAGGCTTTTTGGCTTCAATGATGCACATGGGGTCACCGCTGCGAGCATTTAACTCAATGAACCGTGTTTTTTCATCATCATTAAGTAACGAAGTGCTGTTTGGTTCAATCTTTTTTGCGCTAGGTGGCTTATGGTGGCTGTTGGCTGTACTGAAAAAAATGCCTGAAGGACTCGGTAAAATTGGCTTGCTTATCACCATGGTGATGGGGCTGTTATTTGTCTGGGCTATGACACGTGTGTATATGATAAGCACAGTGCCAACATGGAATACCCCACACACCACGATAGGCTTCTTTATGACGGTCTTTGTCGTCGGACCGATATTAGGCACGCTGCTGCTACGTATTGCGAAGTTCCCGTGCCACAGTGGACGACTCGCATTGATTAGCATCGTAGCGTATGTCATTACAATTGCTTCCGTATTGGTACAAAGTGGTGAAATTTCACTGATAGCGACATCAGTTCAAAGTGCGAGTGCTCTAGTTCCAGACTTTGGTATGCTACAAATGGTACGTTTAGTGGCAACAAGCCTTGGCTTGATGTTATGGATTTTACCATTGATGAAGCAAAATCAGCCATCTGTTATCAGTTTATTCATTGGCACATTATTGGTATTGTTTGGTGAACTCATTGGACGTGGGCTGTTCTATGGTCTACATATGACTGTAGGAATGGCAGTCGCCTAATCGATAAAATATCGCAACGTAGGGCGTCAGTTCCCTACGTTGAAAACGTAGAGATAATCAATATGCATAATGGGCAATTTCTTGAGCACGTTGCTGTAACGGGGCGGGTTTTAGGTTCTTTATTTTATTTTGCTCCCGACAGTGAGAATAATGCGGAGCTGATCGCGATTATGCGAGAGCCGACATGGCATGAAGAGTGGCCATTTCCCTTGTCTTCACTTTGTGAGATTAACGGATTATTTGACGATTCGGTAAAGAAAAATGAGCCATTAGATGAAGCATGGCAGCGGTTATTTATTGGGCCGTATGCTTTACCTGCACCGCCTTGGGGCTCGGTGTGGTTAGATAAAGAAAATATTGTTTTTGGGGACTCTACCGTTGAATTGCGCCAATGGATGCGAGCAAAAGGAATTGAGCCTGCCACAACGCAAAAAGAGCCGGAAGATCACATCGGTTTAATTTTAATGTTAGCAGCATGGCTGGCGGAGCAAGACAGACGCAATGACCTTGAAGAATTACTGGCTTGGCACCTTTTACCTTGGTCTGGGCGCTTTCTTGAGGTGTTTATTGCGCAGGCAAACAGTGATTTCTATCGTGGGCTTGCAAAGTTAACTCAAGGCACTCTTGAAGGGATACAATCCCAACTCTCCTTGCCTATTGCGCAAAAAACGGTGTATTACAAAGGCAGTTCGCCTGAGTGATTTCTATGTTGTTTAAGTTTCGGTTTTATAAAAAACAATTCATCAATAAAACTATCAAATTCAATTGGTTGCTCTAGGGTCTGTTTATCTTTGATGGTCAAGTTTTATTCGAATTAAAGCCATGTTAGGGGAGGGGTTCGTCGCCAAGTTAACTCGGCAGGAGCCTCTCAACGCAGCATCAAATAAGTGAAACGTGCTTTAATCGAACCCATAGGGCAGCGTTTAGGGACAATATTTAATTCAAATCGTTGTCAGTCAGCACGAGGGATACATTTAGCCATGTTTGGATTGTTTTTTGACCTGTTTTAGCGATAAAAATCAGCAGCAAAGATAAACAGCCCCTAAGCTTATGGATAATGGTATGATTGATTTTTGCTGTAATTTTTAGGTAACTGACCCAATATGAATGATGCGCACTTATCACTGATCCAACAGCTTTGTACTCGCCTGGCCGAAACGGATAACACGCCCCTCTACGTCAAATTTGCTGAGACGGTTAAACTTGCCGTTCGAACGGGGATTTTACATCAAGGGAATATGTTGCCAAGTGAAAGGGAATTGGGGCAGCAAACAGGGGTTTCTCGTATTACCGTTCGTAAAGCGATGGAATTACTTGAACAAGAAGGTGTGATTATCCGTACGCAAGGGTATGGCACTAAAATCAGTGATAAGTTTGAATATTCATTAAAGGAAGCGAAAGGTTTTTCTCAACAAGTTGTTTTATTAGGTAAAAAACCAGATACCTTATGGATTAATAAAAGCGTGGTGCAATGCTCACAGGAGGTCGCTGAGTTTTTATCGCTTCCCGTCAATAGCGAAGTATTCATGCTAAAACGTATTCGTTATGTGGATGAACAGCCCGTATCTATAGAAGAGTCTTATGTACCTATTGGGTTAATCGATGATGTCGATGATATCGGTTTATCCTTGTACGATTACTTCCGTCGTCAGAATATTTTCCCTGTGAGAACAAAAAGTAAAGTGAGTGCACGGATGCCAGATGCTGATTTTCAAACGCATATTCAGCTAGAAAATACGGTGCCAATTTTAGTGATAAAACAGGTCGCTTTTGATCATCAAAATATTCCGATTGAATACAGCGTTAATCAATGTCGGGGTGATATGTATGTTTTTGTTTCTGAAGAATAAAAGAGAAAGGGCGTGCCCTTTCTCTTCAGACTGCTGACAAACATAACATGTTTGGCGGCAGGTTGGATAGGTTTTGAAAATAAACAAGGAAAATCAATACGTTGATTTTCGCCTGATAACACCAAGTGGGAAAAACCACGCTTTTATCCCACTTGGTCAACAACCTCGAGAGAAAGGGCGTGCTCTTTCTCTTCAAGGAATTAATATCGCTGTAAATAGCTAATGAGTTGTTCTGTAAACGGTGCGCAGTCGCCTCCGCGGTGGCTGACGACATAGGACGCCACGGCATTCCCTAAGAGCACAGCATCATGCATTGACCAGCCAGAAGCCAGCCCCGCAATAACCCCGCCCGCATGGCTATCACCGGCACCGATGGTGTCAACAACGGTTGTTTCAAATGGAGGAACCCAACCTGATGATAGCGCGTCGCGATAGAATGCACCTTCTTTATCCACTCTGATGATTAGTGGACAAGCAAATTGCTCAAACCACACATTTGCTAATTCTTCCGTATCCATTGTTGAATGAGCGAATTCAGGGAACAAGGTAGTAATATGCTCTATTTCTTGGCGATTTAATGAAAGAATGGGGTCTAATGCCATTAAGCGCGAAAATTGTGAGCTGGAAAGGTCAGCAATTCGTGGACCAAAGTCGATAAATAAGGTGGTTTTATCTGCAATTGATTCAGCCCATGAAAGCAAAACATCCCCACATTTAGCCGCTAATTGGTAGCCAGAAAGGTACAGGATAGTGTTGTCCTGAATAGGGAGGTTATCTAATCTGTGGCGATCCCAATGGTTTTCTACACCACTGATTGAGAGAAACGTCCTTTCTCCATCGGGTTCCACGAGCGCTAAACACCAACCATTATCCCCTTGATCTGTTTCGATTACCGAGCTAACACCATTTTTACTGAGGTTATTACGAATAATATCGGCCCAGATACCTTGACCGATGGGCAATGCATTTAACGACTTGATGCCTAAACGGTGCAAAGCAAAGGCGATATTCAGCGCGCAACCCCCAATATTGACGCTCTGTTGGTGTAATTCGATATCGCTACCTCGATAAGGCAGCGAATAGGCATCGGCAATGACATCAATCACTGCTGCGCCAACCACACAGACAGGTCGTTGATTTGTAAGATGAGGAATATGAGTCATTAATTCAATGGGTTTCATAAATCCTCTCTTTTTGCCCGAAATACCATAAAGGCTTGGCTATAGTGGGTGAAATCAAGTTGATTGGCCTCATCTAATTGCTGCTTTAGCTGTGCGTCGATGGCATCAATGCCGTGCAGAGCACCACAAATTGCGGTAGCCATTGCACCAATAGTATCTGTATCTCCACCTAAGTTTGCGCACAATACAGCGCAGCGATTAGGATCGGTCCCAGATAATTCCACCATCGCAATTGCTGCCGGAACCGATTCGATAGTACTCGTTCCTGCGCCAACTAATTGATATATCTGCTCCATACCTTGTTCAACCCCCATTGAATTTCTGGCTATTTGTAATGCTAATTCAATGCGAGCAGCCATTGATGGACTAAATGTAGTTACGCGTTTCTCTTGTGCTATTTTGGCAACTGTGGGGAGCTGATCACAAATGTGTTGCCAATTTTCTCCATCGATGGCTTTCGAGATAGCCCAAGCGATAGCCACCGCGCCTGCAATTGCGACATCTGATTTATGTGTAGGGGAGGACGCCAGCGCAATTTGATCAATAAAATTATCAATAGAATGGGTAGGTAATAGACAGCCCAAAGGTGAAACCCGCATGGCAGCGCCGTTTGTCATACCATTATTGTCTAGTTGAGCAATCGGTGTCCCTTGTTTTATCGCATTTAACGCAATTTTAGATGTAGGCCCCAAGACATTTTTATTAAAGGCATCGAATGCCTCCACCCAGGTTAAAATATGACGACCAATTAGTTCAGGATCAATTTCACCGCCACGTTCGATAATGGCATCAGCAAGTGCTAATGCCATGGAAGTATCATCGGTAAATTCTGCCGTATTAAAATAGCAAGCCGCATTATTTTCCTTTGGTCCGGGTAAGAAATGATCAATCCAACCAAAATGAGATTTTACCCGTGAACGGGGCCATAATTCAGAGGGCATTCCCATTGCATCACCTAATGCTTGGCCATAAAACGTGCCTAAAATACGGTTCTCTTTGTTCATTGTAATTCCTTAAATTTTAACGATTACTTGGCTTTTTTTAGTGATATTAAACCCATGGTAATAAGGGAAACACCTTTACTGATTAATGGGATATCGGGTTTGCTTCATCTTTGTGAATATTAATTTGTTGAATATCACGATCGGATTCTTTAAACATCAGTATGAAGATAATCGTAATGATAACGATCATGGCGGTACCGAAGCCCCACATACCTGCCCAATTAAAGGTTTGGCCGCCAACGGGCTCTCCATAGGCAAATAATTTTTCCATCATCTGCCCACCTAAGCTATAACCTAGTAAGCTACCAAATCCTTGACAGCACAGTGTTATCAAGCCTTGAGCAGCGGTGCGCATATGAACAGGTGTTTTTTTGTCGACATAAATGTAGGCGGTTACATAGTAAAAATCGTAGCTTACGCCGTGCAATAAAATACCTAAGAACAATAATCCGTAAGTAAAAATATGATCGGCATCGCCATAGATAAAGAATGCATAGCGGATTGCGGCAGTAATTAACCCTAGTAATAATACCTTTTTAATACCAAAGCGTTTGGTGAAAAATGGTAAGGCTAACATAAAGAAGATCTCAGAGAACTGCCCTAGTGTCATCCAGCCTGTCGCATTTTTCATTCCAACTTCAGTGAGATAGCCATTAGCGAAAATGTAATAAAACGCCAAAGGCATAGCAAAGAGGAAAGAACACACAAAAAAGACTAAGAAATTGCGATCTCTTAATAAAACGATAGCGTCTAATCCAAGCATGACTTTGACGCTCATCTTTCCCGTGCCTTTTGGCGGCGTGTTAGGTAAAAAGAACGTGAAAAAGCCAAGTAAAGCTGAGCTAGCAGCGGTGATCAATAATGGAATATTGGTTGCTGAAATATCGCCATAGCCCATCATAGTCGGTAGGAAGCCACATACAATCCCTGATGCAATCCAGCCAATAGTCCCCATCACACGGATCCGAGGATAATCACGCTCAACATCTTCAACGTTAGAAAATGCGATACTATTGGTGAGTGCAATGGTAGGCATATAAGTTAATGCATAAGCCAGTAAAAGCGGGAAAAAGGTTGAAAACTCAGTTTGTTGTGCAGCTAGGTACATCAGTGTAGCACCTGCAAACATCAATATAGCCAGCACCTTTTGGGCTGCAAAAAAGCGGTCAGTTATTGAGCCAACAAGGATTGGAGAGATAATGGCTGCAATAGCGGTACACGCGTAAGACCAAGCAATTTGTGATGGCGTAAAGCCACTTTTGTTCAAAAATAGCCATAAAGGGACAAACCAAGCGCCCCATATAAACCATTCAATGAACATCATGAATGAGAGTTTTGCTGTGTTTTTTTTCATCTTTCATTCCTTTATATGACTAATTATAGGTGTTGTAGAGTACAAGAATGACAATACCACTTAATAATACCTTTTAAATACCATTGAGCGAAAAGTATGAGCGAGTTAACAATGTTTACACTGAGATTGTTTATAAAAGTGCAGTTTATCTAAATTTTTATCATTAAGACTTATGGGAGGGATTGCTAGAGGCTGTTTATCGTTGATGGCCAACTGTTATTCGAATTAAAGCTATGTTAGCCAAGGGGAGGGGTTCACCGCCAAGTTAATTCGGCAAGGGCCTCTCAACATAGCATCAAATAAGTGAAACGTGCTTTAATCGAACCCATAGGGCAGCGTTTAGGGACAATACTTAATTCAAATTGTTGTCAGTCAGCACGACGGAGACATATAGCCATTCTTGGGATCGCTTTTTGACCTTTTTAACGGTAAAAATCAGCAGGAAAGATCAACAGTGCCAAGAGATACACAGTAAAAACTAAAGATCAGTTTTTACTGTGTTGATTAATTAAAACAGATAATTATGCAGGATCAACAGGATAGCCAGCTTCTTTTAAAGCTGTGCGTAAGACATTCTCCTCAGCTTGGGTCTGTATTTGCACCTTGCGATTAGCCGGGTCGGTTTCGACGATCGCTTTTTCATCGAGTTCTAATATGACTTTTGTGACTGATTTTGCACAGCCACCACAGGTCATGTTGGGGATAGTAAAATTCATCATATTGTTTTCCTTATTTTGTTGAGGGTTACTGATTAATTTACGCCTTTCCATCGTGGCAAGGTCAATAGTAGATATCGCTATGCGTTAAAAAATGATGGTTACGTAGGTGTAGGAGGAGTAAATCGTGGAAATTTGGGATTGTTTTCCACTTTGTCACTGACAGGTTTAACAAGCTCAGCGATAATCGAACAGTCTGGCTGATCATTGCCTTGGCAATTGAGTGCTAGATGTTCAAGTGTTTTAGCCATATCCTGTAGTTCATTGATTTTTTTATTAAGTTCCGCTAAATGTGTGAGTGCCATTGTTTTCACGTGAGCACTCGCTCGCTGGTTATCTTTCCATAACACCAGTAAGGTAGCGATTTGTTCACTGGAAAAGCCTAAATGGCGAGCACGGCGAATGAGGCGAAAACTTTCAAGATCTGATTGCGTATAATGACGATAACCTTTATCTGTTCGCTTTGCCTTTGGCAGCAAACCTGTTTGCTCATAGTAACGGATCATTTTTGCTGAGATACCGGAAAGTTTGGCTGCTTGACCAATATTCATCATTATTCCCCCTTTAACAGTATGATATCCTTTGGAACTCGGTATTTATTACTTCTCATGCCCGTGTTGAAGCGCCATGATAAGGTTTGGTTTTTGTGATAAAAAAGTGCCGTAAAATACCTGTTCTCCAATGAGTGTGATTGGCGCGACACGAACGCCAGTTCGTGCTTTTGCTTCTGCCATAATTTCTGGGTCTGTGAGATCTCGCTCTTCAAAAGTCAGTTGCTGTTTAATCAACCACTCTTTTAACGAGTGGCAATCTGGGCAGGTAGGGGTGGTATAAATTGTAATATGGGGTTGCGAAGTTAATGCCATTACGTTCTCCTTAGATAATGGAAGCCAGAACGAAATTACTGTCTGGCTTGTGGATTTCTATTTAGCCGAGATTGTTGTCATCGGTGCTTGAAAGCGTTTAAGGCGTAAGGCGTTACCCAATACAAAGACACTAGAAAGCGCCATTGCTGCTGCCGCTAAGATTGGTGAAAGCAACGTTCCATTAATTGGGTACAACAAGCCAGCGGCTACTGGGATCAACAGTGCGTTATAAGCAAATGCCCAAAACAGATTTTGTTTGATATTACGGATGGTAGCTTGGCTTAACGCAATCGCATCAACAACGCCACGTAAGTCACCTGACATTAAGACAACATCGGCAGCTTCAATAGCAACATCTGTTCCTGTTCCGATGGCTAATCCAACATCGGCTTCTGCAAGTGCTGGTGCATCATTAATACCATCCCCCACAAAAGCGACTTTATTACCATTGCTACGGAACTGTTTTAAAGCGGCAACTTTACCGTCAGGTAGGACTTCCGCTGCCACTTCATCAATACCAAGTTGTTTTGCGATTGCGGCAGCGGTCGCTGCATTATCACCGGTGATCATGGCGACTTTGAGCCCTAAATCATGCAGTGCTTTAATGGCGTCTGGTGTGGTTTCTTTCATAGGGTCAGCGACGGCAATAATGGCAGCTAAACGTCCATCAATTGCGGCATATAGTGGGCTTTTACCTTGTTCACCTAAACGTAAAGCAGTTTGTTGGAATTGACTGACCTCTAAACCAAGCTGTTTCATAAATCGGTCGGCTCCTACCGAAACCGAACGACCGCCAACTTGTGCTGAAATGCCAAATCCAGGTATAGCTTCAAATTCTTCAATGGTCGCAAGTGTGATCCCTTTCTCTTTCGCCGCAGCAACAATCGCTTCAGCAATGGGGTGTTCAGAGCGAGTTTCAATGGCAGCGACTAAGGCTAAAACTTCGTTATATTCAAACCCTTCAGATGGGATCAGGTCGGTTAATTCAGGACGACCTTTTGTCAAAGTCCCTGTTTTATCCAAAGCGACAACACTAACATCACGCAAAGCCTGTAATGCTTCACCTTTACGGAAAAGAACTCCTAATTCTGCTGCTCGCCCAGTACCGACCATAATCGATGTTGGCGTTGCAAGTCCCATCGCACAAGGACATGCAATAATTAAAACCGCAACGGCATTAATTAAGGCAAAAGTGAGTGCAGGATTTGGACCAAAAATTAGCCAAATAAAGAAGGTGATGATGGCACCAGCCATTACTGCGGGAACAAACCACATCGTGACTTTATCGACGAGTGCTTGAATAGGAAGTTTCGACCCTTGGGCTTCTTCAACTAAACGAATAATTTGCGCCAAAACGGTATTTGAACCAATTTGAGTAACACGGAAACTAAATGCTCCCGTTTTATTGATGGTGCCACCGACAACTTCAGAACCGATCTCTTTTGAGACAGGGATGGGTTCACCAGTGATCATGCTTTCATCAACATAAGAAGCTCCTTCGATGACGGTACCATCGACAGGAATTTTTTCACCAGGTCGCACAAAAACAATGTCATCCATTGCGACTTGATCAAGGGGAATTTCAATCATTTCACCATTACGTTGCACTCGAGCTGTTTTAGCTTGTAGACCAACAAGGCGTTTAATTGCCTGAGAGGTTTTCCCTTTAGCGCGAGCTTCTAATGTGCGACCAAGTAGAATTAATGTCACGATCACGACCGCAGCTTCGAAATAGACATTCGCTGTCCCTGCGGGGAGAATTTGCGGCGTAAATGTGGCGACAACAGAATAGCCATATGCGGCCGCTGTCCCTACGGCAACCAATGAATTCATATCAGGTGCGGCACGGAGTAATGCTGGAACACCTTTTTGGAAAAAGCGTAAGCCTGGTCCAAATAAGACAATAGTGGCTAATATAAATTGGATATACCAATTAAGTTGTTGCCCGAGGTTATCAGCAACCCAGTGGTGGATACCTGGAATAAAGTGAGAACCCATTTCAATAATAAAGACAGGCAATGTAAATATTGCCGCAGTATATAACGACCGACGTAAAGAACGTTCTTCTTGCTCACGACGATCATCAGCTTGGTCATTTCCGTTGGTGCTTGTCTCGGATAAACGGCGAGGTTTATAACCTGCCTGCACAACCGCAGCTTCTAAATCTGCTATTGTCACTGCGCCTGATAGGTGACGAATATGTGCGCGCTCTGTCGCTAAATTGACATTGGCTTCAATTACGCCGGGTATTTGAGAAAGCGCTTTTTCAACGCGACCCACACAAGATGCACAGGTCATCTCTTCGATGCCCAAATCGGTTGTTTCTTCTCCGACCTTATAACCTGAGCTCTCAATAGCTTGGATAGCCACTTCGACATTTACAGGCCCTTTAAACGTAATATCTGCCCGTTCAGTGGCTAAATTAACAACCGCGGTGTCAATATTTTCAGCTGCTTTTAAGGCGCGTTCGACACGGCCCACACAGGATGCGCAGGTCATCCCTTCAACGGGTAAGCTTAGTCTATTGACTGAAGATTGAGATAGATTAGTCATGTAGTTATCCTCTTAGTATCATCATGCATAAAGCCTAATGTTTACCTTAAGGGGAAGGTCAAGAATTTTTTTTTAATGGCAATTTAAAAAGAGATAGCCACGATTTAATATGACTATCTCTTTGTTTTATTTGTATAATTGCAGATATAATTGGTACGTAAATATTTATCAAATGATTAACTTATAAGTGGTGATATTTAAATGACCAAATTCATTTAATATCATTTTTCTTTATTTACTATTACCCATAATTTGAAAATAGGTATTGCGGCAGGGAGATATTAGATTGAATGTTTAAGGCTACACAATATGTAACCTTAAACATGGAGTAGAGAGTGATACTTATTTGACTAACTTACAGGTGCGGCCTTTATCGTCAGTAGCGCGACCTTTCACAACATCTTCTTCTGAAATGGTGGATAAATTAAATTCATTGTTGCCTTTTGTCCAGATTTGGAAGTTTTCACCCACATAACGAGCTCCACTTGCGCTCGGTGCTTCTTTAAACACGATGAGTTCATCGCTATACAGAATGACAGCAGTTTTATCATTTGGGAATGATGCTTTTATTTTTTGTCCTTCACAGTTGTAGGTATCCGTTTTTGCAGCGAATACAGGTTGTGATAGAAAAATAGATGCTAAAGCAATAGCTGAAAGAATTCGAGTATTACGCATATATAAAGCTCCATTTAGAGAGTATAAAACCCAGAGTTACTTTATACTCTTATTGGGAGTAACATAATAAGACAATTCTGCAACAATTATAGGACTATTTGTCAATTTCCAGCAAAAAATAACTAACCAAGTTAAAAATTAGGATAACTATTTGGTGGAGGGTAATTAACTGTTTTTAATTGCAGGGGCAAGTATCAGTTCTGCACCACACTGTGCTTGGAACTGTTTTTGAATGTCCGGTGGGAGATTACTGTCAGTGATAATATGGGTAAGTTCATCCATATGTGCAACACGAAATAGCGACCACTTTCCATACTTACTGCTATCAGCCAACATGACAGAGCGAGTGGCATTGGCAATCAGGTCATGTTTTAACCCAGATTTTTCTTCTGTCGGTGTTGTGATCCCTTTTTCTAAACTCCAAGAATTGCAACTAATAAAAGCTATATTAGGGTAGATGCCACGAAGTAACACCCGACCGTGATCGCCTATGCAGGATTGGCTGCTATCATCAATTCGTCCACCAATAATGGTGACTTCAATTTGCTTAAATTCAGATAAGAACAGCGCAATGTGGAGGTCGACAGTGACCACTCGAAGTGTCATATGAGTGAGTTCACGCGCTAACTCTAACATGGTGGTTCCCGCATCTAATAGCACGGTGTCACCCGGTGAAATTAAACGTGCAGCCGCTTTTGCAATTGCTCGTTTTTCTTTTAAATTGAGTTGGTTTTTTTCAAAAGTAGTTGGCTGAACAGGGATAAAGCGGTTAAGGCTAACACTGCCATGAGTGCGAGTGATCACCCCTTGTTCATTGAGTTTGATCAGATCACGGCGGATGGTTGCAGCGGAAACGGATAGCGCCTGAACGAGTTCTTCGACAGTGACTAGGTTATGTTGTTTCAGATACTCAAGGATTAAATCAAGTCTATCCATTCCACTCATTGGTTACACTACGTTCATTGCTAATTTAAGGGAGATAGCCATGCTCTCAGGATTTGCTTTACCTGTCCATGCAATATCAAATGCGGTTCCATGATCCGCAGAGGTACGTAGGAAAGGTAAACCAGCCGTGATGTTGACACCATCATAGAAACCTAATAATTTCAATGGGATGTGCCCTTGATCATGGTACATGGCAACAACAATGTCATATTGCCCTTGATAAGCTTGTAAAAACACCGTATCCGGCGGACAAGGACCATAAACATCAATACCCTCAGACCTTACCTGTTTTATAGCAGGTTGTAAATATACGATTTCTTCATTACCAAATAAGCCATTTTCCCCTGCGTGCGGATTAACGCCTGCGATGGCGATACGAGGTTTGTCATAACCAACACGTTGTAAAAATTGTGCCGCCATACGTGCTACTGTTGCAATGCGCTCACTGTTTAAGGTGTCTAAAAATGTTCGTAAAGCGATGTGAGTCGTGACGTGGATCACTTTCAATTTTTCAGTATATAACACCATTGCGTAATCTTTGGTGTTGGTGAGTTGTGCAAGTAATTCAGTATGACCAGGGTAGTTATGCCCTGCTAAATGTAATGCTTCTTTATTTAAAGGCGCAGTTGCAATCGCTTTGACTTCCCCAGCGAGTGCTAATTCGGTTGCTCGTTTGATACAACGAAAAGCCAGATCCCCAGATTGGGCTTGTACTTTGCCTGGTATTAGCGTTTCGGGCTTTTCTAATGGTTCATTAATGACATTAATCACTCCTTCAGCAAATTGTGCTTCACTGACTTGGTTTATCACATTAATAGTGATTTTCGGAACGATGTCTAAATTGATTAGCCGTTGGAAGGTCGCCGCACAACCAATGACGACGACAGGTGCTCCTACGAGTTCTCCCTCAGCTAATGATTTAATAATAATTTCAGGGCCAATACCCGCAGCATCACCCATCGTAATGGCGACAACATTATTTTTCACGATAAACTTCCTCGATGTATTTGATTGCTTCGCATAAAGTTGTGATTTGACCGAATCCGCCCGCCTTAGTTATGACGGGTAAATCATCTATCTCACTATCAATAAAGGTGCCACATGGAATACAGGGCAAAACCTCTGATTGGATCCGATAACCTTTAGCGCCCAAGGTGTTGGCAACTGCAATCGCAATGTCTCCACCTGTTAAAAAAAGACCCCCGATGCTGGCAACAGACAGCGTATTTAATGTCAGCAAGCTAATGAAATTGCTGACAGATTTTCCCAATTCATTACGCGTTAAACCGTAAGTTGAGCACAAGTCATCAATATGATGACGTTCTTCAACATCACGGCATGTACGTATGATGGTATGTTTTTTTTGGTTTAATTCTTGACCTATTTTCTTTATCAACACCGCCATATAGTCCTCGCTTGTGGCAGCGTCAATGATTTGTTTCATTTCAACATCAATCACACTAGCGTTACAGTGCTTTTGTGCATAACTGACTTGTTCAATCGTTGCGCTACTCATCGAACCCGCAACGATAAATAGAGGTAGTTCACTACGTTCTTGTGTATAACTGTGTTTTGGTAAAGCATTAGCAAATCCCGCGGCACCGACTAACAAACAAGGTTGATTGAGTGCTAAGGTAGCTTCTGCGATCAAATTAAGATCATCATCATTTTGGGCGTCAATAACGATAACTACGGGTTGTTTTGCCGCGAGTTCCTGTAAATTTTGTTGCAAATGGGAACTGCGAACGACCGCTAAGTCCACTTCTTGTACACCAAGGTTTGATTGGTGGTTTATGATAGTTTTGATGCGTGATGAAATAATTGGGGTTTTTGGATCAGATGCAAATTCGGTATCCAGCAAAGGAACACCATTGACGAGGCATTCCCCATTAACGGTTGTACGCCCAGCCGCAGGAATAGCCGCTGCAACAATTGCCACTGATAGCTGCGCTGCTTTCATGATTGTTTCAATTTCTGCGCCAATATTCCCTCGAAATGTTGAATCGATTTTTTTATAAATAATAGGGGGCTGTGGTGTAGTCAAAAAGGGCTTGATGCTACCTCGGATGATTTCCGAGGCATTTTCTGGTGTTAGTGCGCGGCTTTCCGTATTCAGTACCACCACGTCAGCAAACCATGAGTGTTTTTGTTGGCTATCCAATAAAATTTCAGTACGCGCTTGTTTTTTCGCAAATTGTACACCTGTGTCATTTGCCCCCGTAAAATCATCCGCAATGACGAGAAGTTTCATATTCGGCTCCTTATTCAGCGGCTTGCGGTTGTTTTGCTTGTTGGCGTTTCGCTACCCATGACGTCAAAATGGGAGTCAATATTGCTGTGGTGATCACGGAAGCTGCGATCAATGGTGCTGCGGCTAAGGCGATAGTTTCTAAAGAAGGATCGGCTTGAGCGATAGCAAGCGGTGTTGCCACGGCGTTACCTGCGGTACTGGATGCCGCTGCCCCCGCAACTCCTGATCCCCCTACAAGACGATCAGCACGGATATTGAACCAACCACCAACAAATGTGGTTAACACGCCCAATAAAATCCCAGCTAAGCCACCTTGTAGTAACATATCAAGGTTGATACCAGCGCCTAGTGCAAAGGCAAAAAATGGGATCAGGATTGGTCCGCCTTTAGTTAGAAAATCGCGCATTTGTGGGTCAAGGTTCCCCAGGATCATCCCGACGACAAGCGGGATCAAGACCGCAACCAGTGCCATTAGTGGAATATTGGCCATGCCTGCTGCACCTAATGCAATCATGGTAAAGAATGGGCCATCATTGAGGGATAAAATGGAAATTGCACCCACATCACGCTGATTACCGAATTCTCCAACAAGTGCGGCATATAACCCGCCATTTGAATTACTCATTGCAGCAATAATGGCAACGCCTGTTAATCCAAATATCCCTTCCATGCCAAATAGATAATCGACACTAAGGCCAATAGCAATGGCAACGACGAGTTTAGTAAGAGTGATAGTACCACCTTGTAATAAGGCTTGGGGAGCAGCTTTAAAGCTAATTCCTGCCCCCATACATAGCAAAAATGCGCCAATTAGCGCTGGGGCACCGTTTTTGAATAATGAAGTCGTAAAGCCACCTATTTCTAAGGCTTGAGGAGCAAAGGTGTTGATTAAAGCACCGAGCACTAATGGGACAACCATCATCCCACCGGGAATACGTTCGATTGATTTTTTTATCTGCATGGTTTTCTCCGCCATGATTTATTTTAGTCATTTTGATTATATTTAATCATTATTAATTGACAGTGATCGCGATCGCAATTTGACCAATAGTACGTATTCGTGTTTTTTATAGGGTTAATTCCGACTTTATTGGTTTTTTATCTTATTCTTATGATGGTTTTATTGATTATCGTGATGATTATTAATCATAACCAATATGTTTTGATTGAAAATAATCATTTTCGAGGGGGGCGAATAGTGTGTTATGAAGATTGGGTCTTTGGTTATGGGGGAAGGCTAAACTGACAAAAAAATAGCACTGTAGTCAACGCTTACAGTGCTATTTAGGTTTTGTTCAATTAATGACTATTGTGCTTCACTTTGTTGCACATAGGGTGTGTAAACCCCCGTTAGGCTCTTCAGGAAGGCGACAATATCGTCGACATCTTTTTGTGGCAATTCTTTACCCACTTGGTAGCGTAGCATCAGTTTGACGGCTTCATCTAAGGTTGCCACATCGCCACGGTGGAAATATGGGGCGGTTAACTCAACATTGCGCAGTGTCGGGACTTTCTGACGTAGTTTATCGCGTTCGTCAGAAGTCACATTCATACGACCAATGTCTTGTGCGGTGACTTCACCAAATTCATAGTCTTTCTTCAAGCCTAATGGTTCGAAAGAACGACCACCGAGAATAATGCCGCCGTGGCATGTTGCACACTTATTCTCTTTAAATAACTGATAACCATGCAATTGTTGCGCTGTCAGTGCCGTGTTGTCACCGCGTAACCAATTATCGAATGGTGAGTCTGGGGTGATTAACGTTTTTTCGAATTCCGCGATAGCATCGGTGATGTTGTCGCCCGTGAACCCTTCAGGGTAAACGGCATTGAAATCCTGTTTTAATACCGGGTCTTTATCCAGTTTTTCAATGATTTCATCCCATGATTTAGATGCCATTTCAATTGGGTTCAATGGCGGTCCTCCGGCTTGTGCCTGTAAATCAGGAGCACGACCATCCCAGAATTGCTCGACGTTAAATACGGCGTTAAATACTGTTGGTGCGTTGATTGGGCCAACGGCACCCCCAACACCAATAGAAGTCTTACGACCATCAACCCCACCCGCGTTCAGCGCGTGGCAGTGAGCACAAGAAATGGTGCTGTCGCCAGATAAACGCGCATCGTGGTATAGGCGAAAACCTAGCGCCACTTTCTTATCATCTACTTTTAGTGATTTAGGGATAGGTTGGATTGGTTCGTTGCGGTGCTCAGCAGCGGTATCTTCAGTGGCATAATGCTCTGCACGTTGCTTCGCAATCCAGCTCAGTAGCTTAGTGCGCTCTTCGTCACTCACGCTGCCAGCCCAGTGCAGTGCGACATAGCGTGTTGGTGGCATTGTGTGGTTTTGCATCACCCACTCAATTTTATTTAATTCACTCTGAGGAACGGGTTCTCCCGCAATTAATGCAGCGCGGGCAGCTTCAAGGTTAAAGGATTTATAACCGAGCTGAATATCGTATTCCATCAATTGTTTAGCAATTGGAAATGAGGCATAAGCAGGTAAATCCGTTGACGGCGTGTGACAGTAATCGCATCCTTTTTCAGCAAAGAATTGGAGGACTTGATTATTTTCTGCAATTTTAGATGTCTGAATGTCATTATTTTTTCTTCGTTGATCATCGTGGTACCACACATATCCCGATAACCCAAAGTAACCGAGTAAAAGTAAAAATATGACAGCGACCGTAATGCGAGTAAGTTTTTTCATTACACTATCCTTGGAAGATTGCGGTCAAATATAGTTAAATATTTTTAGTTAATATAATCCTACAGCCGGACTATGATGGATAATTAAAGTGAATTTGTTCTTGATTTTTATCAATGATGTCCATTGGTTTAATCGATTGCTGAAATAAGATTTGCCTATCAATGGAATTAAAATATATTTTTATAATGATTTTTTCTATCTATTGCTTTGATTTTAATGGATTATTTATTTTTTCATAATTTCGTTTTTATTTTAAATCATCATTTATTATTGACAAGTCAGTAATGATGACTTCGTTATTATTTCAAATAATTTAAGTAATTTTAACCGTTTTTTATATAACTTAAGGTCAGTTTTATCTTTGTTGTAAATTAAATGCCTATTTAAAATGAATAAAATAAAGAAATAAATAAAGTGTAAAGCAAAAAATAATAAGACGAAAATGGTGTTTTATTTTTATCCCATCACAGCGAAATAGTGAAAATCAGTAAATTCCCCCGTTTAAACATATTTTCTCAAGATATTTTCCCACGACAAGCGAGTGTCGATAAGAGCATTTACCCTCCAATCTTATCGTCATTAGTGTCGATCTTCCTTTTTTATTTAGTTAACTAATTGATAATTAATAAAAATAATCATGGCATGAAATATGCTAAGACAGCTATATCAATATTAATAATTCGACCAATTTGATTGGAGGGTAAGGCGAATGAATCGCTTTGTGATTGCCGACCCGCAATTATGTATCGGATGTAATACCTGCATGGCAGCCTGTTCAGAAACACACAAGGCACAGGGATTACAATCACATCCGAGACTAAATGTGGTGAAAGTAGGAGAGCTAACCGCCCCGATGTTGTGTCGTCAGTGTGACGATGCACCGTGTGCGCGGGTGTGCCCAGTGAACGCGATTACACATGACAATGGCATGATCGTGTTGAATGAGAGCCTGTGCATTGGTTGTAAGCTGTGCGGCTTGGTGTGTCCGTTTGGGGCGATCACACCATCCGGTAGTAAACCTGTCAATATGCCTGATTTCTTTGAGCAATATGTACCGAAAGAGATGCTGCTTGATGTACCAGACAGTTTACCGACCATGAACCCATTTTTAGCGTGGAATGCGGGCATTCGCAATATCGCCGTGAAATGCGATTTATGTGATTTTAGCGAAAATGGACCTGCATGTGTGAAGGTTTGCCCAACGGATGCCCTCCATCTGGTTGAGGAAAGCCAATTGGAAAACGAAAGTGCGAAACGCCGCAATGCGTCTGTCGATGCAATGCCGCCAGAGTTCGACATTTTTGTCTCACGGCAGGAGAACCTCTAACATGACAGCGCTTCAATTACTTTTGTGGTCAATTGCGTTATATACCGTCGGTGGGTTTGCCTCGTTGCTGTTTAAGCGCCAAGAAAAAATCGCCATTTATGTGGCAGGGATTTCGGCGATTATCGGTGGCTTATTAGGGTTGTTTAGCGCCATTCCAGTTTTAATGAATGGTGAAGTCCTGACGTATATGGCACAAGGGCCGTTCCCATTTGCTCATTTTGTCGTTCGGATGGATGGCTTAGCCGCCTTTATGGTGATGGTGATTTCGTTGCTGGTTACCGTCAGCGCCCTATATTCATTGAATTATGTTCAGGAGTATTGTGGACGTGGGGCTTGGAGCATGGGCTTCTTCCTCAATATCTTTATCGCCTCCATGGTGGCGCTGGTGGTGATGGATAATGCGTTTTATTTCATTATCTTATTTGAAATGATGTCACTCGCATCTTGGTTCCTCGTTATTGCTGATCAAGATGACAAATCCATTCGCGCTGGCTTGCTGTATTTCTTTATCGCCCATGCGGGTTCGATCTTGATCATGATAGCGTTCTTCTTAATGTGGCGACAAAGTGGCAGCTTAGACTTCGACTCCTTCCGTCAACTTACGCTTTCGCCAACGATGGCATCGATAGTGTTTTTATTGGGATTTTTTGGCTTTGGTGCCAAAGCAGGGATGCTTCCATTACACAGTTGGTTACCACAAGCTCACCCCGCAGCACCGTCACATGCCTCCGCGTTGATGTCAGGGGTAATGGTGAAAATCGGTATTTTTGGGATCAGCAAAGTGGCTATCGACTTGCTAGGTGCAACTCAAGGTTGGTGGGGCATTGTGGTGTTGGCCTTTGGTGCTGTCTCTTCTGTTCTTGGTGTGATGTATGCACTGGCGGAGCACGACATTAAGCGCTTGCTAGCATGGCATACCGTTGAAAATATCGGCATTATTTTGATGGGTGTCGGCGTTGGTATGGTCGGTATGGCAAATAATATGCCGGTACTCGCGACCATAGGTCTGCTCGGCGCGGTTTACCATCTGCTTAACCACGCGGTATTTAAAGGGCTGTTGTTCCTAGGCGCAGGGGCGGTGATTTATCGTATACATACCCGCGATATGGAAAAAATGGGGGGATTAGCCAAATTAATGCCATTGACGGCAACCGCCTTTTTAATCGGCTGTATGGCGATTTCTGCTTTACCCCCCTTAAACGGTTTTGTTAGTGAGTGGTACACCTATCAATCCCTTTTCTCAATGAGCCATGAAGGCACATTCATCATGCGTATCAGTGGTCCTATCGCCATCGTGATGTTAGCCATCACAGGGGCGCTGGCGGCGATGTGTTTTGTCAAGGTGTATGGTGTGAGTTTCTGTGGCGGTGCGCGCAGTGAACAAGCGACAAAAGCACGGGAAGTTCCTTGGACAATGACCGCAGCCATGCTGGTTTTAGCCGCTATCTGCGTCATTTTAGGCGTGGGGGCTAGTGTGATTGCCCCTGTATTGGCGAATGTGGCGATGTCATTAACCAGTGCAACAGATATCACGGTTGCCCAAGGGGCGATGTTAATGCCTGATAGCGCAGCACAAGCAATGATTTCCCCAGCGATGACTTTCGTTCTGTTACTCGCTTTACCGCTTATTCCTTTCATTATTTATCTGGTGTTCAAAGGCAAGCAAATGAGCTATCGCCGCAAAGGGGATGCGTGGGCGTGTGGTTATGCATGGGAAAAAGACATGTCAGTGTCTGCGGGGGGCTTTACTCAACCGCTGCGTTCTATGTTTGCACCGCTTTACCGTATGCGTGAGCAACTCGACCCATCGGATCGTTTAGCGCAAACCTTAGAGATGACGAAAACAGGGGCGGGTAATGTTGAGCCTTTCTGGGATGAGAAGATTATTTACCCATTTGTCCGTTGTATTAATCGGATCGCGAAGCGCATGCAGTGCTTACAAGGCGGAGACTTCAGGCTGTACTGCCTGTATGTTGTTGCTGCGTTGGTGGTGTTGCTTGTCGTGATCGCGGCGTAGGGGGAGAAACCATGACAATTCAAGAAGCACCAACATTGATGATGGGGTTCTTTGCCGTAATCCAAGCCGTGATTTTGCTGCTGCTAACGCCATTATTTACCGGTATTTCACGGCAAATTCGCGCCAAAATGCATTCGCGCCAAGGCCCAGGTATTTGGCAGGATTATCGCGATATCACCAAGTTACTAAAACGCCAGTCTGTTGCGCCACGTGATTCTGGGATCATTTTTCGCATCATGCCGTATGTGCTGCTTGGCAGCATGTTGTTGTTAGCGATGGCTTTACCCGTTTTCACCTTGAACTCGTTATTTAGTGGTGCGGGTGACCTAATTATCGTGCTGTATATTTTTGCGCTCTTTCGTTTTTTCTTTTCACTTTCCGGTTTAGACACAGGTAGCCCATTTGCAGGGATTGGGGCAAGCCGTGAACTGACTCTTGGGGTGTTAGTTGAACCGATTTTATTCCTTGGCCTATTGGTGGTGGCACTGATCGCCGGCTCAACCAATATCGGCACGATCAGTTCGGTGATGAGTGAAGGTTGGATTTCGCCCACCGCCACTTTTTTAGCGCTGTTAGCTTGCGGTTTTGCCACTTTTATTGAAATGGGGAAAATCCCGTTTGATGTGGCCGAAGCGGAGCAAGAGCTACAAGAAGGGCCATTAACGGAGTATTCAGGTTCAGGCTTAGCCTTGGTGAAGTGGGGCATAGGCCTCAAACAAGTTATTGTTGCCGTGCTGTTTTTATCTATCTTTTTCCCATTTGGTAATGCCAGTGTGTTGACGGTAGGCAGCCTGCTGATGGCGTTGGTGCTATTGCTGGTGAAATTACTGGTGATTTTTGTACTGGCGTCGTTGGTGGAAAACAGTTTGGCGCGTGGTCGTTTCTTACTAACGCACCATGTGACTTGGTTAGGATTCGGTGTTGCAGCACTCGGATTCGTTTTTTATCTCACCGGTCTATAAGGAGCGACACAGCATGTTAGAAAATATTGCACTCGCCACGCTACTTATTCCATTTATTGGCGCGTTACTGGTGAGTAGCTTACCCACCCGCATGGCACCGTGGTTGAGTACCCTTGTTGCGCTAATTGCCTCAATCGGTACGGGGATCCTCGGCTGGTTGTATTTATCAGGCGGTAAAGTCGCCACCTCGCTGGTGCTTGTCCAAGCTGGTGAGGTCGAGTTATTTGGTTTCACCATTGACGGCGTTAGCACCTTAATTGCTTTTGCTGTCGTATTTTTGGGGTTTTTAATCTGTTTATATTCAACAGGTTATTTAACCGAAGGAAATCGTGAACACGCCCATGGGCCTACTCGCCGCTACTATGCATTTTTACTGGTATTTATCGGTGCAATGGCGGGAGTGGTGTTATCTTCCACCATTTTAGGTCAGTTGGTGTTCTTCGAAATTACGGGAGGATGTTCTTGGGCACTGATTGGGTATTACCAGACAGAGAAATCCCAACGCAGTGCCATGAAAGCGCTGTTGATTACCCATATCGGTTCGTTAGGGCTGTATTTGGCCGCTGCCACCTTATTTATTAACACAGGCACATTCGCCTTGAGTGCTATCGGTCAGCTCAATCAGCCAGCAAGTTTAATGGTGTTTGGCGGTATTTTATTTGCTGCATGGGGGAAATCAGCCCAACTTCCTTTACAAGCTTGGCTACCCGATGCCATGGAGGCACCTACCCCAGTGAGTGCTTACTTACATGCGGCTTCGATGGTGAAGGTTGGGGTGTATATCTTTGCCCGTAGCTTAATGTCTTCTGATCATGTGCCGGAAATCATTGGTTGGGTGGGTGTGGTGATGGCCGTCATCACGTTGGTTTATGGTTTTATGATGTACTTGCCGCAAAAAGACATGAAACGTCTGCTGGCATGGTCAACAATCACCCAACTGGCTTATATCTTCTTGGCGCTGTCTTTATCTGTATTTGGGTCGAAAGAGGCTTTCCAAGGCGGAATCGCCTATATCTTCAACCACGCTTTTGCCAAAAGCTTGTTCTTCCTTGTCGCGGGTGCGCTCAGTTATAGCTGCGGAACACGGATGCTGCCACGTTTACGCGGATTAGCAAAACGTTACCCACTATTGGGTGTTGGGTTTTGCGTTGCCGCACTGGCCATTGCTGGTGTACCACCGCTTAACGGTTTCTTCAGTAAATTCCCTATCTTTGCGGCAGGCTTCGCCCTTTCCGAACACTTCTGGATCCTGACGCCAATCATGGTGTTGGTGTTGATTGAGTCCGTCGCTAGCTTTGCATGGCTGCTGTACTGGTTTGGCAAAGTGGTGCCCGGTGAGCCAAGTGAAGAAGTGGCGAATGGTAGTGCTGTGCCATGGGCGATGCAGTGGGTGATTGGTTTACTGATCGTGATGTCCTTCTGTTCGAGTGTCATCGCTGTCATCTGGCTCGGTTAAGGGGGAGAGAGTATGACTGGTTCCATGATTGTGAATAATTTAGCGGGATTGATGATGATCACCTCGCTGTTAGTTATTGGGGTGAAACGCCCTGTGGCCTCGTGCTGGTTCTATGCCTTGCAATCGCTAGTATTAGTGGCGATTTTTGGCACCTTATCCCAGACCCTCGATGCTCCTGAATTAGCTATGTGGGCGGGTTCGGCGTTGATTACCAAAGTGATTTTAGTACCGGTGATTTTAGGTTATGCATTTCGCAAACTGTCAGATCCATCTGCCAATGGTGGGGTAATTAGCCCAGCATGGTTGATGTTAGCAGCGGCGGTGATTGTGGTGCTGTGCTGGTTTGTGGTCGAACCTATCAAACTGCCGATTGCTACTGAGCTTAAACCCGCCTTGGCGGTTTCCCTCGGTCACTTTATGTTAGGCCTACTGTGCATCGTCACGCAGCGCAATATTCTCAAACAGGCGTTTGGGTACTGCTTGATGGAAAACGGTTCTCACCTGACCTTGGCCTTACTCGCTTACAAAGCGCCGGAGCTGGTGGAAATTGGTATCGCTACCGATGCGATTTTTGCCGTGATTATCATGGCGGTACTGGCGCGTAAAATCTATCGCACGCTCAACACACTGAACGTGGATCAACTGACCGCGCTGAAGGGGTGATGAGATGAGTCAAAGCATGTTGTTAACGTTATTAATGGCAACGCCGCTAGTAATTTCACTGCTGGCCTTTGCATGCCGCTTACTGGGTAGCGGCGCAAAATTCGCAGTCACACTGGTGCATACTGTTGGTATTGTCGCGCTATTGGTGTTGTCATTGTGGATGGTCAACACCATCAGTGAGGTCGGTGATTTACTGATGGCAGGATATTGGATCCACCTAGATAGTCTGGCAGGGTTGTTTCTCGCCATCTTAGGGATTGTCGGCTTCTTAACCGGTCTGTATTCCATCGGCTATATGAACCATGAAGTGGCAGACGGGGAAATTAGTGTAAGAACGCTGTGTCATTATTACGGTTTCTTCCATCTCTTCTTATTCACCATGTTATTGGTGATCACCAGTAATAATCTGATCTTAATGTGGGCGGCGGTGGAAGCAACCACGCTCAGCTCGGCTTTCTTAGTGGGTATTTATGGGCAGCGTTCTTCATTGGAAGCGGCGTGGAAATACATCATTATTTGTAGCGTAGGGGTAGCGTTTGGTCTGTTCGGTACGATTTTGGTGTATGCGAACGCAGTCAATGTGATGCCAAACCCTGAGTTGGCCATTTTTTGGACAGAGGTACTGAAATACACCGAGTTACTTGATCCCACCTTGATGCACTTAGCGTTTGTCTTTGTGTTGATTGGTTTTGGTACCAAAACGGGTTTGTTCCCAATGCACGCTTGGTTACCCGATGCGCACAGTGAAGCACCAAGCCCAACGTCTGCATTACTTTCTGCGGTGCTGCTTAACTGCGCGCTGCTTATCATTATTCGCTATTACATCATCGTGACCTCAGCGATCGGTGGCGCATTCACTCAGACACTGCTTCTTGTATTTGGCTTACTCTCAGTGGCGGTCGCGGCGTTCTTTATCTTAGTGCAAAAAGACATGAAACGTCTGCTGGCCTATTCCAGTGTGGAAAATATGGGGCTAATAGCCGTGGCATTAGGCATCGGGGGACCATTAGGCGTGTTGGCCGCTTTGCTGCACACTCTAAACCACAGTTTGGGTAAAACCCTGCTGTTCTGCGGTTCTGGGAATGTTTTACTGAAATATGGCACGCGGGATATCACCGTAGTGAAAGGCTTACTGCGTACAATGCCATTTACGGCCGTGGTATTTGCCGGGGGCGCGTTAGCGCTGGGTGGTATGCCACCATTCAATATTTTCCTCAGTGAATTCATGATTGTGGTGGCAGGGATTGCGGCGAACCATTTTTGGCTCACACTGCTGGTTTTAGTATTAATCACCATCGTATTAGGCGGATTGGTGCGCATGATTTCGAAAACCTTATTTGGGGAACAACCGGATTGTGTGTCTCGTGGCGAGTTAGGGCTATTAACCACACTGCCAATGGCCATTCTCATCGTATTGATGTTAGTGATGGGGACGCATATTCCGCAGCCAGTTAGCCGTTTATTAGAAAATGCCGCCACTATTGTATTAACCGATAGCGCGGCAGCATCAGCAGAATCAACTCAATTACATTACCAATGGCCGTGGGGTGTGAGTGCCTCGACAGCATCAGTGCAGGAGAAATAACGTGAGCTATCAGAACTATACAGATACCCTTCAAGGCGTTCGTAAAGGCGTTGGCTACCTGACACAAGTGCGTGAGAAATTTCCGCATGCGGTGCTAGAACAAGAGTGGCAAACCGCTAACCAGCTCACCATCACGGTGAAAACAGATATGCTGCCTGAGGTGGTGGAGTTCCTTTACTACGGCTGCGGCGGGTGGTTGCCTGTTTTATGGGGCAATGATGAGCGCCCACTTAATGGTCAGTTTGCGGTGTATTACGCATTATCAATGGAAGAGGGGGAGAAATGCTGGGTGACGGTGAAAGCGTTTGTTAACCCAATTACCCAAGAATTTCCGTCGGTCACGCCACGTGTACCCGCAGCGGTATGGGGGGAGCGGGAAATCCGTGATATGTACGGTCTGCGTCCTGTTGGTTTACCTGATGAACGCCGTTTGGTTTTACCCGATGATTGGCCTGAAGATTTATATCCGCTGCGCAAAGACACGATGGATTATCGCCAACGCCCAGCACCCACCACAGACACGGAAACCTACGAGTTTATCAACGACAGTAAAACCCAAAGCCGCGTGGTGCCAATTGGCCCGCTGCATATCACCTCTGATGAACCGGGACACTTTCGCTTATTTGTTGATGGCGAACGCATTGTTGATGCGGACTACCGCATGTTCTATGTCCATCGTGGGATGGAAAAGCTGGCGGAAACCCGTATGGGATATAACGAAGTCACGTTTTTATCCGATCGTGTCTGCGGTATCTGCGGCTTCACCCATAGCGTGGCATACACCTCTTCGGTGGAAAATGCACTGGGTATCTATGTACCGCAACGGGCGCACACCATTCGCAGCGTACTTTTAGAAGTTGAGCGCCTTCACAGCCACTTATTGAATATCGGCTTAGCCAGCCATTTTACCGGGTTTGACACGGGGTTTATGCAATTTTTCCGCGTACGTGAAAAGTCCATGACCATGGCGGAATTGCTGACTGGGGCGCGCAAAACCTATGGCACCAACTTGATTGGTGGTGTTCGCCGTGATTTCCTCAAAGAACAGCGTGTGAAAACCATTCAGTTAGTCCAAGAGATGCGCCGCGATGTCACGCAATTAGTGGATATGTTATTGAGCACGCCGAATATGGAGCAGCGTACTGTGGGTGTGGGTCGTCTAGAGCCACAAGTTGCTCGCGATTACAGCCCTGTGGGACCAATGATCCGTGCGAGTGGTTTTAAACGCGATGTGCGTTTTGACCACCCATTTGCGGATTATGGCAATCTACCAAAAACCTTATTCAGTCTTGATGGTTGCGATGTGTATTCAAGAGTAATGGTGCGTATTAAAGAAACGTTGGACTCTCTGTCGATGATTGAATATGCGCTGGATAACATGCCAGAAGGGCCAATCCTCACGGAAGGCTTTACCTACCAGCCACATAAATTTGCGCTGGGTTATACCGAAGCGCCGCGTGGGGAAGATGTCCACTGGAGTATGTTAGGGGATAACCAAAAACTGTACCGCTGGCGCTGCCGTGCGGCAACTTATGCCAATTGGCCTGTACTGCGCTATATGTTGCAAGGCAATACGGTTTCCGATGCGCCGTTGATCATCGGTAGTCTTGACCCTTGTTACTCTTGTACCGACCGTGTGACGCTGGTGGATGTGAAAAAACGCAAAGCCAAAACCGTGGCATACAAAGAACTTGAGCAGCACAGCATCGACCGTAAACAGTCGATAATGAAATAGGCGGAGGGCATATTATGTTTAAACTATTTAAAACCCTTCAAAACGCAGGTGCAGCGACGGTGAAATATCCGTTCAAGCCCCTCGAAGTCGCACACGGATTTCGCGGTAAACCTGAATATGATCCTCAGCAATGTATCGCTTGCGGCGCGTGTATTTCGGCGTGCCCTGCCAATGCATTAACCATGGAAACTGACTTAGAAAGTGGTGAGCGCCGTTGGCAGTTATTTCTTGGGCGTTGTATATACTGTGCACGTTGCGAAGAGGTGTGTCCAACTCGTGCGATCCATTTAACGGAAGAGTTCGAAACGGCGGTCATGAACAAGGCAGACTTGTACATGAAAGGGACTTTTCGATTACAACATTGCCGTCAATGTGGCGAAGCATTTGCGCCTAAAAAATCGGTAGATTATGCGATGGCGTTAATGGTGGCGTCAGGTATCGAAGAAAGCGCTATTGAAGCGCTACGCCCGATGTATGAAACCTGCCCATCTTGCAAACAAAAAAATAATTTACTGAACAATGGTCGCCAAAATTTCCGCTTGCACATTGAGGGAGATAAATAATGAGTCTACCAGATATTCCTATTAATCATCATGTTAGCCAACCTCTCCAACTTGATGAACACGTGGCGAAACTGAAAAGCACACTGCTAAAAGACATCAAGCGCTCCGCCTATGTGTACCGTGTTGACTGCGGTGGTTGTAATGGTTGTGAAATCGAAATTTTCTCGGCAATTACCCCTGTTTTTGATGCAGAACGTTTTGGTATCAAGGTCGTTGCGTCGCCACGCCATGCAGATATTTTACTGTTTACTGGGGCTGTCACTCGTGCGATGCGCATGCCCGCATTGCGCGCTTATGAGTCGGCACCTGATCCAAAAATTTGTATCTCTTATGGGGCGTGTGGTTGTGGTGGCGGTATTTTCCATGATTTGTATTGCGTGTGGGGCGGCAGTGAACATATCGTGCCTATCGATGTGTGGATCCCGGGTTGTCCTCCTACACCTGCCGCCACTATTTATGGTTTTGCGGTCGCGCTTGGGTTACTGAAGCAAAAATTGTCAGCACAAGATCATCATGAGGCAGAAGGGGAGCGCGTGGAGCTTCTTTTACCATCCATTCCTTTAGCGACTCGGGTGATGATCGAACGTGAAGCACGCCGACAAGCAGGTTATTACCAAGGTCGCGAAATCAGTGATCGATTTTTATCCTTACTGGAAGGGGCAAGTCCTGATCAAGTTCAAACGACATTGCAAACGTGGCTGAATGAAGAGCAAGATCCCCGTCTGCGTGACATTGTTAACCGATTAGTCGCTGTGTTGAAGCAAGGAGGCATTCATGACTAGTCCTGCTTCGGCTAGCCCTTTGCCAACGGATGGCGAAGTCTTTTTTTGGTCTTTACGCCAAAAATTTGTCGACAGTGATGATGATATTCCTGAAGATGCCCAGCAGGTGATGTATTACTCGTTAGCAATTGGTCACCACGTTGGGATGATTGATTGCTTGAAAACCGAGTTAGTTTGCCCGCTGTCAGGTTATCAATCTTGGGTACAAGCGTTACCGGAGGGGGAGGCTCGCCGCAAGTTACAAGGGTTAATTACCTTTGGGGAAATTAATATCGACGCCACTCATACCAATATGTTGGCATTGGCATTAGACGGTTTTGCCAAAGATCCGCACTCCCCTTACCAAGGCTGGAGCGAAACCTTAATTCGGCTATTGGGGGAAATTGAACGTGAACCGGCGATTTATTTGATTGTGAAACGGCAGGGGGCGGGTCATACAACTAGACAAAGTTCCCTATCATTCGTCGATGAACCTTTTTTAAAAGATCCATCGCCCGCACCACATCAAGCGCCTGCGCAAAACCTGATGTTAGCTGTGGGCAATAGCATGATGGGGGACGATGGTGCGGGTCCGATGTTGTTCGATTTAATGCAAGCCAATCCGATTGACGGTTGGCAAGGGATTAATGGTGGGAGCAGCCCTGAAAGTGTGTCGCACCAAGTGCGCGCATTAAAACCCCAGCGTTTATTAATTGTGGATGCGGCAGATATTGGTTTAGCGCCGGGGGAAATACGGATTATTGACCCTGATGATATCGCAGAAATGTTTATTATGAGCACTCATAATTTACCGCTGAATTTTTTAATCGACCAATTAAAAGAGGATATCGAAGAGATTGTTTTCTTAGGTATTCAACCTGATTTAGTGGGGTTTTATCTGCCGATGACAGAGCCTGTCGTTGCTGCTGTGCAGCAAGTTTATCAAGCGCTTGCTAATGGGCAGTCTCTAAGTGAGTTTCGTGTGTTTGAAGGCGAAGAAGGCTGCTAAAGGAAAAAATAGTTTCTTTTATTGATGTTTGGGTTAATCCCAATTGGTTAGCAGGATTTCACCGCGTCTATTGAAAATAGAGGAGAGTGTATGGGGATTAAAACGGGTCCAAAGCCAATCGCAAAAACGACTGGAGAAAAGGATAAAAGGCAAAGGGTTGCCCCTGAAAACAAGGACAAGCATCCTGATCTAAAACCGCATAATCACAAAAAAGGTGATTAATAAATTTTGTTTCTATCCATCTACATCAGGCGGTAGTGTTCGATTCTACCGCTTATTACTCTTTCGCCTCACGATAAGAATCCCCTTATTTAATTTCACTTAATCACACCTATAATGGCTCATGAACAAAATTCAACCCATGGAGCTAATAATGCGGGGTAAGGGATTACTTTTATCTTTTTTAATCAGCGGGTTATTCTTACTTTCAGGTTGCCATAGTTTACTCAATCATTACTATGCGGACACCCTTGCAAAAACAGAAGGCCAGGTTATCTTGGCGGGATTAAAATCCCCCGTTAGCGTGCGTTATAATTCAATGGGCGTTCCTTTAATTAAAGGGGAAAACCTTGAAGATGTTTATCTGGTATGGGGGTATGTTCACGCATCTGAACGCATTAGTCATATGGAATTAATGCGGCTAACCGCACAAGGGCGTTTAACGGAGTATCTGGGTGAACCAGCCATTGGTATTGACAGTTTTATGCGTAAAATGCATTTTCGCGAAGCGGCAGATACCTTATATCATAATGTTAGCCCTCAAAACCGCCGTTACCTCGAAGCGTATGCAAATGGGGTAAACGCTTGGCTTGATAGTCATCAAGATAAGCTGCCTATGGATTTATCAGCTGCTAATTATAACGTACCCAAATGGCGACCTGATGACGCAATCCTTATTTTATCTCTTGCTAATTTTGGCTTGGCAGGCAACCTACACGAAGAGATAGATAGCTTAATTATCGCCCAACAATTAGATGCAAACCTGCTTCCTTGGTTATTTCCTACCTATCCCGATGAGCCGCTTCCCCATCAAGAAGCGAAAAAACTACAGGGGTTAGACTTGCGCCCATTAGCGCCTGAAATAGAACCGCTAACACTTGCCAGTCAATCTTTAAAAAATATTAATTTTCATGATGTTATGGCATCTAATAACTGGGCTGTTACCCGTGATCTTACGAAAAATAATGGGACATTACTGGCGAACGATACGCATCTTCCAATTGGTTTGCCATCGTTGTGGAGTTTTATTCAAATTGATACGCCTGAATTAGCTATGGCTGGCGCTGCAATTCCGGGGATCCCTGCCATTGTATTGGGTGGAACACCTGATTTGGCTTGGGGCTATACCATGGTGATGGCGGATAACCAAGACCTGTTTTTAGAGCAAATAAGAAAAACGGATAGCGGGTTTGAATACTTATATCAACAAAAATGGTACCCAGTTAAACAGACACAAGCGGTGTTTCATCTAAGAGGTAAACCCGATGTTGTGGAAAATATCTATCATACGCAGCATGGCACGTTACTCAATGAGTCACTGAAAGAACAAAGTTATCTACTGCAACCTCTTGAGGTGCAATCTCAATATGGCATAGCCCTGAGTACCCTGATGCCACAGAAAGATGATATTAGTATCAATGCGCTGATGGAGATCCCCAAACAAAAACAAGTGACTCAAGCGATTGAATTAGCAAAAGAAATTAAAGTTATTTCTGTCAATATGTTGTTTGCCGACAAACAACATATTGGCTGGCAACTGACAGGGAGTTATCCACTACGCAAAATGGGGCTGGGGTTATTTCCTTCTCCGGGATGGAATGGCGAATATGACTGGATTGGGACAGTATCTAACCAAGATTATCCTTCATCAATTAAGCACCGTAGTGCGTGGCTTGCGACAGCTAACCAGCGAGTGGTTGAGAAAGACTATCCCATTAATTTTTCACAAACATGGGCACATCCAGAACGTTTCGAGCGAATTTCTGAATTATTGAATGGGACGCGTCAACATGATGTTGCGACGATGCAACAGATACAGTATGACCAGTTAGATCCGATGGTTGCCAAATTGCAGCACTATTTAAAGGAACCTGAGTTAGAAACGGCTATTTCTCAGATGCCGCAACCGGAGCAAGAACAGGCCCGACTCGCGCAGCAACGTTTATTCGCTTTTGACGGTTATTTACATGCAAATAGTGCTGGCGCTGCGTTGTATAACTTATTTTTAGCCAATTTTAGTCAGCAACTGTTTGCCGATAAGTTTGCGCATTCTCCGCAGGCTTGGAAGGCATTTATTGAAAGTTCTAAATCTTATTCAGCTCAAGCAGATCATTTACTTTTTCAAAATGATCAAGGGATTAAGACCAGTCCTTTTTGGCAAAAAGCGACTCGCGCTCGCAGCGGTAAAGCATCGATTATCGCTTACTCACTGGCAATGGCACATCAGCAAGGGGAGCAGCAGTTAGGTAAAGACTATTCACGCTGGGAATGGGGACAATTACATCGATATAAATGGAACAGCTTGTCGTCACAAATGGCGGCATATTTGCCAAAACAACAGCGACGAACCATTGAGCGACTCGCTAGTTATCTAGATCGCGGGCCTTATCCTGCGGGTGGCAATCTGAATACGGTAAATATAGCAAGTTACAGTATGGGCGCTAATTTTGATACGTTGTTGATCCCGGCAATGCGTTTGATTGTGGATTTTAGCCAACCAGACTCTATATGGGTAATGAACAATACGGGACAATCCGCAAATCCAGCCAGTCCACATTATTCCGATAATATTGAAGATTGGTTAAGTGGCCAATATCAAAACCTTCCCTTTAGTGCGCAAGGGCAAGCCAAATGGTACAGCAGTAAGGTTTTACAGTTTGTGCCTCAAGCTATTTCAACACGAGCCGATTAAAGCGAATGATATCGAATAAGTTATTTCAGCGTTTCACACCAATTGACTCGGATGTTTCAGAGCAACTCGATATGCTTCGAGGCTTTTGTACAGCAACGGTACTCTTTGGTCATGCGTATTTGGTGTTTTTATATCCGGTATGGCCAGGGGTGATGTTACCGCTATATCTGTTTGGTCATAGCTGTGTGATGGCATTTTTTGCATTAAGTGGTTTTTTGATATGTAAATCAGCTAGTTATAATATTCAAAAAAATAATCGATTCGTTGTGAAACGATATGCCATTTCACGAATAAATCGGATTTTACCGCCTTTTTATTTAGGCTGTATTATTTTACTTATTCTATATTTTATCGCCCCTTATTTCTTTGCGACTGGAAGCCGAGAAATTAATATTATTAGCGATACCATGACGCAGGCTCGCATGGCATTAGATGTTAAGAGCTTTATGGGGGTATTGTTATTTGTGAATGGTTTTATTACTGATACGCCACCAAGTAACTTTGCATTTTGGTCATTACCCTTTGAGATCTGGTTTTACACTTTATTTGCCTTACTTATGGTGCCGAATAACCGGTGTTGTGCCAATATAGGAATTTTGTTATTAATTGTATTGAGTGTATTAAACTATACGTTTTTTCTGTATGCCTTAATTTGGTGTAGTGGTGTGATTGCCGCACTGTTACATAATCATCAATACAAATTGAAGCGAAAAACAATCGTGACCAGCTATAGCCTGATCACATTGTTATTAATTGGGTTCGCGGTTGGTGGCTATTGTTACTTTCCATTCTATTTTGATAAGCAACGGTATCTGCTGGCGTTGTATGGCACTTTATGTGGAATTAGCTTTTGCTACCTCTTTTATTTAATGAGCTTTCATTACGTGCGTTTTTACTTGCCGGGTAAGCAACTCACGCCAAGTTCTTATACGATTTATATTTTGCATTTTCCGTTACTGATTTTTGCCTATGGTATTGTACAACCTTATGTTTATCAAAATATGTGGTTGTTAATTATCAGCACATTTTTAATTGCTTTAGGGATCATGTTGATCGGGTTATTGGTTGGGCGCTATGTGGAAAGGTTGAAACCATTTTAGTTAGCGCGACGGAAAAAACGCAAAGCCCTCGCCGATATTAAGGCGGGGGAATAGCGTAAAGCAACTCAGTCAATGCCAAATGGTATTACCTATCAAGCATTACCTCGTAAAAAGTAGCCAACGTCTTCCTCGACTTCTTCCATCGCCATTAAGGCCGCAAGGGTATCGTGGGCTTCTTGTTCATCAATGATACTCATGGCAAAACCCACGTGAACGAGTACCCACTTACCGATCATTGTGGCGGTTTCCCCTTCACAAACCAGCGCAATATTCACATCGCGTTTGACGCCACAGACTTCAACTTGCGCGGTATCCATCGGCGATCTACCTACGCCGACGACTTTTCCGGGGATGCCTAAACACATAATAAACTCCTAAACATCGTCTTATTCAACTTCAATCTGTTTGACCTGCATACTGCCGCTGCTGTCAATGTGCAAATTCCGGCTGCCACAGTGTGGACAGCCGGCCTCAAACTGGGTGATCTGGATTGTGCGCCGACAATCGCGACATTGTGCCTGAGCAGGCACAATAGATACATGGAGCGCAGCCCCTTGGGCAAGGGTGTTACGGCAAATAATATCGAAGCAAAAATGCACGGCGGACTCTTCGATACAAGAGACTGCGCTTAATTCAAGCCAAACCCCTGTAACTCGGTGTGCATGATTCTGCTTGGCGTGCTGTTCAATGATCTCAAAGGCATTTTGGCATAGTGCAACCTCATGCATCGCACGCTCCTTACAGTAAGATATCTGGTGGGATTTCAAAGGCGGCGCGGCGTCGACGCTCTTTAACGATCTCATCCATACGGTTTCTATCAACAATCATTAACGCTTCTGTTGGGCACACTTCCACACAGGCAGGGCCAGCTTCGCGGGTATGGCATAAATCGCATTTATGTGCCTCAGCACGATATTGTGGAATAGTATTCAGGGCGGTCACTTGTTGATCGATTTGGCGACTGACCACTTCCATGGTGCCGTAAGGGCAGGCGATCACACAGGTTTTGCAACCAATGCACTTTGATTGGTCGACATAGACAAAATCGTCTTTACGGCTGATCGCACCGTTTGGACATACATTGGCACACGGGGCATCTTCACATTGGCGGCATACTACCGCAGTACTGACGGTATAGCCTTTTAATACGTGAATACGTGGAAAAAATTCATCTTTGATAACAGTGGCGATCCCCGTTTCTTGTTCTTGGTGGGACACCACACACGCGACTTCACAGGTATGGCAGCCAATGCATTTTTTGGGATCTGCAATGATGAAACGGTTCATCCTACTCTCCTGAATGATAGATGATGACAATACATTCAACGTTCCGATGTAATTGCTTTCAATTTAGATACTCAGGTATAAGCATGGATCGTGCCAAATTGAAAAAATAATTAAATCCAGTGAAATCAGTGTATTAATAAATAAAGAGATATTTTATTTGTAGTGGAAAAAACGATTCGTCACGTTTTCGACAATATTGACGAAGTGGAATTTTAATCGTTATATAGAAATATATATTACAGTTTAATTAATAATAAAAAAATAGGGGATTGGATCAAAGTTAAATCAGTCAATGATATTATTTTCCTTTAAGAGTCATTACAATAATCATATTTGGTGTCGTATTGATATTTAATTATATCAATGGCCATTAGTTTGAGTGTTTATAACATCTCAAGGAAATGATAAAAAAAGAATGGGGTATTTGTGGGGATCTCTGAAAGCAATGAACGTATACGCCATGAACGCGACCAATATCGAATACTGGTAGATATTACTAATTCCGTCTTATCGCATTTAGAAATGGATGGATTAGTTGCAGAAGTTTCTCGGGAGATTTACCGTTTTTTCGGTATTAGCCAAATTAGCATCGCCCTATGTGATAATTATAGTTCGGCGGTCTATCTATGCTATTCAAGTTATTATCGTCGCGGTAAACCCGTTGAAAAGACCCAATACCATTTAAACGAATTACACCCTGACTTAACGCAAGTGCTTGAAAACAATCAATCTATGCGCTTGACACTTGACCGCTCAACTCAAGACCCACTGTACCAACAAGTTTGCGCCCAAGGGATGACAGAAACCTTATTATTGCCGTTGGCATTTAATCATAAACCCTTGGGGGTTTTAATGTTATCCCATGAAGATACCCGCATTTTCACCGACGATAACTGCAATTTACTTAAGCAGATTGCGGCGCGTTTTGCGATTGCGGTGGATAATGCGGCGGCGTATGGTGAAATTACACGCTTGAAAGACAGTTTAAAAAATGAAAACCTCTGGCTGAATGAGCAGATCCACCGCAATGAAAGCTTCAGCGAAATCATTTTTCAGAGCGCCGCAATGCGCAATGTGCTCGATCAAGTGGATTTGGTGGCACGCAGCGACAGCACCGTGCTGATTTTAGGGGAAACCGGAACAGGTAAGGAGTTGATTGCTCGCGCTATTCACCGTTTAAGTGATCGCCACCGTCGTGCGATCATTAAAATGAATTGTGCTGCTGTTCCGTCTGGTTTATTGGAAAGTGACTTATTTGGTCATGATAAAGGAGCATTTACTGGGGCAACCACCACCCACATTGGCCGCTTTGAAATGGCGGATAAGAGCACGCTTTTTTTAGATGAAATTGGCGATATGCCATTAGAATTACAGCCAAAATTACTTCGTGTACTGCAAGAGCGTGAGATTGAACGCATTGGTGGCAATAAAGTTATTCCTGTGGATGTACGCCTGATTGCAGCAACCAATCGTGATTTAAAAGGCATGACTGAAGAGCGTGAGTTTCGCGAGGATCTCTATTATCGGCTGAATGTTTTCCCTATTATTATTCCACCGCTGCGGGAACGACCTGAAGATATTCCGTTACTTGCTACCCATTTTACACAAAAAATTGCTCAGCGTATGAACCGTAAAATTGAGTGTATCCCGCGTGATGCTCTTGCGCAGTTATCGTTATATCCGTGGCCGGGTAATGTGCGAGAATTAGAAAATGTCATTGAGCGAGCTGTAATTTTAACTCGAGGAAATACCTTGAATTTACAATTACATGAACTCAATATTCCTAAGCCATCACGCCTTAAAAATGCCTTCGAAAAAACCAGCGCCATAGAAAAGCGCATGCAAACGGGGGCCCCCGAAAGTGATGACGAAGAGCGGGATAGAATTATTGCAGCACTACGTGCAACGAATGGTGTGGTGGCAGGGGCGAGGGGGGCTGCTACTCGCCTAGGGTTAAAACGCACCACATTATTATCGCGAATGCAGCGCTTAGGCATCTCGGTTCAAGATTTATTCTAATTTTCTATTTTTTGATTATATTCGTTAGCGAGCACATAATTATTTGCACATAATTATAAGTAATAAAAAATAGAAAATACATTTCTTAATGAAATTCATTATTATTTATATTTAAACATTATTATTGTTATTAAATGTATTAAAAAAAATAATTATTTTTAAAAACAGATTGAATAACAAATTATCAATAATTTATTAATATAATTATTGTTAATTAACCAAATAAAAAAGCCAATGGCTTAATGTCAACCATTGGCTTAATTGTTGGCTTATCGCAAATTAGAGGCCTTCAGCAGCCTCACGTAGCCGACGTTTAATTCCCGTGTATTCTTGAACAACAAAATACTCAGCTTTTTGTTGGTCAGCGATTGGCTCAACACGTACGGCACAGTACTTATACTCAGGGGTCTTAGTAATTGGGCTAAGATTTTCTGCCACAAGCTCATTACAAGCACCAATCCACCACTGATACGTCATGTACACCGCGCCTTTATTCGGTCGGTCACTGATATTAGCACGGGTAATCACTTTACCTTGCCGTGATGCGACCCAAACCAGCTCTTGGTTTTTAATCCCTAATGCTTTTGCATCCTCGGTATTGATTTGTACAAAACCGGGTTCATCTGCTAATGACGCCAAAGCTTTGCAGTTACCTGTCATTGAACGGCAAGAGTAGTGTCCCACTTCACGCACCGTTGCTAACACCAACGGATATTCAGGGCTGACTTGATCAATCGGTGGACGCCAATCACAGGTAAAGAATTGGCCTTTACCGTTTGGTGTATCAAATTGACCACCTTTGTACAAATACTCTGTACCGGGACTTTCTAAGGTCTTACATGGCCATTGAATATAGGCTAAATCCGCCATTTTTTCATAGGTCGCACCATAGTAAATAGGACACAATTCACGCAACTCATCCCAAATTTCTTTGGTATTGTTGTAGTGCATTGGGTAACCCATGGCGGTTGACATTAAACTGATGATTTCCCAGTCTGTTTTTACATCACCGACAGGCTCAACCGCTTTATAGAAACGTTGGAAACCACGGTCAGCGGCGGTATAAACCCCTTCATGTTCCCCCCAAGAAGTGGCAGGAAAAATCACGTCAGCAATTGACGCCGTTTTAGTCATGAAGATATCTTGGACGATCAACAGCTCAAGCTTATCAAAAGTACGGCGGATAGTGGCGAGATCGGGCTCCGTTTGCAGTGGGTCTTCCCCCATCACATAGTGAGCTTTCAACACCCCCTCATCAATAAAGTGCGGTACTTCGCTCAGTGGGATCCCGTTCTCAGTAGGCATGCTTTCAATGCCCCAGAACTTGGCGAATTTTTCCAACGCCGCGGTATCCGATACATATTGATAACCAGGTAAGGTATTTGGTAAAGCCCCCATATCACAGGCCCCCTGTACGTTGTTTTGCCCACGAACAGGACCAACACCAACATTTGGTTTACCTAAATTCCCCGTTAAGAGCGCAAGACTAGTGAGGGATTGTACGGTTTCAACACCTTGATAGAACTGAGTAACACCCATACCCCACAAAATCGTTGCACTTTCTGCTTTCGCGTACATGCGAGCAGTTTTACGAATATCTTCTGCTTTGATACCCGTGGTTTCCTCGACAGATTCAGGGGTATAAGAAGCAACGATGGCTCGATATTCGTCGAATTTTTCAGTATGTGCATCAATAAACGCTTTGTCATACAGATTTTCTTCGATGATCACATGGGCAAACGCATTCAGTAACGCAATATTTGAACCGTTTTTCAAAGGTAAATGAATATCTGCAATGCGCGCAGTTTCAATATAACGCGGATCGCAAACAATAATTTGAGCCCCTTTTTCTTTCGCTTTTAAAATTCGGCGAGCGACAATAGGGTGTGAGTCCGCGGCATTGTAACCGAAGACAAAAATACATTTGGTATCCTCAATTTCGACAATTGAGTTGCTCATTGCGCCATTACCGACCGAACGCTGCAGACCTGCAACCGAAGGGCCGTGTCAGACACGTGCGCAGCAGTCGATATTATTACTACCGACTGCCGCGCGAACAAATTTTTGCATCACAAAGTTGGCTTCATTACCTGGACCACGGGATGAGCCGGTTGTCATGATAGCTTTAGGACCGTATTTTTCTTTGATTGCCAGTAATCGAGAACTCGCAAATTCAATGGCCTCTTCCCATGAAACCACTTCAAGTTTGCCACCACGCTCACGACGGATCATCGGGTTTTTTAAGCGAGGCGTTAAGATTTTAGTATCGTGAATGAAGTCCCAGCCATAATAGCCCTTTAGGCAGAGCTCCCCTTCGTTGGTGTGACCATTTGCGCCCTCTGCGCCGATGATCTTCCCGTTCTCCACCTTCAGGTAAATTTTACAGCCTGAGGCGCAATACGGGCAGACGGTGATGACTTTTTCCATCAACATTGCTCCTATGTTTTTATTTAGCGGTCATTGCCGCCTTAACACCTAAGCTAATGCAGGGTTTATGCCAATTTTTAAGCGCTATTTATTAATGGCTAACATATTGAATTTGCTAATCTTGAAATAATTATTGCACTGTCTAGAGGCTTAACGCCTACTGTGATCGTCAAAAGTGTCGACCGTTATTGACGAGTGAAGTGTTCGAGAAACGGCTCAACGATCTGGGAAGATAATCACGAAATGATGGAGTGCATATGGGGATAGGGCATTTTTATCACTTCATTATATTGTCATAAAACTGCCATCATGCTGTCACTCATTTGACTTATGTTCGCAGTAACTCAGCTCGGATGGAGACAATATGATGTTTAGTATCGATACCTTACTCCACGATATATATCCGCATCAAACCCCACCTGCATGGAAACGCAGTTTGTTAAAGCACCTGCTTTTTGAAAAAGAGTTTAGCCAATTTGCTCAAGAACACCCCCATTTAAAAGGGTTGGATCTTATTGAGCAAATTATTGAGCATTTTCATCTTTGTTGTGAATTAACGGAAGGTGACTTAGAAAATATTCCCGCAGAAGGCCCCATTGTTTTAGTGGCAAATCACCCGATTGGTTCATTGGATGGCTTGGCGTTATTGCGCACAGTGGCCGCAGTGAGACCGGATGTGAAAATCGTGGCGAACCAGTTTCTTAATTATATTGAACCACTCAAAAGTCTATTTATTGCTGTCGATAACATGAATAACCGAACCAATCGCCAGCAAGTGGAGGCGATGCAGCAACATTTAGTTAACCGAGGAGCATTGATTGTATTCCCTGCGGGGGAAGTTTCAAGGCTCAGTAGTAAAGGGATCCGCGATAGCCACTGGCGCACTGGTTTTTTACGTCTAGCCGCCAAAGCGCGAGCAGCGATTGTGCCTATTCATATTCAGGGGCGAAATAGCCATTTATTTTACCTCACCTCATTGGTTTACAAACCCTTATCTACATTGATGCTAGTCAGAGAGATGTTTAAGCAGCGCGGCAAAAAACTCAACATTCGCATTGGGGGGCGTATTCCCTTTAGCCATTGGTATGATGGCCACACCAAAGCCCACGAATTAGCCGAGCGTTTTCGCCGTCACATCTATTTGTTAGGAAAAGGAAAAGAAGGGCTATTTACCAGCGAAGCGGCGATAGCTTTACCTGAAGATAGACTCGAACTGAAAAAAGCCATAGCACTTTGTGAGCGTTTAGGCACATCTCCCGATGGTAAAGCGATTTATCTTTACCAACGCAATCAAGATATTCGCTCGCCAATATTGCGTGAATTAGGGCGGTTACGTGAGATTGCGTTTCGCGCAGTGGGGGAAGGCTCCGGCAAACGTCGAGACTTAGACAGTTATGATGATGACTATTATCATCTGGTGTTGTGGGATGAAGATGAATTGGATATTGTCGGTGCATATCGTTTTATACCCACCGAAAAGCAAATTGAAACCAAAGGGCTAGCGGGGATCTACAGTGCTAGCTTATTCCACTATGATGAAGGTATGTTCCCCATCCTTGCTCAAGGTATTGAGTTAGGTCGCAGTTTTATTCAGCCAAAATATTGGGGAAAACGTGGGCTTGATTATCTATGGTTAGGGATTGGGGCCTACTTAGCGAAATACCCCCAATACCGTTACTTATTTGGTCCCGTCTCCATTTCGGGGGCGATGCCTGTTGCGGCGCGAGATCTACTGATTGCTTTCTATCGCTTATATTTTTCAGCGGAACAATCAATGGCACAATCTCACCAGCCTTACCCAGCCTCTTTACCGCAGGTGTTGGCGCAATTCGCGGGTGATAATTACCAAGACGATTTGGTGAAACTTAAAAGCTTATTAAATAACATCGGCTGTTCTATTCCGACACTTTATAAGCAATACACTGAGTTGTGTGAGCCTGGTGGTGTGCAATTTATGGATTTTGGGACTGACCCATCATTTAATGATTGTATTGATGGTTTGGTGCTGGTGGATTTAACTAAACTCAAACCTACACGCTATCAACGGTATATTGGGGTCCATCTGTAAATCTTAGCGTATTCATCGTGCGTAGTGAATAAATACGCACGATGAATCAGTTATCAATTATGCATTTGCTAATTGAATAGGCTTTAATGCTTTTTGGCGATTACGTTCTAATTCTAATGCACCTAAATGGGACAGGATGCAGAAGATAATGCAGCAAACAATCCCACCTAAAAGTAGGTAGAACCCGGCATGCCAACCCATGCGGTCAACAATAAAGCCAAACAAGCTTGTTCCCAGAGTCGCTCCTAAAATATAGCTTAGGAAGCCTCGTAAACCTACTGCTGAGCCAACAGCGAAACTCGGTACAATTTCCATAGTTTGTACAGAAGCTAAGAATTGAGGTACATAGATTAAGCAACCAACAACCGCTGCGAAGAAAGTGACGAGCGCAAGGGATTGGCTCTGCCAGTAACCCACCAAGCAGAAGAAAATCAATACCATACACATAATGGCTAATGGCATTCTGCGACCTTTAAACAGCTTGTCTGTTAACCAACCCGCTAATAAGGTGGAAGGAATAGCCGCCCATTCGAAGAATAAGAAAGCCACACTCATTTGGTCTTTAGAGAAATTTTTCTCTGTCAGTAAGTAAATGGGTAACCAACTGATCACACCAAAGCGCACCATATAGACGAAAACATCCACAAATGAGATATACCATGCATTTTTGTTTTTCAGCACATAAGTACAGAAAATTTGGAATGCGCTCATGTTCTCCGGTGATTTGTCTTTTTGCTCTGTGGTAAGTAACACTTTTTCTTCAGGCATCATTTTATCAAGGGCTGGCAGGCCTTCTTGAACAGGTGTGCCTTTACCTAAAATTAAGACGACAGCAGCAAACAGAATAGCGATAACCGCAGGCACCATATAACTGGCGCTTTGCCAATGTTCAGTCCCAAGTACAGCAAAAGCTGCACCGACGATAGGTGCGACGATGCCGCCCCCGACATTATGGGAAATATTCCAAAAAGCGCCTATGCGACCACGTTCTCTACGCGGGAACCAATTGGCAATGGTAATAAATGAAGGGCCAACGCCCATCCCTTGGAATAAGCCATTAAGAACAACAAAGCCAGCAAATAGCCAAAATGCATGACTAAAGCCCATGCCAAAGTTAACGATGGCACAGAGGATCAAACCAAATGCCATAAAGGCTTTTGGGCTAGCTTTATCCGCTAAGCTGCTCATAACACCCTTACTGATACCATATGCAATTAACATGCAACTACTTAACATACCAATTTGCGTTGTGGTTAAATCTAAATTTTCTTTTAAATAAGGTGTGGAGAGTGTGAAATTATTACGAACAATATAATAAGCTAAATAACCCAGAAATACACTGAGCAGCGCTTGAACACGATAACGTTTATATGTTGCGGAGACTTTTTCAGGTGCAACACTATTTTTGGCCGTAGCGGGTTTTAAAAATGGCAGCATAAATTCACCTGTATTAATAATATTAAAAAATTATTTTTTGAATTTTTGTCGTTTTTGTTTTTGACCAGCTCATCATGTTCTTCTTTAAAAAAGATCTCAATATCATGAGTTTGAGTCAATTTTGACCCAATTTTGGAAAGGTAAGAGTCAATTTGACCCATGAGTATCATTGGCAGAATTTATTTTTATTCAGAATGTGTTAGCGGTTACATTAATGACGTAATGAGAGGAACAAAAAAAGAAAATACGATAAACTTATTACCGTTGTTTTATTTAATTCCTAATTTTTGTTCCTATTTCAGCGGTATTTCTAGTTATTTAAAACATCTTAATAATTCACATAAATGATATTTAGTTTTTTTTAGTGATTTCAAATAAATAAGAAAATGAAGATAAAAGGGTAAAAAATGTCTCAAACACTTTTTTAGCACAAATAAAAAAATTGTTACTTTCTTGATGTAAATCACATCTACACACCGGGCTTAGGAGCATCCCATGCAAAAAAAAATAATTCGATTTAAGGTGATGTTTTTAATATTGCTAATACCTATCATAGGGTTAGCTTTTTCTAGCCGTTTGGCTGCTATACAAAATGACGAATTGGTGATTGCAACGACACTTTCTCCTGAAGCGACGATCCATATCATGGACAGTTGGAATGCCTTACCAGATGCCATACCCATTCGAACCATTAACCGAACCAGCGCCTCTTTAGAGCGCTTGCTCGATACCCAAGTGATGGAAAATGTGGATTTGGTTTTAACCTCTTCTCCAATGCTAATGCAGCATTTACAGCAGCATGACCGCTTAGCCGCGTTACACAATCCCCCAGATATCTCACAAAACTTAGTGCCTGCATCATTAAAAGGGACTGTTGCCGCAGTGGCATTTTCCGGTTATGGCATTTTTGCTAACCGCCACTGGATGGCGGAAAACCAATTACCCATTCCGAAAACCTGGAACGCGCTAACTGATAGCCGCTACCAAGGTATGTTATTGATCAGTAGCCCGTCACGCTCAGATACATATCACCTTATGATCGAATCACTGTTACAGCAGTGGGGATGGGATGAAGGGTGGCGAATTTTACTCAATGTATCTGGGAACTTAGCGACAGTTTCATCTCGTAGCTTTGGTGTCGCAGACAAAATTAAAACAGGATTAGGTGGTGCGGCACCGATTATTGATAACTACGCTAACTTGTTGCTCGGAGAGCCTGATCTTGAATTCCATTATTTACCGGATTCAGCGACATTACCCACCTTTATTGCTATCACTCGATATAGTTTGCATCAGGAAAAAGCCCAGCAATTTATCAACTTTTTATTGAGTGAGCAGGGACAAAAAATATTAGCAGATAGCAATACGGGAAAATACCCAGTGACACCATTGCCGGACAGTGATCCACGCAAAGTGCAACAAAGCCAACTATTAAACCAGCCAAAACTGTTAGATGAACATTTAGTGTTAAAACGCCAACGCCTAGTTCAGCAACTATTTGATTATGCGATTACTTATCGCTTGATGGAATCTAAAGATGCATGGCGTGCGGTTTATATTGCGGAGTCCCAATTAAAAAAACCGTTACCTGAAGCACGTGCATTACTGACTGCGGTGCCAGTCACAGAGGCGGAAAGTCGTGATCCGGATTACTATTCACGTTTCGAGGATAGCGGTAAAGCGGAAGTGGAATATATGCGCTGGCAGCGCTTCTTTCAGGAACAACAACGCCGTGCGATTGCCTATTTGGAAACAGTTAAATGAAGCGCTGGATAATCAATTATTTAGGCTTATTTAGTTTAAGCGGTATTTTACGCAGCGCATTTATTGCGGTGACCTTCATGACATTGATTGTCAGCGGGGCAAGCTTGTATGCATGGCACGAACAAAACCAACAAATTCGTTATGCGCTGGGTGATTACTTTCCGCGTATTCAATCATCATTTTTAATTGATGGTCAATTGAATACCTTAGTTGAAGAACTCAATGAGTTTTTAAAAGCCCCCAATACCGCGACACGACTGCAACTGCGTAACCAAATTACAGAACACTTGAGTAAAATCAATGGAATAAATCAGAATTTAACGGGGCGAGATCATCAGCAAATTGCTGAAATCATTTCTGAAAGCCAAGATTTACTTTCTCAGCTTGATAAAGCGCTCTACACACTGTTTTTAGCCAACGAAAAAGTGAATACGCTATCGGCCCGTATCAGTTGGTTACATGATGATTTTAATACGGAATTGACGTCACTATCGCAAGATATTAGCTTACAGCAAGGGTCGTTATTAGATAAGTTTGAGCAAGAACCCAATCAAGCGAAAGCTTTGCAAAGCCGATTACGCAGTGTGCAAAGCGAACTGCAATTAATTTATACTTTAGCACGCTTAGAAGACCAAATTGTGAATGTGTTGGTGAATCGGCTAAAAAGCATGCAGAGTAATGTCTCACAGGATGCACAAGAGGAAAATAACAGCTATATCCGTTACTTACGTTACTTAAAAACCAACATAGCTGGACATGAAGGCGCATTAAACCAATACCCAAGCACGGTGACGCTCTATCAAACGATTGATGAACTTTTAGATATTGGCCTATCAGAGAGCAATATGCCGTCAGCACTGCAAAATTACCAAAGTGCTAAAAACGCGTTATCAGAAATGACGACGGAAAAAGACCGCATTCTCGCCCGCTTTCGAACCCAACTTGACCTGCAATTAGGCAATAGCCATTCACAACTACAGACCCTAAACCACCATTTATCGGACATTATGTCACTGAGCGGGACGGTCATTATCATTACCGCCTTATTGGCATTATTGTTGGCGGTATTATTTAACTACTTTGTGATCCGCTCACGGTTGGTTAAACGTTTTAATTTGTTGAACCAAGCAGTGGTAAAAATTAGCCTTGGAGACTTAACGACGCAAATTCCGGTTGGCGGTCGTGATGAATTAGGACGTATCGCAATGTTGCTACAACGAACATTGGAGCAAATCAACCAGCAAAAACATCAGTTAGAGCAAGAGATTAGCGATCGCAAGGTGATTGAGCAGAATTTAAGAACCACGCAAGATGAATTGATCCAAACGGCAAAATTAGCAGTGGTTGGACAAACCATGACGTCATTGGCACACGAAATTAACCAACCACTTAATGCGTTATCGATGCATGTGTATATGGCTAAAAAAGCCCTGCAACGGCAGGATCAGCAAGGAGTTATTACCTCACTTAATAAGTCCGAGTCATTGATTGCACGTGTGGATGGGATCATTCGTTCATTACGTCAATTCGCTCGCAAGCGAGATAGCCAAGAAACACTACAGGCTATCGATTTAGTTAAAAGCCTGCAAAATGCGTGGGATATTTTGTTATTGCAACGCAAAACTCGTCAGGCTGCGCTGCATCTTCCGGAGAAAATACCCTTGGTATTGGGGGATGAAATCGGTATTTCGCAAGTTTTGGTGAATTTATTGGTCAATGCATTGGATGCTAGCCCAAACCATGCCGTTATTTCTATCGATTACAGTGAATCGATAGATAATTTAACGGTGTACATTACTGATAACGGCGAGGGCTGGCCTATAGAACTGGCGGACTCGTTAATGAAGCCGTTTACCACCAGTAAAGAAATTGGTTTAGGAATGGGGCTATCGATTAGCGCCTCGATTATGCAGCAATTGGGGGGAGAAATGCGAATTGCTTCAACCCTTACCCGCAATGGATGTGTCATTTTAAGTTTTAAGAAGGTGCAAGAACATGCTTGATGATAATAACGATATTTTACTCATAGATGACGACAAAGATGTACTTGAAGCCTATTGTCTACTGCTTGAGCAGGCTGGCTACCGTGTATTCTGTTGTGATGACCCGTTAGCTGCAAAAGATCTTATTCATCGGGATTGGTGTGGTATTGTTTTGAGCGATGTCTGCATGCCCCACTGTTCTGGCATTGATTTGATGAGCTTATTCCTTGAAAAAGATAAACATTTACCTGTTTTACTGATCACTGGTCATGGGGATGTGCCGATGGCGGTTGAAGCCGTTAAATTAGGTGCGTGGGACTTTATTCAAAAGCCTATCAATCCTGAATATCTGTTATTGGAAGTGGGAAAAGCCCTTGCTGCGCGTAAACAACGGGTTATTCAACGGCGCTGGGGACAAAAGCAACTGACACTCAATCTAGTCGGTCAAAGTGAATGGACGCAGCAAATTCATTTACAATTACAGGGGTTAGCAGAAACCCATGCCGCCGTGTTCTTTCATGGAGCGTTAGGGACAGGTCGGGTTTATTTGTCCCGTTATTTGCACCAAATTAGTACTAACCGAAGCGCTCCTCTAGTGATTAAAACGCTGTTAAATGAGCAAGAAATACCATTAGACATATGGTTGGATGATGTTGTCGGTGGCACTTTAGTCATAAAAAATATTGAATTGATGCCATTGGCTCAGCAACGTTTTTTAGCGCAGCATCTTCAGCGGGAACACCGCCAATTTCGCTTAATTGGTATTTCAGAAACGCCATTAATTCTCTTAACGAAACAGCAAAAGTTAATTGCTGAACTCTATTATTGTTTTTCAATGACACAAATTAACTGTTTGCCGTTATCACAAAGGAAGGCTGATATCGCACCGCTTTTTGAGCATTACCTTGAATTGGCATGTACTCGCTTGAATCTACATTTCCCCGTGCTGGATGACGCCTTTATTAAAAAATTAACGCGACGTCATTGGCCTGGAAATGTGGGTGAATTGGCGAATGCGGCAGAACTTTACGCTGTTGGCATTATGCCGATGGGGGAAACGGTAAATCCATTATTGGCTTCCGTTACCCCAACGGCGTTAGATCAGCAAATTGAAAATTATGAACGACAAATTATTACGGAAGCGCTTAACATTCATCAAGGGCGAATTAATGACGTATCAGAATACCTGCAAATGCCACGTAAAAAGTTATATTTGCGAATGAAAAAATACGGTTTGGATAAACGCCATTACCGGACCTAGCCATAATTAAAAGGTGTTGAATGGGATTATTTATTCAACACCTTTTAACCTCATGATGAGTGGCAAGCTTAAGGAACCGGTACGGCTTCCCCTTTGTAATTGTCTAAAATAAATTTCTTTGTTTCATCACTTTTCAATGCGCTCATCAGTTTGGCAATGCGTGGATCATGTTGGTTCTCTACCCGTGTTACCACCACATTAGCAAATTTACTGTTAGCAGCTGGTTCACTGTAAATGACGTCTTTCGTTAAATCTAAACCGGCATTAACGGCAAAATGGCTATCAATAGAGGCAACATCAGCTTCGCCATTTTTATAAATTTGCGGCATTAGCGGTGCATCATAGGTAAATAAAAACTGCAAATTGCGTGGATTTTCTACGATATCATCAATAGTTGCATCATCAGGGTCAATATCGCTGCGTATTTTAATTAAGCCTTCGTCTTGGTACAGTTTTAAAATATGTCCGTGTTGGGAAATATTGTTACTACTCAGCACTTTTGCTCCATTAGGTAAATCTTGCAGGCTCTTATACTTTTGTGAGAAAAAACGGTACGGGTGCATATGCACTGCGCCAACAGACACTAATTGCCAATCGGGGTGGTCGGCTAATGTTTTATTTAAATAGGGCACGTGTTGGAAAAAGTTTGCATCTAATTCTTTGTCCGCCAATGCTTGATTTGGAATAATGTAATCATTAAAAACACGAATATCTAAATTAATGCCTTCTTTCTCTAATTGGGGTTTTACAAACTCTAATATTTCCGCATGAGGTGTCGATGATGCTCCAATCGTTAATTTATTACTTTTTTCCTGTTGATCTGGTTGGCAGGCAGTTAGTGCTAAACTGGTAATTAATAATGCCCCAAAACGGGTGAATAATGATAATTTCATGCTGTTATTCCTAATTAGCTGTGTTTAGATAAAATTAATAATTTGTGGGGTTAGGTTCATGTTATTAACGTTTATCAATCCACCGAACTAGGGTGTCTCCTATTACTTGAATACATAAGACAATGGCTAAAATCACTAAAGTAGCGACCCAAACGACGTCCATATGACTACGTTGGAAGCCTTCTAAATAGGCTAGATTTCCTAACCCACCGGCACCAATTGCTCCCGCAACTGCGGTACCGCCTACTAACGAAATCAGTGTGACCGTTAAACCCGAAATTAAGGCTGGTGAAGATTCGGGTATCAACACGTTAAAAATTAACGTATGCAGTTTGGCTCCCATGGATTGGCTGGCTTCGATAACCCCTTTATCGACTTCACGTAAGGCAATTTCCACTAACCGTGCATAGAAAGCGCTCGCTGAAATAACCAAGGCAGGAAGCGCAGCGTTAACCCCTAAGATAGTACCGACGATCCATTTGGTTACTGGAAACAATAAAATAATTAAAATAATAAATGGTACGGCGCGAAATATATTCACAATAAAGGAAAGCGTACGGTAAATCGTAATATTCTCTTTTTTCCCATCTTGCGCGGTTAAAAATAAAAAAGTGCCAACTATGATCCCGAAAATGCCAGATAACGCACCAGAGACCAATGTCATGTATAAGGTATTGAGGGTTTCAATACCTAAAACATGTAATTTTAAATAGGGTAAATAGCCATTGACCCAACGCTGTATTTCATCCACGACTAAATCACCTCAACAACAATATTTCTTTTATTTTTAAGATACTCAACGGCATCCGTTAATTTTTTAGTTTCAGGCAAAAATTGAAGATATAAGAAGCCTGCGCCTTGATTAAATGCCCCTTTAACCAGTTTAATGGGCTCATTAAATTGAGAAATTAAGTCATACAGTAAATAGTGACTTTGTTTTTCTTCATCTAAAACGACGCGAATAATTGGGCCATCGGCTAATAGGGTTTTTAAGTCTTCTTGGGTATCTGTCGCAATTTCACTTTGTGATAAAAATTGCCGTGTAATGGCATGTTGGGGATTATGGAACACTTGGCTGACTAGCCCTTCCTCAACAATTCGGCCTTTATCAATGACGGCAACTTTATTGCAAATACTTTTGACGACCTGCATTTCGTGAGTGATCAACACAATAGTGATATTCAGCTCGCGGTTAATCCGTGCCAATAATTGCAAAATTGTTTGCGTAGTTTTTGGGTCTAATGCTGACGTTGCCTCGTCACACAACAATACATCAGGGTTGTTGGCAAGGGCACGTGCAATGCCGACCCGCTGCTTTTGCCCGCCACTGAGCATAGAAGGGTATTCATCCGCTTTATCCGTTAGTCCAACCAATGCCATCAACTCTTCAACCCGTGCTTGACGTTTCTTTTTGTCAAACCCTGAAATCTGCAAGGGAAATGCAATGTTTTCCCGCACGGTACGCGACCACAGCAAGTTAAAATGCTGAAAAATCATGCCAATAGATTGGCGTATTTGCAAAACTGCTTTTTCATCACTGAGCGTAATATTATGTTTCCCAACAATCACTTCACCACTTGTGGCGTCTTCTAAGCGATTTAACAAACGAATAAGACTACTTTTGCCTGCACCGCTGTAGCCGATGATGCCAAAAATATCCCCAGCAGCAATATTGAGGTTGATGTTATCAACCGCGACAGTCTGTTTTTTATTGCGGTTGTAGATCTTGCTGACATTCTTAAGTGTTATCACGCGGATCCCCTTGGGTAAATGGGTTATTTCGTAGAACTAAAAATAGATATCTAGACGTCTGTACCGCCAAAGTAATTGAGAATGTGATGAATGTCAAATAAAAGTTAGGGATGAGTTAGATGAAAACAGTCTAATCAAAAAAAGTCATCATTATTATGTAGTTATGTTTTTGATAAGGGAGTGGTGAAATGAAATTGAAATGGCAAAGAAATTGAGGGAGTGAATGCTCCCTCAAGGAAAGGATAGAGGTTATTTGAGAAATAGATGACCAATCAAATAGATAATAGAGGACGAAACTAACCCAGCCACGACGACGGAAAGCTCAGGTGCATAAGCATTAACGACCAAAGCAATGCCAGAGGCGAGTATCCAAGAGATGAACGCTAAAGGTTGCCAATTTTTTGTCTCGTTATTTTTACGCTTAAGTACTAATTGATCCATGATAATAATGGCAGCGATGGGAGGGACAATTAACCCCAATAAATTCAACCAAGTTTGGAATGCATTCCAAATCCCTGTCACAGCAACAATAATTCCAATGACACCCAGAATAATGGTTAAGGTTCTCATTTTGCCGTTTGTAATATGGGACCAACCAACAGCACCATTATATAAACAATGAGTACAACCTACCCCCAAGTTAACAAACACAAAAATAATCGCGAGGACAGAAAGCAGAGGGCTTGAATTGGCTAAAATAGTAATGAAATCACCGCCAGTCACTTCAGGGTGCATGACCACGCCAGTTGCGACAATCATTGCCCCTATCACTTCTGCAAAAAATTTGGAAATCGGGAAGGCAGTAAATGCGGCAAAAAAGCCTTGTTTACCGTTTTTCGCCCAGCGGGTAAAGTCAGCCGTCATGGTACCGGAGTCGGTAAATGTGGAGAAGATCATGGTAACCGCAACACCAAATGATAGCGCTCCAGCCCCCGCCAGTGGTTGGTAATTGAGGATATCGGAAGAGCCACTTTTTATCGCAATGTAAACGGAGATTAACCCTAAAATCAAATACATTGGTGCAGCAATATACCCTAAAATGGCGAGGGCTTTGATCCCGATAAATGTTGCGCCCACATACAACACGCCCCCTAAAATTGTCATCAGTAATAAGTCCTGCCCAAATGAGCGGAACATGGTATCCCCCGTCAGACCAACCATCAGCGCGAACCAGCCGATAACAACAGTGGCAAGCAGACCTGAGACTGCGATATAACCACGTTGTCCAAAGGTTCTTTTGGCTGAGATCGCGAAGTTTTCCCCTGTTTTTCCAGCCAAATAACTCAAAGAACCAATCACTAAACACAACAATAAGTTACCCACTAAAATGGCGGTAACACCCATTTTAAACCCTAACATAGCGGTCACTACACCACCAATAACGGCACTGGTTAAGACTAATGGAAAGCTGTACCAAACAGCGGAGACTGAGGCAAAACTTTTACGATGCGCCAACGGGACAGGAATATGTTCATATTCGGAATCTAATAAAATATTATCTTTTTCTTTATGATTGGACATATTAGGTGAACCTTATTTTAATTAAAATTAACTGGAGTACCTATAAAAAATAATAATTAATCTTTTTAATTTGAATTTAATTAATGTGAATAAATGGATTAAAGAAAATAAATACTAGGGTAAATAAAACTTTTTATTAACCTGTAATTGATTGATTTTTGGGTTTTGTTTTTAAGGTATAGCCAGCATAGCAACAGTTGGTATGAAATAGAATCCATTTAAAAAGTATTCATCAATGGGATGGTTGATTGTTGATTGCGTTTCAACAAAGCTACTTTTATGTGATAGCACGCGTTGCTAATTGGTAAATTAATGTTGTTTTTAGAGTATATTTAAAAAATAAATTTGTGTTTTAATTTTATTATTAAATAATAAAGTTGAATTTGTGACTTAATTCAAATTCAATGTTTTATATTTGTTAATTTTGTATTTAAATAAACAAAAAGATAATTGGTTAGGTTGTCATTTTTCAGTCGCAAAATCTTCATCAATCTGACGTATTGCCATCGTGGCATCATCGCTAACGATTAAGTCCCAAAGAGGATAACAAAATGATGGTGCAACAGACTCTCTCTTCATTGAGTGAGCCATCGGCTATTTTTCCTTTTAGGCAGACTCCGATTGGCTTACCTATGATCGCAATACAAAACTTATCACAGGCTTTTTCACAACAATATGTGCTCAATGGTATCGATTTAACCGTGGAAAAAGTGTGTTAACCACGGATATTGAGCAGCGCTTGGCAGATTGGCCGATTGATTTACTTGGAGCTGCCTCATTATCATTGATTTTGGCCAGTGTGGCGATTTTTGCTTATACATTACAGCGTTCTTTCGTGTCAGGGAAAAACGTGGCGACCACCACAGGGAAAGGGGCAGAAGTGGTGACTCACTCACTTGGCTACTGGCGCTGGCCGGGATGCAGACGGTCTCTATCTTTGTGTGGCGGCAGTTTGAACAAGGTTCAATCGGCAGTGGTATGGCTATGGCCTGCATTGCTGTGTTGATCAGTTTAAGTCTAATGTTGTGCGCGCAATGGATACAGGGGCGGTATAGTCGAGAGTCATTTTGTTGTATGCAAGGTGGCATTTGCCACCTTGCATATTTGGTCTAAATTGAGCAAGCACTGACACCATGCTTCTGTATATAATGCTGATCTTTTTCATCCGCTAATTGAAACTCTGCTAACGTGGCGATAACAGTTACAACAGCTTTACCTTGATACTGTAGTTGCTCCAATAATTTTCTGGATGCTATAGCATCATTAGTCTGAGTCGTCGAATGGGTAAAAATGGCAGAACGGTATTTTTCACCGACATTATCACCTTGTTTATCAACTGAAAGTGGATCATGGATCTTCCAAAAAAGAGATAAAAGTTCATCATAGCTGATTTGAAGAGGATCAAAATCGACTTGCACGGCCTCTATCCATGGGGATGTTTTATCCGTTGATCGAGCATAGCCTACACGACTCGCTATTACTCCATTTTGCGCTTGAAATGCAGCTTCTGCTCCCCAAAAACAACCAGCACCAAAGGTTGCTTGTTGTAATGTAATTTCACTCATCGTAACCTCATCATAGTCATTAATACATATAGTTTTTCATTGATTGGCTGCTAGCCATTTATCAACGGTAGCTGAATTATTTTTAACCCAGTTTTTAGCCGCGATAGCTGGGGGAGTATTTTCTTTTTCAATTTGTAGAATAAGTTGGTTTAGCTCCGAGGGTTCGATTGCTACATTTCGCAAAAATGTGGCGATACGCGGGGAACGTTTTTCTAAACTTGCCGCATGAAGAACATACACTTTTGCATCTGGATAAGCACAGGTAATATGGCTTTTATTTAGCCAGTCGGGATCAACCGTTGGGCTAATAAATTTCCAGCAACCATCGGCTTTGTATGCAGGATCGTCTTTTTTGTTATCTTGTGCATAACCATCAAAAGCAGGCTCTTCTAAACGGCGTAAGTCATAAGCAGCAAATATCCAATCTGGGGTGTAAGCATAGAAAATTACACCACGTTTAGCCTTATAAGCCGCAGCTAGTTTTGCATAAGTCACTGATGCTTCAGTAGAAATAGGAGCGAAGTTATCACCAAAACCATAGTCTTTAGCTTTAATTTCACCGATATATGTTGATTCCCAGCCTGCCGGCCCTACCAATAATTCGGGTTTTCCGCCTCCTAAAGGTGCAAAAAGTTCGGCAATTTCTGGTTTTTGTAAATCATAGACAGATTGGATGTTATATTTGTCTTGTAAATATCCTGGAATATAAAATCCTTGCTCTCCAATATACGGATTCTTCGTCGGGACAAGTGTTTTACTTCCCGTGATATATTTTTCCCAAGCTGCTGATTGGTTTGGCAGCCAAACATCAGTTAGGACATCTACAGTACCATCGTCTTTACCAGCAGCTGCAAATAATACAGGTAGATCGCCTGCTAGATAGGTTACATCGCCATCTAATCGGCTTTTAATGACCTCCCCTAAAATGTGTTGGATTGCAATGGCTCCTGTCCAATTTTGCTCACCAATGACGATTTTATCTTTTGCTAGTGTTGGAAATGACAGGGCGGCAAATAGTAAAGCCGCACCGAATTGTTGGAACATTGTTTTTTTCATAATTGACCTTTATGACAGTTGGTTATTATTGTTGCTTGTGGAGCTTTGATTGAATGATACGATCTGGAATGAGTGCGCAAAGTACAATAGCGATACCTGCAAGAACACCTTCTCCTCCTTTAATGTTGCGTAGTGCCGCCATGACGTCATACCCTAATCCGCCAGCACCAATAAGAGCCGCCACAACCACCATCGAAAGGCTCATGACAATGGTTTGATTGATGCCAAGCAGGAGTGACCGTTTTGCTAATGGTAGTTGGACTTTGGTTAATACCTGATAGGGATTTGCACCATGTGCAATAGCAGCTTCGACGGATTCTTTTGGAACCTCCTGTAATCCCAAAGCGGTTAAACGGATCATTGGAGCCAGAGAAAATACAACGGTGGCGATCACTGCTGGTGTTTTTCCAATTGAAAAAAAGGCGACGGCTGGGATCAAATACACAAAGGTTGGTAAGGTCTGCATAATATCAAGTAAGGGGGTCAATATTTTGCGAGCAAGGGATTTTTTAGCAACTAAAATACCGAGTGGAATACCCAGAATTAATACAATAATAACTGAGGAACCAACGAGTGCGAGTGTGGAAAGTGTTCTATCCCAAAAGCCAAATAGACCAATATAAATAACAGCTAAGAGACTTAATAGACTTAGACCTAATCCTGCGGCACGCCATGAAAGTAAAATTAATGCGGCGGCACTGACGGGCCAAGGCAACCAGCTCAATGTGATTTCAATACTTTCAATAACCGTTCTGACTAAGACAATGATACTGACAAAAGTACTCTCAAAAGTGCTTTGTGACCAATCAATAATATTATCGATTAGTTGTGATGTTTCAGTGAAAAGCGGTCTATTGGCTGGAAAGGTAAAAAAAAGTGTTTCAGCGTCATTGGAAAAGGCTCGCCAGATAACCAAGAACTGGCTAAATAACAGCATAGATAATGGAAGTTTCCAACCTGAATGCGTTTTTTTTCGAGTATGCTGAACTGTGGATAATGTAAATATGCGACTAGCAATCATTAAAATGAATCCCGTCAACCATAATTCAACTTTCGATGGCAAACCTTGTATGATTAGGTTTATTGCGGCTAATTCAATTGCTGCCGTTAGCCAAAATAATCCCCCCTTGCCATATTCAGCATGGCTAGCTGGGCCTAATAATAGTATTTTCCAGCGAGCAAAAGTCGTTTTAGATACGTCAGATAGGGGAGTTTTTGTGGCGCTAGCAGATGCATTAGTAGCTAAAGTAGCAATCCGAACGGGAGATGAAGAGTACTCTTGAAAAAACTCAGCAATTTCATCATCTACTGGGTTTTCAAGAAGTTCAGTTGGGCTTGCGACTTGAATTATCTCACCATGGCGCATTACTGCTATTCTATCGGCTAAGCGTAGTGCTTCACTGGGATCGTGAGTGACAAATAATGTCGTAATCCCTCTTTCACGCACTAGTTTCAAAATGTGATGCTGCAAGCCTCTGCGGATCGTTGGGTCAAGGGCACTAAAAGGTTCATCCATTAATAGAATTTCAGGTTGAGTGATAAGGGCGCGAGCAAAGCCCACCCGCTGTTGCATGCCACCCGAGAGCTCATGTGGGTAGTGATTATCCCAACCTTCTAAGCCGACAGCTTTAAGTTGTTCTCGAGCAGCCGCAAGGCGAACCGCTTCAGGTTTGCCTTCTAGCTCAAGGGGAAAAGCCACATTTTCAATCACTGTTCTATGAGGCAATAATCCAAAGTGCTGAAAAACCATGCCAATACGTTTTGAACGTAATTTACGTAACGATTTTTGGTTTAGTAGGCTGATATCTTGACCTTCAATAAAAACCTCGCCACTGCTTGAATCAATTAATCGATTAATATGACGTAGCAGAGTAGATTTTCCGCTGCCAGATGTGCCCATTAAACATAGAATCTCCCCTCGATAGACATTTAAACTAACGTGATTTACCGCTAGCTTTTGCTCCGTTTTCAATTTTGAGGAGTAAGACTTAGTGACATTACGGAATTGAATGACAATTTCATTATCACCATTTTCTAACTGCATAGCAGTGCGTTTCCCTGACGATGTTCGAATATTCACAGGACAATCCTTCAATAATATTTTATTTAGAACGCTCATTTGTAATTAATGCAAAGACTTATAATTCAAATGGTTATTTTGTTTATTTTTAATTCTTATTTATTGTTGATAGTAATTTCCTAGCAGGCTAATAGATTTGATGGGAAGAAAAGAAATATTAAATTTGTATAGATTAGAGTAGATAGTTATTACTAATGAATAAGGTGATTTAATTGCTTATGACTAACTTAAATCGCCTTACTTCTTAAGCTAAGAGTTGTTGATCTTTTCTGCTAATTTTTCAGGCTAAAAAGGTCAAGCAAACAACCCGAAAAATTGAAGAATCAATTAAGCTGACAGACTCATATTTGAATGAAGTATGACGATGAAATGTAGTCCTACGGATTCGATTGAAAATTGGCCATCAAAGATAAACAACCCTAAAGAGGACTAGATTTATTTTTAAATAAGGTATTTGGTTGGGATTACGTATTTTTGCTAATGATAACAAACTGAGATTTAAATGCATAAACCTCAGTTTTATTTTAGCGACAAGGAGTATCTACTCGCGAATATCACTCGCATCGTGGCGTTCGCGCACTTGCTGTGCGGGGTCGCCTTGTAAGCGATTCACTCGGCGGCCGCGTTGTACCGCAGGGCGTGCATAAATTTCGTCTGCCCAGCGAATGACATTTTTATATTCATGCACTGATAGAAACTCGGCGGCGTCATATAGCCAGCCTTTGACTAAAGCGCCATACCACGGCCAAATGGCCATATCGGCGATAGTGTAGTTATCCCCTGCGACAAATCGATTGTTAGCTAAGCGTTTATCAAGCACGTCAAGTTGGCGCTTCGTTTCCATGGCAAATCGATTGATTGGGTATTCATATTTTTCAGGGGCATAAGCGTAAAAATGCCCGAAGCCACCCCCTGCAAATGGCGCAGAACCCATCTGCCAAAATAACCACGATAATGTTTCGGCGCGCTCAGGTTGTGTAGTGGGTAAAAAGGCGGAGAATTTTTCTGCCAAATAGGTCAGAATTGAACCCGACTCAAACACGCGGATTGGTTCTTTGCCACTTCTATCCACTAATGCAGGGATTTTTGAGTTTGGATTGATTTCAACAAAACCTGAACTGAATTGATCGCCTTCACCAATATTAATCAACCAAGCATCATATTCCGCTTCTTTGATACCCAACGCTAACAGCTCTTCGAGCATGATCGTTACTTTTTGACCATTAGGTGTGCCTAAGGAATAGAGCTGTAGTGGGTGCTTACCTACAGGCAAGGCTTTTTCATGAGTTGCACCGGAAACAGGGCGGTTTATATTGGCAAATTTGCCGCCATTACCTTGCTCCCATTGCCATACCTTTGGTGGAACATAGGGTGTGTCTGCCATTGATTATCTCCTTAATCATTTCGAAGAATTAGACTCAATAATCCCGTTACTGACGATCTCACTGTAGCAATCTGCCATCAATTCGCCACCTTTTTCATCCATTTTTGCTGGGCTTAGGTTGCGGATCGCACAGAGTGCATGGAACTGACCTTAAAACAGCGTGAGCTTTTATTGTTGCATAATATCTAACGGGGGCGATGACGGACGTATTGTTAATACGCACAATTGCTAACTAAAAAATAGTTTAGAGGCGTAGATAGCTTTAGCATAAAATTGATAACCAAAGGTAAATATTTACCCTTAGGATCAAAATGGCACATTTAAATGACACTTAAGCAAAAAATAATTAACAAGTCGATTGTGCAAATCACTAATCCAATTAAAAAAAAGATGTGAACAATATGTGAACATTGGCACTAATTTCGAGGGGGGCATTTTATACATTGAATACCAATAAGTGATATCCGTTGGTTGGAGTGTGCTCATGCTTGCGTCAAATTCAAATATCTATCAAAGCCTATTATACAGGGCAAATACACAGCCTGATGCAGTGGCCATTGTTTTTGAAGAGCAACATTGGTGTTATCGTCAGTTATTGGTGAAGGTCAACCAAACTATGTTTTGGCTAACATCAACCCTGCAATTACAAAAAGGTGACCGTATTATTTTGGGTTGGGGAAATACCATTGAATTTTGCCAGCTGTTTTATGCTGCGGTTGGGCTAGGCATTCAAGTTATTCCATTAAGTACCAAAATGAAGGAGTTTGAAGGTAAAGAACATCTTTCTCGTATTCAGGCGGATGCGATTTTTTGGGATGATAGCTACCAGCCGTGGTTAGGAGAGCTTAATGCAAAAGGGATTAGCCTTTCTCAGTGGAAAGCATTAGCGCTAACAGAGGAAATGACCTTTGTTAATCAAGTTAATGGGGATGATCCTGCTGTCATTATTTTTACCTCAGGAACAACAGGGACACCAAAAGGCGCAGTCATCACTCATAAAAATATATTGTCAGCGGTTTATGCTTATCAACAAACATTAAAGTTAACTGAAAATGATAAAACGATATTAGCGGTACCCATTTATCATATTACGGGGTTATCTGCTATCTTGGCATTATTTATTCATATTGGTGGAAAAATTTTTCTACATAAAAAATTTAATGCTGAGGATATGATTTCAACCATCGCAAAAGAAAAGATTACTTTCTTACATGGTTCACCGACGGTATTTATTTTATTAATCCAAAAGATAAAAGAAAATAAAAGCATTAATTTGGATAAATTTAATTCATTAAAGATGATTGCTTGCGGTGCTGGGCATTTAAATGAAGGCACCATAAAAGAACTTTCATATATTTTTCCAAAAACATCGATACACTCTATATATGGTCTAACGGAGACGTCATCTCCTGCAACGGTATATTTAGATGATATTCGTAACAGCCCTAAAAAAGCCAGTTCAGGTACTCCTGTCCCAGGGCTAAAAGTGTCGATTAGAAGTGAAAATGGTGAAGAAAAACAGGCAAATAAAACAGGTAATATCTGGGTTAAAGGGGATGTGGTGATCCAACGTTATTGGCCTGATAGCCCTGCGAATACCACATCATTTCAGGATGGATGGTTTTTTACTGGGGATATCGGGTATATCGATGAAGATGGTTTTCTATATATCCAAGATAGAATTAAAGACATGATTAACCGAGGTGGAGAAAAAATTTATTCCATTGAAGTGGAAGATTTAATTTCTAATTATCCCGGCGTTAATGAAGTGGCGGTCATTCCAGTAGAAAGCCCGATCTATGGCGAAGAACCTATTGCGTTTATTATTCCTGAAAGCCAAGTTTGCTTAACAAGTAAAGAAATCATGGAATGGTTAAAAGAACGCTTACCTAATTATAAGGTTCCAGTAAAAATTATATTTGCACGTAGCTTCCCAAGAACCTGGAATGGAAAAATAAGTAAGAAAGATTTAAAACAGCGATATTATTCTTTAAATAGTTAACATCTAATTCGTTTAATTTATCAAATAAAGGGCTATGAAATATTAGCCTTAGGCAGGTTTTATCATGAATAATAAGTTTATTACTAAACAAGAAGCCGCTGAATTAATTAATGATGGCGATACCATTTGCACTGTAGGAATGACATTAACGAGTGCGGCAGAGTCTATTTTGTCCGCTATTGAACAACGCTTTTTATCAGAAGGTTCGCCAAAACAATTAACGCTAGTGCATGCGGCAGGGCAATGTAACCGTATTCGCGGTAATCAACATTTTGCCCACCAAGGTATGGTGAAACGCATTATAGGCTCTCACTGGGGACTAGCGCCACGCTGGATGCAGATGATCAACGACAATCAAGTTGAAGCATATTGCTTACCTCAGGGGCAAATGGTGCATTTGTATGGTGCAATGGCGGCGGGTCTTCCTGGTCGTTTATCTAAAGTGGGTTTAGGCACATTTATTGACCCTGATTTAGAGGGTGGACGCATGAATGCCAAAACGTTAGCGCTGCCGCCACTGGTTGAAAAAGTTAGCTTCAAAGGTGAAGAGTGGCTATGGTACCCCGAAATTCCGCTGGATGTTGTGGTGATCCGCGGTACACACGCAGACAGCAAGGGTAACCTGACCACGGATGAAGAAGCGATGTCGCTGGAAGTTTTGCATGCCGTTTTAGCCGCAAAACGCTTCGGTGGGAAAGTCATTGCTCAGGTGAAGTATTGTGTGGAAGAAGGTACTTTGCACCCAAAACGTGTCACCGTTCCCGCCAGTTTTATCGACCACATTGTGATCTGCGATAACCCGCAAGAGGATCACCGTCAATCCTCAAGTTGGTTCTTTGATCCAACATTGTGCGGCGATATTCGTACACCTGTTCAGCAGACCACGCCACTGCCTCTCGATATTCGTAAGCTGATCGGGCGCATTGCTTGCCGTTATCTTACTGAAAACTGTGTGATCAACCTAGGGACAGGGATCCCTAACGATGTAATTGGTTCAATTATCCAAGAAGAAAATGCCAGCAAACACGTTGATATTACAGTGGAATCTGGCATTTGGGGTGGTGTACAAGCAGGTGGTATCGATTTTGGGATCGGTCGTAACCTTTCTGCGATGATTAGTCATCAAGACCAAATGCTGTACTACAACGGTGCAGGGGTAGATATCACCTATATGGGCGCAGGGGAAATGGACGCTTGCGGCCACGTTAATGCCACGTTGTTGGGCAATATTTGCCCGGGGGCTGGTGGGTTTATTGATATCACGCAGAATGCTCGCCACGTGGTTTTTTGCTCAACATTTACCGCCAAAGGATTAGATATCCGCTGTGAAAATGGTCAGTTAAAGATTATTCGTGAAGGGGATATCCGCAAGCTAGTAGACAACGTTAGGCAGATCTCTTGGAACGCAGATGTGGCACGCCAGATTAACCAAACCATGCATTTTGTGACGGAGCGGGCGGTATTTACCTTGGGTGGAAAAGTCCCTGTGCTGATTGAAATCGCACCGGGGATTGACCTTGAGCGTGACATTCTTGCCCATATGGACTTTATGCCAGAAATTTCCCCGGATTTGAAGGTGATGCCTTCTTCGTTATTTGAAGAAGCGCCTTTTGGTCTGGTCTCGTATTTATATTCTCAATATTAAAGAGGACGTTATTTATGTTAGTCAAAGACAAAATTGCCATCGTCACAGGTTCAGCAAGAGGTATTGGTTTTGCTATTGCACAGGTGCTGGCAGAAGAAGGGGCTAAAGTGGTGATTTCTGATCTCGCGATATCCTCAGGGGAAGAAAGCGCAAAACAGTTACAGCAGCAAGGCTTTGAAGCCGTGTTTATCCCTTGTGATATTTCCAAACGCGAGCAAGTCAATGCGCTTTTTTCTCAAACTAAAGAACACTTTGGCGGTATTGATGTGATTGTGAATAACGCAGGGATCAACCGTGATGGCATGTTGCATAAGCTGAGTGACGAAGATTGGGACAAGGTTATCGACATTAACTTGAAAGGCACGTTTCACTGCATGCAAGAAGCGGCAAAACTGATGCGTGAACAAGGGCGTGGTCGCATTGTGAATATCTCTTCAGCAAGCTGGCTTGGGAATGTGGGGCAAGCTAACTATGCCGCATCAAAAGCGGGTGTTATTGGTTTAACGAAAACTGCCTGCCGCGAATTGGCTCGCAAAGGTGTCACTGTCAATGCGATTTGCCCGGGGTTTATTGATACCGATATGACGCGCGGCGTACCTGAAAAAGTGTGGGATCTGATGATCAGCAAAATTCCAGCGGGCTTTGCAGGTGATCCGCGGGATGTTGGGCAATGTGTGGCGTTTTTAGCATCAGATAAAGCACGCTATATCAATGGTGAAGTGATTAACGTTGGCGGCGGCATGGTGCTGTAGGAGGACATAATGAAAAATGCAAATGATATTGTGATTGTTAGTGGGGTGAGAACCGCGATAGGTTCTATGGGGGGCAGCTTTGCAAATACCCATCAGCACGATCTCGGTGCTGAAGTGATCCGCGAAGCGGTAAAACGAGCGGGGATCGCCCCAGAAGATGTGGATGAAGTGATCGTCGGTAATGTGGGGCAGATCGCAGAAAGCGGTTTTATTGCGCGGATCTGTCAGTTACGTGCTGGTTTACCTAAAGAAACAACAGCTTACTCTGTTAACCGTCAATGTGGCTCGGGGTTACAGGCACTGGCGGATGGCATGATGTTGCTGCAAACCGGGCAATCGGATGTGGTTGTGGCATGCGGAACGGAAAATATGACCATGCTACCGTACTACTTACGCAAAGCGCGTTATGGCTACCGAATGGGTAATGATGTTTTAGAAGATGGATTAACATCAATTTTGACTTGGCCTGAAGGCCCGTATCACAACGGGATGACGGCAGAAAATGTCGCAGAACAATTCAATATTTCCCGCGAAGAAATGGATGATTTTGCATGGAATAGCCAGCAAAAAGCGTTGAAAGCCATTGAAGCGGGTTATTTTAAAGATCAAATTTTGCCGATGGAAATTCAAGAAGGGCGTAAAGGCTCACGTATTTTCGATACTGACGAACACCCAAGAGATACCCCACGGGAAAAACTGGCTAAATTGCGTCCTGCATTTAAAGCCGATGGCGTGATCACGGCAGCTAATGCTTCAGGCATTAATGATGGGGCGGCGGCATTAGTGATGATGCGCCGCGAAGAGGCGGAAAAACGCGGATTGAAACCCAGAATGAAAATCGTGGATTGGGCAGTTGCCGGATGTGAAGCGGCCATTATGGGCTTTGGTCCAGCGCCGGCGACACGTCGTTTAATGGAAAAGCTGAAAATGGATGTCAAAGATATTGATTTAATTGAATTAAATGAAGCTTTTGCCGCTCAAGCAATCGCAGTTATAAATGATTTGTCATTAGACAGTTCGCGGATCAACGTGAATGGCGGGGCGATTGCACTGGGTCACCCAGTGGGTGCGAGTGGGGCAATTTTACCCGTTAAGCTAATGTATGAAATGGAACGCCGTCAAGTTACTACAGGGTTAGTAACGATGTGTATCGGTGGTGGTCAAGGGATATCAATGTTGTTCGAAAGAGAATAAGAAATACTGCAAGCAAAAAGCCCGACGTGGGGCGTCGGGCTGTTGCTGAGGTAATAACAACAGGTATGGGAACCGGATAAAGCACCAAGCCTGTTTCACTGCAACATGAGGATCTTATCTATGTTTTCTACAAATGCAAAGTTAGATTATGCGGCACAGGGTAAAAAGACCAACGCAAAGATATATCGTAACCTGATGCCGTTATTGATTTTGGCTTATATTATTAGCTTTATTGACCGTACTAATATTGGGATGGCAAAAAATGCCATGTCGATAGATCTGGGCTTATCCGCTACGGCATTTGGAATTGGTGCAGGGTTGTTTTTTCTGACTTATTCAATTCTTGAGATCCCCAGTAACTTGATCATGGAAAAAGTCGGTGCGCGTTTTTGGATCACGCGGATCATGATCACTTGGGGGCTCTTATCTGCGGCGATGGCTTTCGTCACAGGACCAACCTCCTTTTATATTCTACGCTTATTATTAGGGGCGGCCGAGGCAGGGTTATATCCTGGAGTGATCCTGTATATGACCTATTGGTTTAGCCAAGAAGAGCGTGCCAAAGCAACGGGGTTATTCTTATTAGGGGTGTGTCTTGCCAATATTATTGGTGCACCACTGAGTGGCTTATTATTAAGTATGGATGGGCTATTAGGGTTCCATGGCTGGCAATGGATGTTTGTCATTGAAGGCTTACCAGCGGTTATTTTGGCTTTTGTGGTGTGGTTTGTTTTACCGAATAAACCCGAAGACGCAAAATGGTTAGATGAAGACGATCGGAAGTATATTAAATATAAACACGAGCAAGATCAGAACAGCACTAGCATCAGTAATAACAAATTTTCACTCAAAGCGGCGTTTAAAAACAAAGCATTTATGATGATCGTCGCCATTTACTTTACCCACCAATTCTCAGTGTACGGTTTAAGTTATTTCTTGCCGACGATTATTGGTGAATACGGCAAATTAACGCCAATTCAAATTGGTTTATTAACGGCAATACCTTGGATTTCAGCGGCAATTGGCGGTATTTTTGTGGCAAGAAAAGCCAATACCCCACGCCGTTCATCCCGTATCTTAATTTCAGGTTATGCCTTGATGGCGGTCGGGCTGGTTATTGGCGCACTAGGTGGGCCTATCCTTGGATTAATCGGGTTTTGCTTAACTGCTTTTATGTTCTTTGTGGTGCAATCCATTATTTTCTCGCTTCCACCGACTTATATGAGTGGTAGTATGCTGGCTGGAAGCTTAGCACTACTGAACTGTTTAGGGCTGTTTGGCGGCTTCTTAGGGCCCTTTATTTTAGGGTTCTTTGAGGATTACACAGGCACAGCGACTTCAGGATTATGGTTTGGTGTCGGCTTGCTCGTTATTGGGACACTTATCGCTTCGCGGGTAAAAACCAGTGGCATGAGTGACAGCGAGAAAGTGCAAACACCAACATCGCTACAAGCGAAATAATGCAACACCGCCATTTACAATAGGAAAGTCTACATGAAAATTGTTATCGCACTTGATTCCTTTAAAGGAAGTTGCTCAGCACAGCTGGCATGCCAAGCGGTGGCTGAGGGTTTCAAGCGTGTATCCTCCGATTTGGATATGACATTATTGCCTATATCTGATGGTGGAGAAGGTCTGTTGGAGTCACTGGAGCACAGTCCGGTTTTATCTGGTGTAACGCCTTACATATTAACGTGTACTGGACCCTATGGTAGTCAAGTTGATGCACGGCTGTTAGTGTTGGAAGGAAAAACAGCCTTTATTGAAATGGCACAATGCTGTGGCTTAGAGCTCGTGAAACCTGAATTCCGCCATGCTGAAAAGGCATCAACGTACGGTCTGGGGGAAATGGTTAAATACGCCCTCGATTTGGGATGCAAGCGCATTATTGTCGGTATCGGCGGAAGTGCAACTAATGACGGTGGTGCAGGTTTTGCACAAGCATTGGGGGCAGAGTTTTATGATAAAAACCAGCAGTTGATCCGTTCGCCAATCAATGGTGAAGATCTCATTAATATTGCAAAAATTGACTTAGATAATTTCGATCCACGTGTCGCGTCGGTTGAATTTAACGTGTCATGTGATGTGGAAAACCCTTTGCTTGGTAAAAATGGTGCAACGTATGTGTATGGTCCACAAAAAGGGGCGGACGCTACCATGCTAGACCAGTTGGAAGCGGGAATGACGCATTATGCACAATTAATGTCGAGCACTTTAGGAAAAGATGTCTCATTAGAGGCAGGAAGTGGTGCGGCGGGGGGATTAGGTGCTGGGCTACGCTGGTTTGTTGATGCCAAACTTGAAAAGGGCATCGACCTTGTTCTAGGGCTATTGGATGCTGAAACGTATATCCAACAGGCAGATTTGGTGATTGTGGGTGAAGGGCGGATGGATAGCCAAAGTGCCAACGGTAAAGCGCCTGTCGGCGTTGCTCGTATGGCAAGTCGTTATGGTATACCGACAATCGCTCTATGTGGTGGTTACAGTGAAGATAGCCGAATTTTGTACCAACACGGCATCACGGCGATGTGGTCACTTTGCCCGGGCCCCGTCTCTTTAGAGCAAGCGATAGTTAACGGAGAACGTTACTTAGCGGATACCGCTGAAAACTTACTAAGAACTGTATTATCAAGCCAAAAAATCAGATAAAACAATAAGATGAGGCGGTAATATGCTACTGACTGAAAAATTAGCTAATGATATTGTGACGCGTGCAATGGGCATTATCCATCATAACGTCAATGTGATTAACAGTCAGGGCGTGATTATCGCCTCGGGGGAGAAAAAACGTATTGGTGAAACGCATGAGGCCGCAGTGGAGGTGATCCGCTGCGGTAAACGGATCACTATTTACAATGAAAATGAAGCGCGTGCGTATTTGAATGTTGCACCGGGGATTAATCACCCGATTATCGTGGCAGATAAAGTGGAGTTAGTGATTGGTGTTAGTGGCGATCCCGTGGTTATTCAGCGTTATGCAGAATTAGCAATCCTTACTGCTGAGTTATTGATTAAGCAAGAAATTGAACGCCGTAGTATCAATTGGCAGCACCGGTTACGGGATATGTTATTTGTTCAGTTTATTGAAAGTAGCACGCCGAACCAAGGGCGTAGTGCATTATTAAAACTGCATAATTCAGGTTTTTCGTTTTCTTTACCGACCATCCCAGTGATTATTAACATTGAGGCTATTCAGTATCGTCCTGAGATTTTGGATACCATCATTACGGAATTATCGGCGATGGAAAAAAGTGATGTGTTGCTACTCAATAGCCGTGAAGTGTTGATGCTATTTCCTTCAAAACACTATCAAAATGAGTCATTTATCCCTCATCTTCATTTTATATTAGATAGTCAACTTAGCCAGTATTATATTGGTGTTGGTGTACAAGCAGACAGCGAAGAACATGTGCGAGATGCGGTACATTTCGCACGTTCAGTCATTGATGTGGGGCGTCAAACGGTTCCTGAAAAACAAGTTTTCTTATTTAAGGAAATGGCGTCATTTTGTTTATTTAATGAGTTAGAAAACAGTTACTTATTTAACTTCTTTTTGGATATTTGCAATAAGATTTTAGCGCATGATTCCGGGGAAATTTTGTTAGAAACCTTAGAACTGTTTTTATCGCAAAATGGCGAAATTGGTAATACCGCCTTGCAGCTTGGCATTCATCGCAACACGCTAAGTTACCGGCTACAACAAATTAAAAAGCAAACGGGGTTAGACCCCACAAAATTTACCGATTTAATTCAATTGTCCGTAGCAATGCATGGCTATCGCCGACGTTACCCAAAACAACAGCCATGGCTAGATGCATTAACGTAATAAACGACAAAGGCTATTTGGGCTGAAAAACCCAAATAGCCGCTTCTACAGGTGATGTTAAATTCAGTTTTTTCAGCAAATGCTTCACATGCACTTTAACGGTACTTTCCGTAATACTTGATTTATTGGCGAGTTGTTTATTGGGGATGCCCCTATTTTACTCTTCCCATTCTGCTGTTTAGTGCACATTTGGAGTGCACCTATTGAATAGCTAAGTCTTAAATCGTCAGTATCAGTTGGTGAGAAATCGCCACTGAGTTCTGGCTTTACAGGGAAGTGAGCCAGTATATTGCTCTTATGTAAACAACAAATATTGCTATTAGAGCCCCGTCCACCACGCTAGACGGGGTTTATTGCGTTTATTTGCTGGTGGCAGGTTCGATATAGCCAAGACGGCGGGAAATCAGTAAACAGACGTGGGCAAGTTCGTCATTTACCCTATCTATTTTGGGTAACATACGATGCGTTGGTCCTGCAACGCTGATTGCCCCAACAATATTTCCGGTATAGTTAAATACTGGTCGTGCAACACAAGTCAGTCCTTCTTCATTTTCCTCATTATCTAACGAAAAGCCTTTCAAACGAATATCTGCCAATAATTCATACAGTTTCATTCTATCCACAACGGTTTTTTCCGTATATTTAACCAGCGGCTTTTCTAGAACCTCATCAATTTCTTCTAAAGGTTGGAATGCCAAAAGTGCTTTCCCAATCCCTGTGCAGTATGCTGGTAACCTTGCGCCTAATTTTGCGGTTGTTTGAATTGAAAGGGTGCCTTCACTTTTATATAAATACACGACATGCCCACTGTTATAGACGCCCAAAAAGCAGGTTTCGAATGTCGAGCTTGAGAGAGTCTTTAAGTAGGGAATTGAAACTTCAACTAAATTGACATTCATTAAACCTTTAATTCCTAGCTCAAGGCTTTTTAAATCAAGATTATAACGCTCTGTAAGGTGATCAAGGCTAACATATTGGCGTTCTTTTAGCGTTTCTAATATCCGAAACGCGGTTGTTTTGGCTATCCCTGTGTTTTTAACCAATTCTGCCAATGAAATTCCATCGGAATGATTACTTATCTCTTCGAGGATAGTTAGTACTCTATCAATGTTGGATGAGTTTGCTTGGCTGTCTTTCGTCATTGTTGGCTCCTTACCTGCGCTGGAGCCATTGTACGCATAATTTCACGTGAGTTAAACGTCGTTCCATTTTCTCCTGATGCTGACTTTTTTGTGTGTAACGGCAGAGAGCTTGTAACTAGTTGAAAAGACGTGTCTTTACGTTATTGATTGTGATCATGATCGTTATTTTCGAATAAATGGAACGACATTCCTTTATTTTAATGTATTTTATTAAAAAAGGAACGTCGTTCCGTTATTTTTGAAGGGATAGATATGTTGATAGTGACCATTGATACAGGGACAACAAATACCCGCGTGAGAGCATGGCGAAATAACACGGTTATTGGTGAACTGAGCACGGAAGTCGGTATTCGGGATTGTGCAAAAAATGGGAGTAATACGCGCTTAATTCAATCGATAAAAACGCTTTTGACGCAGCTTTTGGAAAAATTTAGTGATAAAGAAAAGGAAAATTATCGTTTAGTAGCATCGGGCATGATCACTTCAGAAATTGGGTTATACCATTTACCTCATGAAGTGACACCTGTTTCTGTACGACAGCTCGCGCAAAAAGCCAGAGCGTGTGTGATAAATGAAATTAGTGAAAGACCCATTATTTTTATTCCAGGAATTAAAAATAAAACGGCGGATTTAACATTTGACACCATTGAAAGCATGGATGTGATGCGTGGTGAAGAAGTTGAGATCTTTGGTATTTTAGCGCAGCAACCGGATTTAGAGGCTTCTCTGGTGATCTTACCCGGATCACATTCAAAGTTTGTTCGCATTGATGACAATAAAAATGTGATTGCGATTGCGACCACAATGGCGGGAGAAATCTTCGATACATTAACGCATCAAACGATACTGGCAAGCTCATTAGATCACCAATTTGCTCAGCAACTTGATGTTGAATATTTGCTTAAAGGCGCTAAGTTAAGCCAACAAGTGGGGATAGCGAGAAGCTGTTTTTCAGTCAGGCTATTAGACCTTTTTACGGATGCCTCACTGAACCAAAAATCGAGTTTTTTATTAGGCGCGATTTTAGCATCGGATTTACTCGCGATAAAAAACAGCCAAGCCTTATGTATGACTAACGACCTAAAGGTTGTGATTAGTGGAAAGCCTATCTTAGCGAATGCGCTTCAATTATTAATTAAAAATGATAGTTATTTCACGGGTGAAATTAGCCTATTGGAAGATAAAAAGGAACAGCCATATTCTGGATTAGGTGCAATTTCAATATTAAACCTAACAGAATATAAATAAGTATTCTTAATGATTTGTTATTAGGTGATTGTATGAATTCTGAAAATGACATTCCCTTAATTGCGATATTACGTGGAATTAAACCTGAAGAAGTCTTAGAGCATATTTCTATACTTGCTGAAGAAGGATTTCAATATATAGAAATTCCATTGAACTCCCAAGAGTGGGAAAAAAGCATTCCATTGGCTATTCAGCATTATGGCAATCAATTAAAAATAGGAGCTGGAACTGTTCTGGATCAAAAAAATGTCGAAATATTAGCGGCAATGAATGCCAAAATAATTGTCACACCGAATATTAATGTTTCGGTAATTAAATCAACATTAGAAAATAAGATGGAAATATATCCAGGGTGTGCAACAGCGACTGAGGCATTTACAGCGATTGATGCTGGTGCCCGTAATTTAAAAATATTTCCTACCGTGCCGCTGGGTGTTAACTATGTTAAATCGTTGATGTCAGTGCTCCCCAAAGAGATTGCTATTTATGCGGTCGGTGGCGTGACACCACAGAATTTACATGAGTACCTAAGTATTGGCTGTTATGGCGCAGGACTTGGGAACGATCTTTACCGTATAGGCCAATCACCAGAGAAAACGAGAGAGAACGCGAAAGCATTTATATCTGCATATATCGCATTTAAAAATCAAACTTATTAAGTTAAAAGAGATCTTAAAATGAAATTCGATTATGTTTTTAAAAATGCCACTGTTATTGATGGCAGTGGTAAAAATGAATATATCAGCGATGTGGCAATTAAAAATGACCGCATTATTAAAATTTCTAAGAATATTAGTGAAGAGTCTGAAAAAATAATTGATTGTTCAGGGCTGATTTTATCTCCTGGATTTATTGATGTGCATACACATGATGATTTAATTGTCATTGATAAACCTGAATATATTGAAAAAACATCACAAGGCGTTACGACAATTATTGTCGGTAACTGTGGCATCAGTGCTGCATGCGCAACATTAAAAGATGAAGTTCCTGATCCTATTAATTTATTGGGTGAATTAAACGAATTTAATTTTGCAGATTTAACCAGTTATAAACAAAAAATTAATGAAATTACACCGACGGTCAATGTGGCGACATTAATTGGTCATACTACGTTAAGAAATAACTGTGTTTCGGATTTATTAAAACCGGCCAGCACCAGCAATATCGCACAGATGAAGCAAGTTTTAGAGGCTGCGCTAAAGGACGGAGCTTTAGGGCTTAGTACTGGCTTGTCTTACGGAAATGCTATTAATTCATCGACAGAAGAAATCTGTGAATTAGCTGAATTATTAGCTGAATATCAGGGTATTTATACAACGCATATGCGTACTGAATATGATGGGATTATTGATGCAATGCATGAAGCTTTTCATATTGGTCGTCATGCAAAAGTTCCAGTGCAGATCTCTCATCATAAGTGTGCGGGAGCAAAAAACTGGGGACGCACGAAAGAGACATTAGCGTTAATCGAAAAATATCAAAAAATACAAGATATTAACTGTGATTGCTATCCTTATAGAGCAGGTTCTTCAAACTTAGATATCACTCAAGTCACTGAAGACTATGACATCTTAGTCACTTGGTCAACACCATTCCCTGATGTTGCAGGTAAGACACTAAAAGATATTGCCGTAATGTGGGATATCGATATTTATCAAGTAGCCGAAAAAATTGTTCCCGCGGGCGCTATTTATTTTCAAATGCACGAAGATGATGTTCGCCGCGTATTGCAACACCCAAGCAGTATGGTCGGTTCAGATGGATTACCTCGCGATCCTAATCCACACCCACGTCTATGGGGCACATTTCCACGGGTTATAAGTCATTACAGTCGTGATGAAAAACTTTTTCCTATGACAACAGCGATTCACAAGATGACAGGTATGTCTGCTCAGCGTTTTTGTTTGAAAGATAGGGGGCTTATCCAAGAAAACTTTTTTGCGGATATCGTCTTATTTGACCCAATAAAAATCAATGAAACTTCCACATTCCAAGATCCAAAACAGAAAGCAGATGGTATTGAATATGTGTTTGTTAATGGTGTTCTGACTTATATCGCAAAGGAAATGACTGGAGATAGAGCAGGTAAATTCCTAGAAAGAAATAAATAAAAGAGAGAAAAATACAATGATTAAACGATTTGGCGTTGAAGGTTCAAAAGGGACTGGTGGACAGTCATTACCTTTTTCGAAAGCTGTACTTGCGGACGGCTGGTTATATGTGTCAGGGCAAACACCGATGATTGATGGCGAAGTGATTGATGGCGGTATTATCGCACAATCAAAATTGGCTATCGAAAACTGTTTAAACATTATGAAGGATGCGGGATTTGAACGCCAAGATATTGTGCATATGAAAGTGGTTTTGAGTGATGCTCGCTATTTTCAGTCCTTTAATAAAGTGTTTCAGCAATTCTTTGCGGAACATCCACCAGCGAGGGTCTGTTTTGTCGCGGATCTCGTTGTTGACTGCATGGTTGAAGTGGACATTACCTGCTTTAACAGCAAGTTCAAATCTTAATCGCTGAGACGATGAGGGGCTATTATGGAACATAATAATTTCTTAATGTGGTTTTTAGTGTACGCGTTCGTCATGATGTTCGTTGGTTGGTATGTGACGAGGCACCAAAAGACCGGTGAAGATTTCATTCTAGGTGGTCGAAAACTACCGATGTTACTCACCTTAGGTTCAACTGTTGGTACGATGGTCGGAACAGGGTCAAGTATTGGCGCAGTGAGTTTTGGTTACTCGAATGGTTGGGCTGGTATGCTATATGGTATTGGCGGTGCGACGGGCATTTTGTTAACAGCTTGGTTATTTGCACCAGTAAGAAACTATCGCTTTATGACAATGAGCGAGGAAATTTGTTACTACACAGGTGGCAGCCGTTTAGTTAAAAATCTAGTGGCGATATTAATTTTCTTAGCATCTATTGGTTGGCTAGGTGCGCATATCCTCGGTGGTGGCTTGTACTTGGCATGGGCCGCAGATATTGATATCACGGTCGCTAAGATCATTATTGCCGTAGGCTTTGTGTTCTATGTTGGTATTGGGGGTTATAAAGCAGTTTCATGGATTGATACATTGCAATCTATTGTTTTATTCCTTGGGTTTATTATTCTTGCAGTCGCCTCAGTGAGCTACGTTGGCGGATGGGATGTTGTTGTCCAACATACAGATCCAAAAGCATTTACTCTCTTTGGGATTGGTAAGCTTGGTATGCTACCTGCAATTTCACTTGCCATCGTGATTGGTATCGGTGTTCTGGCTACACCTTCATATCGCCAGCGTATTTATTCAGCAGCATCGACAAAAGCCATTCGCCAATCGTTCATTATTACGGGTGTCTTGTATATGGGGTTCTCGTTTTTACCTGCAATCATTGGTATGGCGACCCATGTAATGGAGCCTAATTTAGAAAACAGCAGTTTTGCTTTCTTATATGCAACCAATGCGCTACCTCATGTGTTGGCTATGGTGGTATTGATTGCAGGTATGTCTGCCAATATGTCATCTGGTAGTTCAGATGCTATCGCAGGGGTTTCGATAATCTTACGTGATATTTATACGATGGTGACAGGAAAAATGCCACCACCAGAGAAAGCAATTAATTTGTCTCGGATCTTCTTGCTTAGCGTTATTTTATTAGCACTCGTGTTCGCATTGACCTCAAATGACATCATTGGCTATATCACTAAAATGATTTCAATGATTATGTCAGGGCTTTGTGTCACGGTGTTATTAGGTAAATTCTGGCATCGATTTAATTGGCAAGGCTGTATCGCAGCACTGGTGGCGGGAAGCTCAACATCATTAACAGTTATTTTAACACCTGAGTGGTCAGCAAAATTAGGAAATCCAGTGATCCCTGCATTATTAATGAGTTTGGTTTGTGCGGTTATTGTGACCTTAGTGACACCCAAAAATAAACTCAGTCGTGAGGCTGTTTTGGAAAACATTACTCATGAAAGAGAAAATACCGCAAAAAGTAACTAAATTTTCAAGTTGAGAGATACAAATGACACAACATAATTTTCTCGAAGGGATAAAACACAAGTCGACGAAGTTACATAACTCAGAGAGCGTGCAGATAAACATTTTGCTCGAAGATGTATGCCTACCGGCAGTCGTTGTGAAACAGCGTGAATTAGAAAATAATATTGCATGGATGCAATATTATGCAAATGCAGTGAATGTTTCGTTATCGCCTCACGGTAAAACGACCATGACCCCCGCAATTTTCAAACGCCAAATCGCACAAGGCGCTTGGGGATTAAGTGTTGGGACGGCTTATCAGGCAAAGGTGGCAATTGAATCGGGTATTAAGAATATCATTATTGCTAATCAGGTTGTGGGAAAAACCAATATTCGGTTACTTGCAGAGCTCGTTAAGCTCAATCAAGCCAATCTGTATTGCTGTGTTGATAGTATTCAAAATGCTAAACAGCTTGCAGAGGTCTTTTCATACGAAAACCAGACACTGAATATTCTGATTGAACTTGGCATTAGTGGTGGACGTTGTGGCTGCCGTACAGAAGATGAAGCTTTGCTGTTAGCTGAAGAGTTAAAATTGTTACCCTCTTTAGTGGTATCCGGAATTGAATTTTATGAAGGCGTTATTCATAGCGATAATGCAGAAAAAGATATTAATGAGGTACAGCGATTCTTACAGCGAGTGTTAACGACGAGCCAAAAACTGGATAGCTTGGGGATGTTTGATAAACATCATGGTGAAATCTTACTAACAGGAGCAGGCTCTGTTTGGTATGACCTTGTCAGTCAAAAAATGACAACGTTTCGCTTTTCTAAGCCTTTTCGTTTTGTGATCCGGCCCGGTTGCTATATCACCCATGACCACGGTATTTATGATGAAGCCCAGCAAGCCTTAAAAGCTAGAGACAATGTGGCTTGCCAATTAGATGGTGACTTAATGCCTGCAATGGAAATTGTGGCGTTAATTCAGTCTCTGCCTGAAAAAGGGCGCGCTATAGTCAACTTTGGCAAACGGGATGTTGCATTTGATTCGGGCTTACCACAGCCTCTTATGTTATATCGGGAAGGCCAGCAAGTGGCTTTTCAAAAAGGCGCGGCTAAAACCGTTGGTTTAATGGATCAGCACGCTATTTTATCATTCGATGAAAGCTGTGATTTTCAAGTGGGCGATATACTAATCTTCGGGACTTCTCACCCATGTATCACGTTTGATAAATGGAAAGTGATTTATCTAATTGATGATGCTTATAATGTGTTAGAAGATATGCCAACTTATTTTTAAACAATACTTTGTATTTATCCGTGTATGATAAGCCACTGAGTTTTCAGTGGCTGATTTTTTATGTGTTATAACAAATATTGAGAAAATATAATAAAAATTGATAAAAAATATTCTTGTGATCGAATTCATAACAATTTATGCATGTGCACAAAAATATCGCATTTCATCCTATAAAAATTAGCCATTATCACAATGCCTTCTCATTAAGCAAAATATATAATTCTATTAAATAGAAATTTCTAATAATTATTTATTTTCTTAATTTGGAGGTAACAGGTATGAAAAATAAAATCGTATTCCTTGATCACGATACTTTTCCGGAAGGGATAAAAATTAAGAAAATAAATAAAGATTATGAATTAGTACTATATGGAAAAACGCTAAGTCATGAAGTCATTGAGCGTATTAAAGATGCTAATGTTATTATTACAAATAAAGTAAAAATAACAAGAAAGATAATCGAATCAGCAAGTAATTTAAAATTTATTTCTGTTGCTGCAACGGGAACAGATGTGATTGATATCGAAGCCTGTAATGATCACCATATCTTAGTGTCTAACATCCGAAATTACGCAATTAATACCGTTCCTGAGCACACATTTTCTCTTATTTTAGCGTTGCGCCGAAGTTTATTAGCATACGCGGAGTCAGTGCGAAAAGAACGCTGGCAAGAGTCAGGTCAATTTTGCTACTTTGATTATAAAATTAATAACTTATCAGGTTCAACGCTAGGTATTATTGGTGATGGGGTGCTTGGGAAAGCCGTTGCGGAAATCGCAAAAGCGTTTGGGATGAAAGTATTATTTTCAACATATAAAGGGAACAATAATATGGGACCTCTATATACACCATTTGAAGAAGTTATTGCACAAAGTGATATTATTTCCATCCACTGTCCATTATTAAATTCAACTAAAGATTTAATTAGTTATTCTGAATTTGAACAGATGAAGCCATCTTGTATTTTAATTAATACAGCACGGGGGGGCATTGTGAATGAAGAAGCATTATATGATGCATTAAAGAATAATAAAATATTAGGTGCAGGGTTTGATGTTTGTGTTTCAGAACCACCTAAAATTGAAAGCCCTATAATGAAATTAACGAAATTATCCAATTTTATTCTTACTCCACATATATCGTGGGCAAGTTTTGAAGCAATACAAACACTGTCAGATATGATGATGGATAATATAGATGCTTTTTTATCTGGTCACCCTAAAAATTTAGTTAATTAATTTACTCCTTAATTTAAAGAGGTTATCAATATGTTTATAGGAAAAGAGATCCGTTTAAAAAGATTATTAAATAAAAAGTCTGGGCGTCTTTTAGCGATTACGATGGATCATCCAATTACACGTGGTGTACTGCCAGGAATTGGTGATATTAAATCTGTTATGAAGGATGTTGTTGCTGGGGAACCTGATGCGATTACGATGCATAAAGGAATTATTGAAAAAGTGTTTCCTCCGTATACGGCATCCGACATCTCTATCATCATGAAAGCCACCAGTTATTCCATTCCTTACCACGAGGCTTATGACACTCCTGTTGCAGATGTTGAAGAAGCTATTCGCTTAGGTGCTGATGCCATTTCAGTTGGTTGTATTATGGGAGGACCGGAACAAGCGCTGCAACTAACGTTCTTAGGACAAGTATCAAAAGCAGCTGCGTCCGCAGGTCTGCCTTTAATTGCACACATCTATCCAAAAGGTCCAATGATTGAAGACAGTTTTGATGCTAAAAATTTAGCGTACTGTGTGCGTGCTGGGGCGGAGTTAGGGGTTGATGTCATTAAAACGTTATGGTCAGGCTCTCCTGAAACGTTTAAATCCGTGGTTGATAGCTGTCCTGCCATGGTCGCTTTGGCGGGAGGAGACATGGGCAATGACCTTGTGAGCTTCTTAACAAATACGCGTAAGGCATTAGATATTGGGGTTGGTGGTGTCACTTATGGTCGTTTTGTCTGGCAGCATGAGAATCCAACAGCAGTGATTAAAGCATTAAACGCATTGATTAATGATGATTACTCAGTTGACCAAGCGATTGCGGAGTATAAGCAAGCAGGCGGTCGCTAACCCATATCTTTAAGCATTATGCATTGGGAGGGCAGAATGAAAGCAGCGGTATTGTACGCACCGAATGAATTAAAAGTGACGGAGATTAAATATCCACAAGTTGGTAAAGGTGATGTGGTTATTAAAGTTAAAGCAGCGGCGATTTGTGGAACGGATGGTCGAATTATTTCAGGTAAGAAAACTAAGGGTGTCCGCTACCCATCTGTCATTGGGCATGAATTTTCGGGGGAAGTTGTTGAAATAGGAGAAGAGGTTACGGGGTTAAATATTGGAGATGCCATTGCTATTGACCCAGTTATTCCATGTCGTTCTTGTGTCTATTGTCGCATTGGAAAAGAAAACATATGTTTAAATCGCCAAGCAATAGGTTATGAATTTGATGGGGCTTTTGCTGAATATGTACGGATACCTGAGGTCGCATTATCGTCAGGAAATGTGTTTAAAATTCCTAAGGGTATGTCTTATGAAGCGGCTGCACTAGCGGAACCGTTAGCTTGCTGTATCAATGGACAAAAAAATGTGGGTATTGAACTTGGTGATACAGTCGTTGTCATTGGTGCAGGGCCAATAGGGTTAATGCATGTGTTATTAGCGCGTCTTTCTGGTGCAACAAATATTATTGTGAGTGAGCTTAGTGAACAGCGCCAGCAAGCAGCACTAAATTGTGGTGCAACCCATGTAGTGAATAGCCAGAAGGACAACCTGTTAGATGTTGTCAAAAATGTAACCGAAGGTGTTGGTGCAGATGTTGTCATTGTGGCTATCGGTATTCCTGAGCTGGTAGATCCTGCTTTCAAACTCGCCAGAAAAGGTGGGCGAGTTAACCTCTTCGCGGGTTTTTCTAAAGATGATATGGCGCAAATTGATGTCAACATCATCCATTATAACGAGCTTATCATTACAGGGGCTAGTGCATTAAGTCGAAATGGCTACCAACAAGCATTAACACTGATTTCATCTGGATTAATTGATATTGAAAAATTAATTACCCACCGTTTTTCATTGGATGAAATCAATGAGGCCATGGTAACCGCCCAAAAAGGTGACGCAATCAAAATCATTATACACAACAATTAAAATACGCGTTGGAGGCAATATGATGGACAGTGTCTATTTGGGAGTAGATGCAGGTAGCAGCAGTGTAAAGGTGTGTGCTTTTAACTTTCATGGAGAATTATTAGCAAAAGCATCGCGTGATACCAATATTATTTCCAAGTCTCTCAGAAGTCATGAAATTAATCTAAATGATTTTTGGAAAAAGACTGCAGAAGCAATACGAGAGGTCTCTTCACAAGTGAAGAAGATTGTTTCTGTGAGTTTTTCTGTTGCTTGCCCAACGCTTGTTTTATTGGATAAAAATAACCAACCTGTCACGAACGGGATAACCTATCTTGATGGCCGTTCAGAAGGATTTATTCAGCAAACATTAGGGAAAGACCTTAATAAGGTTCAAGCATTATCTTGCAATAGCCCTAGTCCATCAGCTTGCTGGGTTGGCACACTCGGGTGGCTACAAATGCAGCAACCCGAACTGATGCAAAAAGTACATAAGGTGGTACTACTAAATAGCTTTTTATCATTAAAACTGGGTAGTAAAAAAGCGGCAATTGACCCAACACAAGCCGCATATTCAGGGGCTGTTGTTTTATCAAAAGCGCCTAAGTGGTCAAAGGAATTATTGCAATATTGGCGATTTAACCACGATATTTTACCGCCGATTTACCCTTGTACTTCTGTCGTTGGGCAAGTGGATCAGACAGCAGCACAAGAGACCGGATTACAGGTAGGAACGCCAATTATTTTGGGGTCAGCGGATACTGCAGCGGCGGCATTTGCTGTCGGGCTGCTTGATTCTGAAACGGCTTTTGAATCGACAGGTACTTCAGGTGTTATTACATTTTGCTTGGAGGAACCCAACTTTGATCACCGCTTTATGAATCGATATCACATTGTACCGAATCAATGGTTGGCTCACGGAGCAATGTCTACAACAGGGGGGACTTTTAATTGGCTTAACCATGCAGTTTGGCCTGAAATTAATGATCATGAACAACTCGAAGAATTTTCAAAGGCATCAACACCAGGGGCGAATGGATTAATTTATTTACCTTATTTAGCCGGAGAGCGTAGTCCTATTTGGGATGTGAATGCATCAGGAGCATGGATTGGGTTGCGTTTAAATCATAATCGAGACGATATGGTAAGGGCGGCTTTTGAAGGCACTGCTTATGGCTTAAAACAAATATTGACTATTGCTAATGAGAAATGGGGGGTTGTGTTGGATGAGCTATTAAGCGTGGGTGGTGGCTCTCGTAGCTTATTATGGACCCAAATAAAAGCAGACATTCTTCAGGTTGAATATAGTATTGCACAAACCGCGGATGCAGCCGCATTTGGTGCAGCGATGGTCGGGGCAACTGGTGCAGGTTTTTTTTGCGGTATCAATGACCCAGATTTACCAATTATAAAAACGGAAGATATGGTATTTACCCCGAATAAAGATAAAAAAATACAAGAAATTTATAATAAGCAATTTAATATTTATGATGGGCTTTATCCTTTATTAAAGGAAACAATGTATAGCTTATCAAATAAATAAAATAGCTAACGATTTCTACTGTAACGGCTGTCCGAAATGTTAATTTTAATTAATTAGCAGGGTGGCTTCATTCTAAAAAAAAGCAGGTAACAAAACGTGTATTAAAATAATAATCCGCTCTGGAGTATAAATAATGATAAATTCAATTAATCCAAAGACTAATTATCGTTGGGTGGTTTTGGCCCTGATTTTTATTGTCTATGCTGTAAACTATGCTGATAGAAGTAATATTGGAGCTGTTTTACCTTTTATTACAGATGAGTTTAAATTAACAAATTTAGAAGCTGGTTCTTTAGCAAGCATGTTTTTCTTAGGTTATGCATTGTGTCAAATTCCAGCAGGTTTTTGGATGGCGAAACGAGGGATAAGAGGAATGGTATCTTTATCCATTCTTGGCTTCTCTGCGATGACATGGTTAATCGGATTAGCTCAATCTGCCTTTGCAATTAAGTGGTTACGTTTAGGGTTAGGAATGGCTGAAGCACCAACACCTGTAGGCTTGACATCCACAATTAATAATTGGTTTCCAGCAAAAGAAAAGGCAACGGCAACGGGTGTTTATATAGCATCAACTATGTTTGCTCCCATTATTGTCCCACCATTGGTTGTTTGGATAGCTTTAACTTATGGTTGGCGTTGGGTCTTTATTCTCTTTGCTATTCCAGGTATTTTCTTGGCGATTATTTGGTATTTATTTGTTAGAACAAAACCAGAAGAGAGTCGTTTTGTTTCGCAAAGTGAATTAGATTATATTCGAGCAGATAATTCGGAAATAGCAGAAAAGAAAATTGAAGGTAATATAGTCCTTAGTGATAAATTTAATAAATTAGATAAAATAATTCGTGTTAAATCAGTAACACCATTAAATTCAGCATCTCAAGTATTTAAATCTAAAAATATTTGGTGTAACACAATTGCTTATTTCATGATGGTGAGTATTTTATATGGCATTTTGACGTGGATTCCTTCTTATCTTGTAAATGAAAAAGGTTTTTCATTTATGAAAATGGGGTTTGTTGCTTCGATGCCCTTTGTTGGTGGATTTGTTGGCTCTATCACCGGTGGCTGGATCTCCGATAAAATTTTAGGCCGCCGTCGTAAACCTACCATGCTTTTTACCGCAGTTGCAACGATAGTTATGATGCTAATCATGCTTAATGTTCCCGAAAGCACGACAGCTGTAGCAGTTGCGCTATTTTCTGTTGGTTTATTTTTAAATATTGGTTGGCCTGCGTTTACCGCATACCCAATGGGTGTAGCGGATAATAATAATTACCCAATAGCAATTTCAGTGGTAAACAGTGGCGGAAATTTAGGCGGGTTTGTATCCCCAATGATGGCTGGATTTTTATTAGATATGACAGGAAAATTTGATGCCGTATTTTCTTACTTTGGTGTCTGTGCAGTGATTGGCTTAATTATGATCCTATTACTTGATGAACCAAAATAATTAAAAAGTTGTTTCAGGTGAGTATGCTGCTCACCTGAATTTTCAAATTATTGATAATTAAATTTCAAAAGGATTATTTTATGAAAATAGTCATTGCACCTGACTCCTTTAAAGAGAGTTTATCTGCATTGAAAGTTGCAACAGTTATCGAAAGAGGATTCAAAGAGGTATTTCCAGATGCCACTTACATTAAATGTCCAATGGCAGATGGTGGAGAAGGAACCGTTGCGACTATGGTTGAAGCCACCAATGGCGAAATTTGTCACATTGATGTGATTGGTCCATTAGGAAACGGTGTTACCGCATTTTATGGGCTTTCTCAAAATAAACAGCAAGCGTTTATCGAAATGGCTGCGGCGAGTGGTTTAGAACTTGTTCCTCCAGATTTAAGAAACCCTTTATTAACAACGTCATACGGCACTGGTGAATTAATAAAAGCCTGTCTAGATACAGGAGTTAAACATATTGTTATCGGTATCGGCGGAAGTGCAACGAATGATGGCGGTGCAGGAATGTTACAAGCCTTAGGTGCTAAATTGTTAGATAAACATGGAGAGCAAATTAAATTGGGTGGTCAAGCGCTTTCAGATATTGCGCATATTGATGTCAGCATGATGGATCCGAGAATTAAAGAATGTCAATTTAGTATTGCTTGTGATGTATCAAATCCACTAATTGGTAAAAATGGAGCATCGGTTATATTTGGCCCACAAAAAGGGGCGACAAATGAGCATATTAAGATATTGGATCATAATTTAGAGCATTTTGCAGACATTATTAAACGGGATCTTGATGTAGAAGTGCATTATATTGCTGGAGCTGGTGCTGCTGGTGGTATGGGGGCTGCTTTGCTGGCTTTTTTTCATGCAGATCTAAAGCCAGGGTTCGATATTATTGCAAAAATGTTAAACCTTGAATCGTTAATGCAAGGAGCAAATTTAGTGGTCACTGGGGAAGGGAGATTGGATAGTCAAAGTTTAAATGGCAAAGTCCCATTTGGTGTGGCTCAATTAGCGAAAAAACATCACATTCCGGTCATCGCGATTGTTGGCAGCATGGGAGATGATCTGAGCCATTTGCATCAATATGGTATCGATTCTGCCTTTAGTATTTTACATAAAATAAGCTCTCTTTCAGAAGCATTAAGTAATGCAGAAAAAAACTTATTCAATTGCACGAAAAATATTGCGAGTACTTTAAATATAAAAGCGCTTAATATATTGAATTAAATTATTGTTAATTTAGCTTTGTTTAATTTATTTAAGGGTGAATATTTTATCTTGATTTTTTTTTTGTTTATTGAATACTGGAAAGACAAAATACAAACAAACATTATTAAAACTTATGTATTAAAAGCTTTGCTTTTATTTTATAACGCCAGCAAGAGAGGTTGAAATATGTATGATTATTGTCTTACCTCCCAATTAGCTCAAGAAATTGTTGATAGAACAATGAGAATCATTGATTGTAATATTAATGTGATGGACGAAAATGGTTGTATTATAGGGAGTGGAGATAGTAATCGTTTAGGTGAATTTCATGAAGGAGCTTTACTTGCTATCAAACAAAAACGAACTGTTGTTATTGATGAAGCGACAGCAAATAATTTGCACGGTGTTAAACCAGGGGTAAATTTACCTCTTTATCTTAATAGTAAGATAGTCGGTGTTATTGGATTAACGGGAGAGCCAACGAAAATAAAGCAATTTGGCGAACTTGTATCTATGACTGCGGTAATGATGCTAGAGCAGGCTGAGCTATATAACCACTTGAATCTTAATGATAGATTCAAAGAGGAAATTATTTTAGCTTATATCGATAGTGGTACGATCCCTGATAATATTTCGGAATGGTCGAAAAAGTTGAACATCAACTTTTCTATTCCAAGGGTAGCGATTATTATTGAAGTTGATAGCGGTCAGTTAGGTGTTAATAGCGCATTTAGTGAATTACAAGAGATTAAAAAACTGATCGAGTATAACAATACCGATAATTTAGTAGCAATACAATCACTAACAGAGATAGTCTATTTAAGCCCAGCTTTAAACCAATTTAATCGCTGGAGTATGGATGAACAAAAAAAGAAAATAATAAAATTAGAATCTGATATTAAACAGTTTTTTAAATTAAGAGTTAAAATTGCATTAGGGAATTTATTTTTAGACTCTAGCGATGAATCAGTAAAAAAATCGTATGAAACGGCGAAAATAACTATGCAAGTTGGTAAAGCGAAAAAACCGCAACTAACTATTTATTGTTATCAGGATATTATGTTGCCCGTTTTATTATATGGTTTAAATTTTAAATGGTCCTCTGAAGAATTATTGAAACCTTTAAATATATTGTTACACGAAGATAGCAATGGCATTTTAATTAAAACACTAACGACATGGTTTAAAAATAATCTATTAGTAAATGAAACAGCAAATGAGTTATTTATCCATAGAAATACACTAGATTACCGATTAAAAAAAATATCAGAGATAACAAAATTAAATTTGCTCAATATCGAAAGCAAAGTTTTACTTTATATTGCTTTACAGTTAAAAAACTAAGGAATAAAAGCCCCAAATAATGGGGCATTATTGTTTATATTAATTGAGTTTTTTGTAAGTTTGCGGAAATGACAAATTCCGCTTCTGTGCAGGCTTTGATTGTTTCTACGCTAGTCTCTGGTGCAAGCTCCACTAGTGTTAATTGCCCATTAATAAAACGAAAAACAGCGAGTTCGGTGACAATTGTAGACACACAATTTTGTGCTGTAAGCGGAAGCCGGCATTGACGCAAGATTTTCGCTTCTCCAGTTTTTGTGCAATGTTCCATTGCGACAATGACATTTTTAGAGCCTGTCACTAAATCCATCGCGCCCCCCATACCTGGAACCATTTTCCCTGGGATCATCCAATTTGCTAAATTACCTTGCTGGTCAACTTCTAAGCCGCCTAATACACAAGCGTCAATATGGCCACCTCGAATCAATGCGAAGGAGAAAGCGCTATCAAAGGTCGCTCCACCAGTAATGATACCGCAAGGTTGTCCCCCTGCATTAGCTAAATCAGGATCCGGATTTTGTGCATTTGCAGGGCAAATCCCTAGAAAACCATTTTCAGATTGCAGTAAAATATCAACATCATCGGAAAGGTAATTCGCAACCATAGTGGGTAAACCGATCCCAAGATTAACAACATCACCATCTTTTAGCTCTTGTGCAACGCGGCGTGCAATAATTGTTTTGGCATCCATCATTGATCTCCTTGAAATAAACCGGTCACTAGCAACCCAGGTGTCATGACGGTATCTGGAGCCAGACTACCCACGTCAACTAGCTGTTCTACTTCGGCAAATACGGTATCAGCAGCTAGTGCAATCAATGGATTAAAATTACGAGAGGCAAGTCGATAATGTAAATTACCCACAGTGTCTCCAATATGAGCATGGATAATGGCAAGATCAGCGCGTAATGGAAGTTCAAGTAAATAGTTTTTACCTTCAATGGTGAGCCTTTGTTTACCTTTTTCCACAACAGTGCCAACGCCAGTAGGGGTTAAAACTCCCCCAAGGCCAGCACCGCCACAGCGTATGCGCTCTGCAAGTGTACCTTGGGGAACAAGCTCTACATCTAATTCACCGGAGATCATTTGCTTTCCTGTTTCAGGTAGAAGGCCAATGTGAGAGCTAATTAAACGTTTAACTCTTTTGGCTTCAATTAACGGTGCTACACCGAGCCCAGGTACACCTGTATCGTTACCAATTAACGTTAAGTCCTTGATGCCTGATTGCAAAATGAGGCTCACTAGGCTAGATGGGGTTCCTTGTCCCATAAAGCCACCATACATGATACTCATTCCATCGTGGAGGTGACTAATGACGCTATCCTTTTTTATGACTTTATGTTTCATTGTCCATCTCCTTATTAAGAAAGGCGTTCAACAATAACGGAAACACCTTGCCCCCCTCCCACACATAATGTGGCAAGCCCTAAAGTTTTATCTTGCGTTTTTAGAGCATGTAACAATGTGACTAAGATGCGTGCTCCTGATGCACCTATGGGGTGACCTAGCGCAATAGCACCACCATTGATATTGGTTTTTTGTGGATCAAGTCTAAGCTCTCGTCCAACGGCAATAAATTGTGCAGCAAAAGCCTCGTTAGCTTCAATGAGATCAAGGTCGTTAATATGAAGCCCTGCTTTATCTAAGGCTTTCAATGTGGAAGGTACGGGACCCATACCCATAATACTGGGATCAACCCCCGCTGTGGCATAACTACGGATGCGGGCTAATGGTTTTAGCCCTAAATTTTCAGCATGTTGCCGTGACATCACTAATAAGGCTGCGGCTCCATCGTTGATCCCTGACGAATTTCCCGCAGTGACGGTTCCTGCCGGATCAAAGGCTGGACGAAGCTGGCTTAGTAACGGGTAAGAAGTGCCGAAGCGAACATATTCATCTTGCTCAAAAATAACTTCTGCTTTTTTCAGTTTCACTGTAACAGGGACAATTTCTTGGTTGAATGCTCCTTTTTCAATTGCAGCTTGAGCACGAAGCTGTGATTGTAGGGCGACTTCATCTTGCTCTTCACGACTAATGTTATAGCGCTTTGCGATATTTTCTGCGGTAATGCCCATGTGGTAATGATTGACCGCGCAGCTTAGTCCATCGTGGACAACGCTATCGATTAAATTGCCATTTCCCATCCGATAACCAAATCGCGCTTGATCCAGTAAGTAGGGAGCCGCTGACATATTCTCCATACCCCCAGCTAAGACGACATTATTATCACCAGCATGAATGGTTTGGGCTGCCATGATGATGCTTTGTAGACCAGAGCCGCACACCAAATTTAATGTTGTCGCTGGTGTTGTATCCGGGAGCCCTGCTTTGAGAGCGGTTTGACGAGCAGGATTTTGCCCAAGACCCGCCTGTAACACATTGCCTAATAGGACTTCATCAATTTCAATAGGTTGGATATCTGTACGCTCAAGTACCGCTTTTGTGACTATCGCACCGAGCTCGGTGGCCTTCACTGACGCTAACGATCCGCCAAAGCTACCAATAGCAGTACGTACAGCACTGACGATCACGATATCATTCATGAGAGCTTCCTTTTCAAGGCTAAAATATTGCGTGCTTCATCGGGGGTAGCTGGGGTTCTGTCGACTTCATTGGCAAGACGAACAGCACGAGCCACAAATTCAGCGTTAGATTGAGCTAATCGGCCTTTGCTGTAATAGACATTATCTTCCATACCAACTCGGACATGTCCCCCCATTGCTAAGGTTGTCATTAAAATAGGCATATGCCCTTTACCAATGCCAAATGCAGACCAGTGTGCATCCGCTGGGAGTAAGTTGCGTAAGAAAATAAGATTTTCCACTGTAGCGGCTATACCGCCTGCAGCACCTAGAACAAATTGATAGTACGCGGGGGTTTTGATGAGATTTTTCTTTATATAGTACAGTGAGTTATAAAACATACCAGCATCAAAGATCTCAATTTCAGGGCGAACGTCATTATCAATCATTAACTGGCCTAACCTTTCTAAAAAAGCGGGATGGTTAATGAATAAACCTGAATGTGCCCAGTTCATTGAACCGCAGTCATAGGAGGCAAGTTCAGGCTTTAACTCTGCAACATGGATCATGCGTGTTTCGTCCGTTGCATTTAAATCTCCAGAAGTCGTGAGATTAAGCACAATGTCACATTTTTCGCGGATTAAGGCGACGGTTTCGCGAAACTTATTAATGTCCATGGTTCCACGCCCTTCATCATCACGCATATGCAAATGGGCAATAGATGCACCGGCCTGCCAACATTCGTAGACGTCCTCTGCAATCTCTTTTGGGGTGAGAGGAATATTCGGGTTATCTTGTTTTGTTGGAAAAGCCCCAGTGGTGGCAACAGTAATTATTGTTTTATTTGTCATATTAGAAACTCCTGAAATTAAATTTCCTGATGAGAGGCCGTGTTTGGGCTGGTGTTGTCAATTGAACGTCTGGTTTTATCGATATCAGGAAGGGTGAACATCATTAAGCCTGCTAAGCAGAAAAAAACGGCGCAGATAATCAGTCCTGTGACTAAGCCATAGCTCAGGGCAATGAAGCCCATCACAAATGGTGCGAAAGCGGAGATTCCTCGACCAATATTGAAACAAAAACCTGCACCGATCGTGCGTACTCGTGTGGGGAATAACTCAGGGAAATAAGAGCCCATTAAGCCAACGAAGGCAGTAAAGAAGGCATAAACTGGCCCCATTACAAGTAAGGCAGTATGACTGGTCATATTGACGTAAATAGGTAAGGTGATTGCGGTACCAATGAACGAAATGATGATGGCATTTCGCCGCCCGATTTTATCTGCCATAACACCGAAGACGTTATAGCCGACAAACATGCCTATATTTAGGACGACAAAAAACAGTGACATGCTCTCCATGGTAAGCCCACGCTCTTTAGTTAAAAACATCGGTAGCCAAGTGGTACATCCCCAATAACCAATTAACCCGAAGCTAGCAACCGTCGTTGCAAGGAGTGTATTACGCGCCATTTCTTTGGAAAAAATTTCACTGATGCGAATTCTTTCGCCTCGTTTGGCTTGGGCGGCTTTTTCTTTTTTCCAGCTTTCTGATTCAGGGACAAAAATAAGGAAATAGAAGGCAGCAAATATGGCACCTGCGCCACATAAAAACAGCGCACGCCAACCATAGGCTGGAATAATTAAGTAAGCGAGGAAGGCAGCTAAACCAGCTCCCGCAGGGAAAGAGCTTAAAACAAATGAAGCAGCACGACCGCGTTGCTTCGCTGGCCATGTTTCGGCGATATAGGCCACAATAATGCTCCAAACTCCGCCGAGACCTAACCCAGCTAAAAAACGTAACACTAAGATCTCAAACCAAGTATTCGTAAAGGCAATAGCAGCAGTAAGCACACTAAACAACATTAGGCTCCAAAACAGAGTTTTGCGTCGTCCATAAGTATCTGCGCACCAACCAACCACAATACTACTTAAGCCAATGCCGACCATTGTTGCAGTCGCAAGCAGTCCTCCATCCGCTGTAGAGATACCAAGATCGGCAATGATGACTGGCATTGCCACTGCAAGGAGTAAAATATCAACAGCATCGAACATATAGCCAAAGAAGCCGCCAATAAGTACATGCCATTTTACTTTTGGATTACCGACAGTAGTGTCATGTAATTGTGTCATGAGGTTATCTCCCGCTAGAAGTCAAACATAGCGACTGCTCGGCACCACCCAGCGCTGGCTGCTTTAATTTTGACGGGAAAACAAGCAATCTTGAAACCAAAGGGCGGTAATTTATCAAGATTAGCCATCTTTTCCATATGGTAATATTCACGCTCAATACCGGCGAAATGCCCTTCCCAGATTAAGGAGGAATCACCTGTTTCTTCAAATTCTTCTGCAATGAGTGATAGTGGTCGATCCCAGCTCCAAGCATCGGTGCCTACTACTTTTATGCCTCGTTCTAATAAATAGAGGGTAGCTTCACGAGTCATTCCACAACCCGCACTCAAATAAGCGCTGGTACCCCAATGCTTCATTGCCCCCGTATGGATAACAACGATATCGAGGGGTTTTAGGGTATAGCCAATTCGCTTGAGCTCTGCTTCTAACAGCTCAACGGTGATCTTACCGCCATCGCCGGGAATGGTGGCAAAGTCAAGTTTCACACCATCAGAAAAGCACCATTCAAGGGGAGCTTGGTCGATGGTGCGAGCGAGTTCACCGTGGTTCATCGTGGGATGATAATGCCAAGGTGCATCAAGATGAGTCCCACTGTGAGTGGTGAGTTGTACGTACTCAATAGACCAACCAAGTCCGCCTGGAAGGTCTTTTTCTGTTGCCGTGGGAAAAAATTGGCGCATGTGTTCAGCGCCTTTATCATGTCCCCAATAATCTATTTTTGTTGGCATGGAAGGGGGATCACAAGGCGTTTCATGTTCAATGGTGACACTCAAATCGATAATTTTCATCTATAGTCTCACTTTTTATTGGTCGTACGTCCAACCTATATGTAATTTAGACAATCGTCCAAATTAATCTATCAATTACGTGAAGGTGATCGAAAAATAAGCAAAAGTGTGATGGGGTAGTCAGTTTGATTAATTTGCTGAATTTAAAGTATTTTTCTGTTTTTTAAATCAGATAGCTATAAAAAATAGAAAGAGTTTTGAAAAGCTAAAGCAATTTCAGTGATGAGCCTTATAATAGATGGCACAATATTAGCGTGATAAATACGGTGAAAGCTTATCAACTCTCTTTATTAGGTGCAGGTTAAGGATAGCTATGCAAACATCGACATCGGAAAAAATTCTTAATGCTGCGGAGGAGCTATTTGCTCAAAGTAGCTATGATGCTGTTTCTATTCGACATATTACCCAGAAAGCGGGCGTAAAATTAGCGCTTGCTCATTACCATTTTGGAACAAAAAAAGAGTTATTTGACGCCGTTGTTAAACGGCGTATTGGTCAACTTAGCCAATCGCGCGTTCAATTGCTCAATCATTTTTTAGCACAAAACAGTGGGCAGCCATTGCCCATTGAGGAAATTGTTCAGGCTTTTGTATTACCTTACCTCTATTGGCATTTAAATGGTGGTGAAGGATGGCGCAATTACGCGCGTATTGTTTCTTCCCTATTGGGTTATAATCTTTCTTTATTGCAAGAGCAATTTGATGAGGGAGCTTATGCCTTTTTACAGGAGCTGCGCCGAGCAATGAACAGTGCACAAGAGGAAAATGTGCAGTGGGGATTCGATTTTATGGTTGGAGTGATGTGTAACACATTTTCAGAAGTTGATCGTATTGGGGGGTTAGCGAAAGGTCTTTGTTCCGTTGAAGATAAAGAGCAAGCCTGTAGTTATTTGATCCCTTTCATTACATCAGGTTTAGAAAAGCTTGCCTCTTCATCAAAAATGGATCTGAAGGAAAACCTTGCGGTGTTAGGCTCGTTAACATTATCGCCTTTGTCTTAAGGAAACACACTTAGTTACTTTTCTGAATGATTAAGGATTGATTATATAGCCCCTATCCATATAGGGTAGGCTATATAATCAACATTCAATAAATGTTTCAAGCTAGCTATCGCTACTTTACTATTTAAATCAGCAGATTAGACTTATGCTAAAGGTAAGCTGTAATTAGCTAAAAAAGTTATAAGTTAAATTTGTATTACTGAAACATGGTGAAAATAGCCAAAATAAACAGCGTATTTCTTCGTAGATATTATACCTTCCATTCTTTAAAATTAGAGTGAAATACTTACGTAATTAATTTTAATAACGTAGTGAATAACATGACTTTGTTGAATATTCTTATTTTTCTCTGTTTTAGAGTAGGAGAGATATGAAAGTCTAATGCAATAATTGTTGAAAAAATAGTAACAATAGCATTGTTATTTTTGCTTATTTTTTGTCTAAAGATTGATATAATGATAGTGTGATTAATTTATACTAGATTATTGTTGATTACTTATCGTAAGGATTTGTAATGGTTTTTATTTATAAATAATATTCTGGAGTTATTTATCCACTCGCTTTTTTATGTATATTTACTTTGGGTAATTACTTATTTAAATTACCGCCTGTAATGTTTTATTTTTGTTGAATTATTTTTAAATTTTTTCTTTTATTATAATTTAATAAATGTAACAGTTGGTAAATTAAGAAACATTATGAAATTAATTATTTATTTATTTTGAGATATTTCTTATTAATTAGTAGGTATCATTAAAATCTTAATTTAATTAATTATACTTATTTTTCATTCATATATTCTCTGGTGTTGTTTTTTTTCACTAATAAAAACCCGTTTTATGGGTATAAAAAACTTTATTATTAGGTGAGTTTGTTATTTTGTTGTTTTTTATTAATAATGCAGTGTGTGAATTATAAAATATTCACTTGTTTATCCTGTATTGGTGTATTTTATGGGTATATCTTATGAGTTATTATATATATATCACTAAGTTACATGTTAAATTGTACTTTATTTTCAAAAGTTGACATAACTTAAATGAGATATAATAATGGCATCGCGTTGATACATTGTTTAATTATTTGGTTTATTAAAGGAATTTGATAGGCAAAATGGTTATTTGTATCAATCCTTAATATTTGCTAACCAGAAATACATAGTTTAAGAAAAAATTAAAATAATCAGATTAATAATAACTCGTTATTTTAATTTGTGTCGTCTTTTTATCTAATGGAAATGTATAAAATGAAATTAAATAAACTTGCTTTAGTATTCGGCTTAGGTATGGCAGTTGCTGCGGGTTCTGCTTCTGCAAACCAAGGAACAGGTAAAGTCACTTTTGAAGGTAGCATTATTGATGCACCATGCTCTATCAAGAATACTGATCTGAGCGGTAGCGATGCAGTTAAAATCGGTGCGATCTCAACTGTATTATTGAATGCAGGGAAATCAAGTACTCCACGTAGCTTTAAAATTGAATTGGAAGATTGTGATATCAGTACTCTGAGCTCAGTAAGCACTACATTTACTGGTATTCCAAGCCCAATTAAAGCTGGCTCATTAGCAATCAACGGTACTGCTAAAAACGCAGCTATCGTAATTACTGATGCTGGCGGTAATCAAATCAAGCTGGGTGATAAATCAACCCCACAAAACTTAAATTCTGGTGTGAATACACTGGAATACTATGCTTACCTGCAAGGTGATTCAGCTAACGCAGCTGTTCCTGGTGAATTTACTGCAGTTGCAACATTTGCTCTGAGCTACCAGTAATTGGTATCGCCCGTACAAGGATGTATGGGCATTAATTTTAATGAATTGAAACTTGTCATTAAGTTGAAATGGAGTCGCTATGAATCACTTTGGCATAATTGTCATGGTGCTTTCAGGAATATTGTTTGCCCCAATTGTTAGTGCGCAATACCAGATTTCTCGGGCACAGGAACCTATAGATGGGACTGTGACTATGGGGGGATCTATTATTGAAACCCCTTGTGCGATTGATGCAGATAGCCGAGATCAATCAGTTAATATAACTACGGTACCTATTAGCCAGATAATACAGGATAGAGAAAGTCCTACGAGTAATTTTTCTATTCGTCTTATCAATTGTGTTCTAACACCGACAGCACCTGGAAAACCGAATTGGCAATCTTTCAATATCGTATTTGATGGTCCGACGGATGGTCGTAATTTTGATGTTTTTGGACACGCAAATGGTCTGTCAGTAAAAATCACAGATTCTAATGGAAATGTTGCAATACCTGGTAAGGCAATGCCTAGTTTCCCCATTAAAGCAGGTGAAACCACGCTTAATTATAACGTCCAAGCCGTATCTAATAATAAACGTTTAAAGCCAGGAAACTACCAGACCACAATCCGTTTTAAAATGGATTATTACTGAGTTATTACTAAGGGACTATTATGGCTCTGTTATTAAAAAGTAAAAATAAAGTATCTCATAACTCAGTAAGTTATTTTTTAACACCTGTTGCCACGATGGTGTTTCTTGCGATTGCTCATATTAATTTAGCTAATGCGGATAATGATAGTATTGAGTTTAATACTGATATTTTAGATCTTCAGGATAAAGGAAATATTTCTTTAAGTGAGTTCTCTCGTGCTGGTTATGTTATGCCGGGGGTATATCCATTCAAGATTAATCTAAATAGCCACGAGCTGGCGGATATTTATGATATTGAATATATGCCTATAGTTGATGATGAAAGCATGACTGAGCCATGCTTAACGTCAGAAATCGTCGACCATCTTTCTTTGCGTAGTGAATGGAAAAAAGTTGTTCAGTTTACTCATAATGGACAGTGCTTAAATATAGAAAGCATTCCAGGAATGACAGTGAATGGTTCTTTACCAAAAGAAACGATTACGATCACTATTCCACAGGCATACGTTGAATATACATCTGATAATTGGGATCCACCGTCACGTTGGGATGAAGGGGTACCCGCCCTAATTTTTGACTATAACTTGAATGCGAATATTACAAGACCCACAGACTCTGCAAATACGCACTCATTAACGGGAAATGGGACAACTGGCTTTAACTTAGGTCCATGGCGTTTTAGAGCGGATTGGCAAGCAAGTTATAATCGTACTAACGGGCAGTCTACAGATAAAAATTGGGACTGGAGCCAATATTACGCTTATCGAGCAGTTAAAGAACTGAACGCTAAACTGACCATGGGGGAGCAATTTTTACGTTCGGGTTTATTTGATTCATTCCGTTATATGGGGGCAAGCTTGATCTCTGATGAGAGAATGCTGCCTCCAAATCTACGTGGATATGCGCCTGAAGTGACGGGCGTGGCAAAAACTAATGCGAAAGTTACTGTCTCACAGCAAGGGCGAGTGTTGTATGAAACACAAGTTGCCCCAGGTCCTTTTCGTATTCAAGATTTAAGCGATGCTGTCAGTGGCAAATTAGATGTGCGTGTTGAAGAGCAAGATGGCTCTGTACAAGAATTCCAAATGAATACAGCTTCAATTCCGTATTTAACACGGCCCGGATCAGTGTTATTTAAAATTGCGGGTGGGCGTCCCAATAATATGGAGCACGAAACGGAAGGGCAAGGGTTTGTCATGGGCGAATTCACATGGGGGGTTTCGAACGGTTGGTCATTATTTGGTGGTGCACTGGGTGCTGGCGACTATAACGCATTATCACTCGGTATTGGTCGTGACTTACTGGCCTTTGGTGCAATCTCTTTTGATATAACAGAGTCACGCGCAAAGCTTAAAACAGAAAACAAAATTTATACCGGGGCTTCTTACCGTCTGAGCTATTCAAAGCGCTTTGAAGAATATGACAGTCAGGTCACCTTTGCAGGTTATCGATTCTCTGAACGTGATTTTATGAGTATGAATCAGTATTTAGACCGTCGTTATCGAGGTGTCATATTCGATAACAGTAAAGAGCTATATATGATTACGTTCAATAAATATTTTACGAATGCGGATTTAACGGCATATCTCAACTACAGCCATGAAACCTATTGGAGCCGACCTGCTTCAAAACGTTATAACGTTTCTATCGCAAAATACTTTGATATTGGTCGCTTTAAAAACATTAACTTAAGTTTAACAGCGTTTCGCAACAAGTTTGATAACAGTAAGAACGATGACGGTATGTATATGAACCTATCCATGCCTTGGGCGGATGCCGCTACAGTTAACTACAGTAATTATGTTTCAAAAGATGGTAATTCACACACGGTTAGCTACTACGACCGCCTTGACGATAAGAGTAGTTATCGAATTGGTTCGGGCGTTAGTACTCGAGGGCGTGGGACGGTTGATGCGTACTATAACCGTGATGCAGATTTGGCAAGTCTAACGGCAAGTACCAGCTATATCAATGGTGACAGTGTATCGGCTGCTTTCTCAATGCAAGGTGGGGCAACGGTGACAGGGCATGGTGCGGCATTACACCGTATTACAGTACCTGGTGGCAGCCGAATTATGGTGAGTACAGAAGATGCCGTGAATGTCCCTGTACAAGGGTTTGGTGCGACAACCAGAACGAACCATTTCGGGAAAGCGGTTGTTGCTGATGTGAGTGAGTACTACCGTACTAGTGCCAAGATTGATGTTAACAAACTACCTGAAAATGTTGAGGCTGTGCGAACTATTCAGCAGGCAACGCTAACGGAAGGGGCGGTTGCATATCGTGAGTTTGAGGTATTAGCAGGTTTAAAAACCATGGTGAGATTGGCGCTAGCAGATGGAAGTCATCCTCCATTTGGTGCAACAGTCAAAAATGAGAAAAATAGAGAAATGGGTATCGTTACTGATAATGGCTCGATTTATCTCTCAGGAGTGAAGGTGAATGAAGTTTTGGATGTGTATTGGGATGGTAGCCTTCAGTGCAAAATACAAATACCTGAAAATATTGAAACTGCGGATTTCAATTCACTCTTACTTCCATGTACAAACGCCCCAACTACAGTACCTGGGTTTGTGCCAGCGAAAAGTGTACCAGTAGGGCAGCCCGCTAAGCGAGTGACTCCAGCCCCGATTCAACAGGGGGTAGCACCAAGTCAGCGTTGGTTATTGAAGCCACCGGATCTTGCTCAACATGTTGATTTTGTAGAGTAATCCGAGTTATTCAATTTTTTAAAGAGTTAGGAATTATGAACATTAAAAAGATTGCGTTTATTACAACAACACTCACTTTATCTGCCGTCTTGTGTGGCCAAGCTCTGGCAGCCATTGCATTGGATAGAACGCGTGTTATTTTCAATGGTGGCGATAAAACCATCAGTTTAAATATTAAAAATGAAAATAAGGAGTTACCTTACCTCGCTCAAGGATGGATTGAAGATATTGATGGTAACAAAATTGAATCACCGTTAGTCGTTTTACCGCCAGTACAACGTGTTGAAGCTGGCGAAAGTAGCCAAGTGAAAATCCAATCTTTACCTGATGTTAATAAGTTGCCTCAGGATAGAGAAAGTGTTTTTTACTTTAACCTGCGTGAAATTCCACCACGTAGCAAAGAAGCGAATGTATTGCAGATTGCATTACAAACACGAATTAAATTGTTCTATCGCCCGAAAGGACTATATGCGACTCGTACTGATTTAGAAAATCCATGGCAAGAGAAAATTACGCTGACGCGTAAAGGTGATGCTTATGAAGTGACGAATCCAACAGCGTATTTTGTCACAATTGTGGATGCGAGTTCAAAAGTGGGTGGTGATACGGTCAGCCAATTTGAACCATTAATGATATCGCCAAAAAGTAACGGAATGCTTAAAGGCAGCGCCAGCGCAATGGGTGCAAAGCCTGTCCTAACATACATCAATGACTATGGTGGTCGACCTAAGTTGACGTTTAGTTGCTCAGGTTCAACGTGTAAAGTTGAATCCGCGACAAATCAATAACGGAGATTAACGAATGAAAAGGACTCTCCTGATAAGTACTATCATACTCAGCACAACTCCAGTGTTTGCATCAGGAGCGGATGCTTGGGATATCGATGGATTACATGGAACATTGACAGTAAATGGCATGATGACAGAAGCACCTTGCTCAATGGATGTGACGAAGTCTATAAGCCAAGAAGTGTCTCTGGGGGAGATCCCTTCTTATTTACTGCGTAACCCGGGTGATAGAGCAGAACCAGTGTCATTCGAGTTAGAGTTTCGAAACTGCATTAGAACTCAAAGCCGATTAAGGGATATCAGAACGGACACGCCAACATGGGATGCCATTCAACCTGTCATTTCTATTTCTTTTGTTGCGGTATCTAACAAAGATTATCCGGGAATGCTCAGTGTGAAAGGCGTATCTGGCTTGGCGTTAGAAGTCACTGATGCACAAGGCGAAGATATTCGTCTTGGAAGCCAAGGACGCCCTCAGTTTCTTGATGCACCGCAGGGGACTCTTCAGTATTTTGTCACGCCAGTAAGAACTCCTGAAAAACTGACGGAAGGTAGTTTTAGCGCAGTCATGGACTTTAAGGTGGATTATGATTGATTTTAAAAAGCAGTGGTATCTGCCAGTATCATTTCTCGCTGGAGTACTTTTAACATCAGTGTCAAATGCAGCTTTGCCTGAATCACGTTTAGCACCGCTATCAAATACACGTGCAACATCATCAGGTGTAGTCTGGGTACAGATAGAAGGAGTGGTGGATGAACCACCCGCATGCAAAATCAATGGCGGTAATGTGATTACGGTAGACTTTGAAGACGTGATGAGTACGCGTATTGATGGCGTTGCATACAGTAAGCCGATTAATTACAACATTGTGTGTGACAAAAGACCGACGGAACAAATGAAAATGACGTTAGAGGGAGATCCTGCGTATTTTGATCCAACACGGGCGGTAAGAACGAATATTCCTGGTTTAGGTGTTGGATTTACTTATAACGGAAGCCGACTTAAATTAAAACAAGAAGTGAAGTTTGTTTATCCAAATGCACCTCAATTTGAGGCTGTACCTGTTCGTGATATGTCAACCGTATTGAATATCGGTGGTCCTTTTACCGCCGGTGTTACAATTAAACTTGATTATCAGTGAGGGGCTGGAAAATGCATATCTTAATGAAAAAGCTTCCTATGATAGTTAGTTTGCTTACATTTCCAGTCAGCATAGCGTTTGCGGCTGATAATGTTGAGTTTACTGGTACTCTGCTTATTCCGCCACCTTGTACGGTATTTGAGGATAAAGTCTACGTAATTGAATATAAAGATATTGGTTTACATAAGGTTGATGGTGTTAATTTTACGAAAACCATTAACTATGCACTTAAGTGCGATGACAACTTAAAAGGGTGGGATTTAATGTTGACCATTAAAGGAATTTCAACCGATTTTGATAAGTCAGCACTTGAAACAAAAATTAAAGATCTTGGTATGCGCATTACACAAAATGGCATTGGCTTCGAAATCAATAAACCACTAAAAATTAGCTATGGTCAGCCTCCTGTCTTAGAGGTTGTGCCAGTAAAAAGACCTGGAACCACATTGCCTGAAAAACAATTTAGCGCAGTCGGGACATTGCTTGCGGAGTACCAATAATGAATAGGTTAATTCAATATATGGTCGCCGGTGCTTTACTTATTAATGCCAGTAACGTGTTAGCTGTACCTGATAACTTAAGAATCACTGGTAACCTCGTAGAAGAGCCTTGTATCATTTTACCCGGTGATGAAAATATTCAAATGGAATTTTTTGATACACCAGAAAAAAACTTTTATTCCTACGGAAAAACACAGAGTAAAGAATTTGTTATTAAATTAGTAGAGTGTGATACCACCCTAGGAAAAAGAGTAGAAGTTACGTTTTCGGGAACACCAAGCTTGGCATTGCCTGGTTTTTTAGCGTTATCAGCGGGTAGTGTGGCTTCAGGATTTGCGATTGGTTTACAAAACGCAGATAAATCACCACTGAATATTGAAGAAAAAGGTGCCAAGATCACCTTACAAGATGGGATTAACCAATTACGTTTTTATGCTTATTTAAAGGGGGAACCAGACGCGATTGCAAATAAGTCAATTAAAGTCGGCCCTTACAGTGCAGTAGCAACATTTAAACTCGATTATGAATAATGAGGCTGTGAATTAACATGAAAGTGTTCTTATCTGTATTATTTTGTGCAGTCATGTTTTCATCATCTGCATCAGCGGCAATTTTTTCTTATATAACTAAATCTACTGGAACGTCGGATAACGCTACCTATTACTTTGAAATTGCACGTTGGGATGATTATCCTCCCACGACACCAAATGAGTGCCCATATAAATATCCAAACAAATGCTATATCACGATTAACCATAAACACACGAAAAGTGGAAGACCCGGTGCATCAACATACCCAGCAGTAGAGGTGACAAGGCTTAGTACAATGAATGATGTTAAACGAGCCTTTACAAGAGTCCACCGTATTCCTTTTCCTGGCGAAACAAAGCATTTTGGCGAACAACTAGAACCAACTCAAGAGTGTGTGGGGTTATTTTTCCAACCGACTGAAGGTAAGACGACAGGTCAAAATGGTTCCGAAGGGGAAATGCTAAGGGGGTCTTTATGCGGAATAGCACCACCTCCTGTAGGGGCTTGTAAGATTGTTAACACTACTCCTATTATCAATTTCGGCCGAATTAGTGAAGGTGAACTAGCTGGAAAAAAGGCCGATGTCACCATCAATGTCACTTGTAACTTAGCGATGGATGTAATGGTAATTGCAACAGGGAAATCTGGGATGGGTAGCCGAGAAAACTTACGAAGTGATGGTAGCTTATATGCAAATCTAACTTTAGGTGACAATAACACACCAAGTGAGAATGGTTTTAAATTATACGTTCCAAAGGATGGTATAAACAATGTAAAACTTTATGCGACATTAGGAACTAATGGTCGTGTTAAGCCGGGTCCATTCAATGGTTCTGCGGCACTTATTCTAACTGTACCTTAATTCTAACTGTACCTTAATAAATGGTGAAAATATGTATTCAGAAAACGGTAGTGAAAAAATCCATTATATGGTCGGTCAAAGGATCTTAGAGAAACGGAGAGAGCTGGGGTATACCGGCTTTCAACTGGCTCAACTGCTAGGTGTAAGCCAGCAACAAATCTCTCGTTATGAAAGAGGGAAGATCAAAATTGACCTATTCCATCTGTTTAAGCTTTCATTTTTGATGGGAACACCGATTGATTGGTTCCTTGAAGATATCAGTTCGCAGCTCAATGAAAATGGGCGATTAGACGACATCCATTGATGAAAGTTTAAATCAGTATTAATGATAAATAGGCTGGGATTACGTTTTCTGCTACTCGTTGTCATAAAGTTATCAGAAAGCAAACACAGTCGAAGACTCAGCCTATTTATTTTTTGCCTAATACTGAACGCATTGACTATCCGTAATTTTAATCATTTCCGTTCTACTATTTTCTATTGCAAATCGTTACCTTGGTTGACATCCATCTCTAAAATTGAGGATTTTGTGCGGTCTGACACCTTTTTAGTAAATGCAAATGCAAACTAATATCATTAGCGCTTAATAACGTGTAAGATACCCTCCTCTTTGACACGTTGGGATTTTATCATCAGTACTTTTATAGATGGATGGAGGAAATGAGATGTTTGCAAAATCATTAGTTTCAGGCCTTGCCTTATTATCTGCTTTAGTCTTGGCGGGTTGTGATGACACGAAAGAAACGGCAGGAACAACCCAACCTGCTGAGAAACAAACGATTACGATTGAGCACGTTCAAGGTAAGACTGAAATTCCTCGTCATCCGCAAAAAGTGATTGTGATGAATATGGAAACGCTGGATATCATGGATGCATTAGGTGCTCCAGTGGCTGGTGTTCCACAAACCAACGTCCGTTTCCCTGAGTTTTTAACCAAATATAGCGGTTCAGAATATATTAATGGCGGGACGCTGTTTGAGCCCGCTTATGAAGCATTAAGTAATGCAAAACCCGATCTGATTTTAGGCGGTAGCCGTGCTCGTGATGCCTATGACAAGCTAAGTGGTGTTGCGCCAACCATTTCTTTAGATATTGATAACAAAAACTTCATTGGCAGCTTAACTGAACGTACTAATGAACTAGGTATGTTATTTGGAAAAGAAGATGAAGCTAAAAAGTTGATTGCTGATTTCAACACGAAAATTGATGGTATCAAAACCAAGGCACCCACAGCCGGTAAAGCAATGGTGATTTTAGTGAGTGGCGGTAAGATTTCAGCTTATGGCCCAGGTTCACGCTTCGGCTTTATTTTTGATGTGTTAGGTTTTGAACCTGCTTATGTATTTGAAGAAAATACAGGGCGCCACGGTAATATCGTTAATGCCGAGCTACTCGTGAAGTTAAACCCAGACTGGCTGTTTGTCATTGACCGTGATAGTGCGATTGGTAAAGCAGATGCGCAACCCGCAGCGGAAGTCCTTGATAACGCATTAGTAAGAAAAACAGCAGCGTGGGAAAAAGGCCAAATTACCTACCTTGACCCAACAGCGGTATACATCGCAGGCGGTATCCAAACTTATTCTCAATTAATGGATGATATCAATACTGCATTAGAGAAGAGCCAAGCAAAATAACCCATGAAAACGCTTTATCTTTTTTGTGGAATTATCGCTTTATTGGTTTTAGCGGTTTTAAGCTTGTTTGTTGGAGCGGGTGATGTGTCACCCGTTTCGCTTTTCACCGACCCAGAGATGCAAGACATCTTTTTTATTAGCCGAATTCCCCGAACTGTCTCCTTAATTTTAGCGGGTAGTGCCATGAGTGTTGCAGGGCTTATCATGCAGTTACTCACACAAAACCGCTTTGTTGAGCCTTCTCTTGCTGGAACCACACAGTCTGCAAGCTTAGGTTTACTGACCGTAATGATCCTGTTTCCTGCGGCAAGTATTATGACCAAAATGGTCGTTGCGAGTGGCTTTGCCCTGATCGGCACAATGCTGTTTATGATGTTATTACGCCGAGTGATTTTAAAGTCCGCGTTGATTGTCCCATTAGTTGGGATCATGTTAGGTGCCGTCATTAGCGCATTAACTATCTTCACTGCCTATTATTTTGATTTACTCCAATCCCTTGGGGCATGGATGAGTGGTGACTTCTCGAGCATCATTCAAGGTCGCTATGAACTACTTTGGCTGGTGGGCATTCTGACGCTAATCGCGTGTTGGATTGCAGACAGCTTTACTGTCGCTGGCATGGGGCGTGAGTTTTCCATCAATGTGGGGCTCAATTATCGTAAAGTCATGACTGTCGGCTTATCCATTATCGCCCTAGTTAGCGGAGTGGTGGTGGTAGTGGTTGGGGCCTTACCTTTCCTTGGCTTAATTATTCCAAATCTTGTGAGTTTAGTGATGGGGGATAACATACGCAAAACCATTCCATGGATATGTATTGCGGGTGGTAGCTTAGTGTTATTGTGCGACATTATTGGGCGTTTAATCCGCTATCCATTTGAAATACCAGCAAGTGTGATTTTAGGTGTGGTTGGCGCGGTTATTTTTTTATATTTACTGTTGAAGCAACAACGTTATGCAAAAAGTTAATTCCGCAATTGCGTTAGCAAAACCGAAAAAGGGGTTAACGCCTTTGCAAAGAATAGGGATATTGCTAGCTTTATCGCTGCTTTCCATTGTGCTGTATATGACCATTAACCTCGGTAATAACCTTGCATATATTCTGCCACATCGTGGCTATATTGTGTTGACGATGATCGTTGTCGCGTTTGCTGCTGGGGTGTCGACGGTACTGTTCCAAACTATCGCAAATAATAAAATACTGACACCATCAATCATGGGGCTTGAAGCTCTGTTTGTTTTGCTGCAAACCATTTTTATTTTTTATACCGACAGTTTCCCCGCCTCATGGCTATTAAATATCGGTAAATTCTTGTTGGAATCGACCTTGCTTGTGCTGTTTTCGGTGTTGCTTTATCGCTGGTTATTTGTCTCTGTGAAAATGAATATCAACCTTGTATTGATGGTGGGTATTATTTTAGGCACTCTATTTCGCAGTGTGGCAACGCTACTTCAGCGCTTAATGGATCCCAATGAGTTTTCCATTTTACAAAGCCGTATGTTTGCAACATTTACACGTGGCACACCAGAGCTTATTTTCTTTACCCTGCTGATTACTGTGGTTGTTGGGGTGTTGTTATGGCGGATGCGCTATTGCTTTGATGTTTTGGCATTAGGACAGGCGAATGCTATTAATCTCGGTATTAACTATCGCCAGCAAGTTACTGTAATTTTACTTCTGATCTCCATCTTAGTGGCGGTTTCAACGGCTTTGGTTGGGCCATTGACCTTCTTAGGGCTGATGGTGGCAAATTTGGCCTATTTTATCAGTGGTAGCAGCCAGCACCGTTATTTACTACCCGTTTCTTTCTTGTTGGGAGTGATAGCGCTGATAGGTGGGCAACTTGTCCTTGAATATGGCCTAAATATGGCGGGAACCTTGTCCGTTGTTATTGAGTTTGTCGGTGGAATATTCTTTATTTATATGGTGTTAAGAAGGTTTTAGCATGATTGAAATTAGTCAGATATCGAAAAGTTATCAGGATACTAAAGTCTTAGATAACGTCACAACAACGATTAAAAATAGCGGTATCACCTCAATTATCGGCCCAAACGGTGCAGGTAAATCTACCTTATTGTCGATTATAGGGCGCTTATTAACGCCGGATGAAGGCGGTCATGTTAAGGTCAATGAGTTAGATGTTTCGACAACGGCGAGTGACAAGCTGGCTAGGTGTCTATCCGTGCTACGCCAAGAAAATCAGTTTGCGAGCCGCTTAACGGTGGAAGAGCTCGTGGGTTTTGGCCGTTATCCGTATACTAAAGGCCGTTTAAACCTTGAAGATAAACAAAAAATTGATGAGTCCTTGTCATTTTTAAATCTGTCAGATTTACGTCACCGCTATTTAGATGAACTTTCGGGTGGGCAGCGCCAGCGTGCTTATGTTGCAATGGTTTTATGCCAAGATACAGAATATGTTCTGCTGGATGAACCATTGAATAATCTCGATATGAAACATGCCGTTATTATGATGAAACTGTTGCGTCGTGCGGCAGATGAATTAGGCAAAACCATTATCTTAGTGATCCACGATATTAATTTTGCATCCGTGTATTCAGACTATATTGTGGCATTAAGAAACGGTCGCCTGTCTTACCATGGTAAACCAGAAGAGATTATGAAATCGGAGATTATTGAAGATATTTTTGATACACCAGTTGAAATTAAGCAGGTGGATGATCAGTTTATTGCATTGTATTACTAAATTTTCGTCATTTTCGTCATACTTTGAGCTGTAGCTGTGTTGGCTACGTTCAGCTACTCGGGTCACATACTTGTGTGTGCTCCCCGAGATATCTTCATTTGCCGCCTTGCTACAGTTCGAATGATTTAGACAATTCAAAGGGCTACTGCGATAAAATCTCAATATCTTCGTCGGTGGTGAGTAAATCCAGCGATTGAAGCACTTCCAAGCGTTTGATCCCATCGGCATTAACCACTAATCGCGCTAGCTCATTGTAGGTTTGTTTATCCATTGTGACGCGGCGGCAGAGGTAAATATGGTAGACCTTTTCACCAATAATTGCTGGTTCGTCGTCATTCATGGTGAGTTCTTCATAACTAATATCAATGTACTTTAAAAAATCAGAAATATTAAAGCGGGTGATATCAGCTATCGAAGATTGGTTCTTTTCAAATACCGCTTGGCGATTATGCAGTAACACATCTTTTCGGTAATATAAAATATCCTCCATGCGCTGCACGTTAACTAAATTAACCCAGTGGGACTGTTGGCGCATTTCACGAATATCAGGGGATAGCATCCCTTCACTGATAAACCGAAAAGATTCTTTACATACGCCCACTGGTGCTTTAACTCCCTCACGATAAATGCGCAGTTGGCGGTCTGGGATCCACTTTTGGAAAATGCGATACAGTTGCTCTCGACCAATTTCTTTAAGCCTATCTTTGAAGATATAACCAATGACCATTGCTAAAAAGAGGTTAGCACTTAAGGCTCCGTATTTACCTTGCCAAAGAAATGCTATCAAGGTGGCAAAAATCATCGAAATTGCAGCGGCGATACCATAAATAGAGTGAAGCAGTAGTGGTAACCCTCTTTTATGGCGGATATCCAGATACAAATAGCGATTAACATATTTTTTTAATAAGTTGCGACGGTAAGTGACTAACTCTGCATCGGCTTCATCACTTGGAAAGCAGTCGGGATAATGTTTTTTTAAGTAACGAATCTCTTGATACCAAAAATGGCGCATTTCTTCGCGTAATGGTATTTGTTTATCGGCCAGCAAATCGTGCAGATAGCTCATGGCGTAGTAAGTCATAAACTCATCACAATAGCAAAATGCATTAGAGTGGATGGTTTCTTCTATGCTTGTCGCAAGTGGAAGTAATGCTCTGTATGTATTTAAGCATTTTTCAATATCAGCCATGAGACCTGTCAGGTATTCAACGGTTTGCCGCTGTGGGTTTTGGCTTACCATTTTAAGATTCAGGCGCACGGTTCGCTTAAAGGTTAATGCATACCGTTTAAGCTTATTCTCATATTCATCCAGTGATGGGGGGTTGAGTAGGTCACATTTTTCTAACCATTGCTTAAGCTCATCTAACTCCCCATTTTCGGCAGGTAATGATGATAGCTTTACAGTGGGTGGGCGCAGCCTAATATAGTTTTTTAGGCTACGCTGTAGGTTTGAGGCGGTGTAAAGGTCTGGGTTGACTTGCAGTGAAGAAGGTAAAAAGAAAAACGTTTCAACTTGGTAGCGGATCTCTTTAGATTTGCGTGGAAATAAAACCTTTTGTTTGATTTCAAACTGTTTTTTCCCGTGGATCTTGAGAGACTCTTTAATCATATCTTGCCTTTGATGTTGTCATATTTTTATTTTTAGCGACTGCTTAGATAATGGCAGCATAGCATGTTTATTTGCTAAGGTATTTAAGGCTATAGCATATAGGAAACGGTCGTGACAAACTGTGAAATAAGGTTGGAGAATATTGCAGTAAACAGAGGATGGTTGGTGCTAAAAATAACGAGGCATATCACTATGCCCCATTATTTATGTATTCTTCGTCAGAATAACTTATTTTTTCGCAGCAGGACGAACCGCTGTGACTTCAATTTCGACTCTCCAAGCTGGGTTTGCCAGTTTTGCGACTTGGAAAGTTGAACGAGCTGGCAGATTAGTGATTTTTTCAGACTCATAGAATTTGTTGTAACCAGCCATAAAGCCAGCAAAGTCCATAGTGCCTTGAGTTTCTTCACCACCAACTAAGAAAACTTGCATTTTAACAACGTCGTTCATGGTCAAACCCATGCCTTCAAGGTTAGCTTGGATTTGTTTTAACACGTTGATAGTTTGTGCTTCGGTATTACCATAAGACTCTAAAACGCCTTCTTTTGCATCTGGAGAGATTTTAGAAGGTACTTTTCCGCTTAGGAAAATAAGGTTGCCCGCGCTGATTTCTACTGATTCAGAGATAGGGAATCCTTTCACTGGAACGCGTTTAACATCTTCAGCTGCATTCGCACTTGCTACACCTAAAATCAAAGGCAGAGAAAGCAATAAAGTTTTATAGCGCATGTAAACTCCTTAACATTATCAAAGTAAAGAGGATCTATCGGTTTTACCTAAAACTAAATTTTAGTTTAGTCTAATTCCATTGACTGATAGATCCCAGTAAAAAAACGCGCCTTTTTCGTTTATTAATTAAAACGAGAAAGTTTATACGGTGTTGGATCGATAAATGGTGTTTCACCCATTAATAATTCAGCCGTTAAACGACCAGAGGCAGGGCTTTCAGTCATCCCCCAACCTGTCGCGGTGTTGATGACTAAACCTGGGTACTGCTCAACGGTTGAAATAATTGGAATTTCATCATCTGTTGGTGCAACAGTACCACCCCAACGTTCAACCACTTTAGACTCTTTAAATACAGGGAACTCTTTTCTCAGTCTTTCCAGAACGCCATCTAAATGTTCGTTGTTTGGCGTATTGGTCGCTGTACGGAACTCTTCAAATGGTGTCTTCTCATCTAAGTTCCAGGATGTCGCCATCATGAAGGAGTTAAAGAGATCCTTACCGATAGAGAATTCTAATGGTAATTCTCCGCCGCTTAATACGTGTAGGAATCTTGGACCTAACAGGAAGCTATCTTTCACAATAGAGCTGGTAAAGATACGTGGTGCAACAGCATAGGTACCATCAGCTTGTTCACGGAAGTGGATACCATTAGGTAAGTGGACGTTACCTTTCGGCGCACCTGGAACGCCTGAAATGCGTTGTTGTGACAGGTAAACGTTCAGTGTTGGAACGTCAATACCTAAGTTACCCATAAACAGACGCGACCAAATACCACCAGTCAGAACGACACGAGAGGTTTTGATAGCCCCTTTTTCAGTCACAACATCAGAAATTTTACCGCCTGCGGTTTCAAGGCCGCGCACTGCACAGTTGGTATAGATACGGATACCAATTGATTTTGCGTAGTTTGCCATGGTTGGGGTGACGGTTTCTGGGTCAAGACTACCGGAGTCTTCTTCAAATCCACCAATTTTCCATGGGGTTTGAGCGCCAACCAGACGATTTGCCAGCTCAGTACCTTCAATCATACGGGTACGTAATGGGGTATCGAAACCTGGGTTTTCAGAGGCAGATTTGATCCACGCTCTTGCAACTTCTAAATCTTCTTCGCTTGACGGAACTTCAACGCGGCCTTGAACACGGTAGCTAGTGTCAGCACCGATTTTTTCGTTCATACCGAGCCATTGAATTTTCCCATAGTGGTGTAAAGGGAAAATCGCTGGTGAGGTTTTATAGCTGATGATTTGGCTATATGCACGACCTGATTGCTCACCGCCGACAACGCCTTTTTCACAGATAACAACATTTAAGCCTTTTTCAGCAAGGTTAATTGCTGTCATGATCCCTTGAAGGCCGGCACCGATAATAACTGCATCCGCAGACTCGGGTAATTTGCCTTCAGTGCCAGCGACAGCGGGTACGCGTGATGGTGTAGATTCGAAACGGCCTTCACGACGGATCATCGGAACGACAGCCGCCCCCCCTGCTAAAACACCAGCAGCACCAACCCCTAATAATAGCTTTCTTCTCGAGATTTTCATCTATAACCTCAATAACAATCTTGTTTTTTATATAGTAAATAATTTCAAATTGAGATAATGATCTTATCATATATTTTTATATTGTTAAGTGGTGGTAGCATTTGTTAATAAAGGTCGACGAAATGAAGGTGAACGTAAATGGAAATAGTCAGTGCTGTAAAGGGTTTGTCGAAGATTTCTATAATTTGTATATTAGCAAACTAATGATTTTGAAATAATGATGTCACTAAAAGTGTACAGGTGTAAACTTAATTATTTTGCTTAAGTTGTGTTTTTTAGGTTAGTTGAGTAAAAAAACTAAAATAACCAATGACAGAAGAAAATGCTAAATATGGGTTAAGTCATATAGGATAAAAAATAATACAAAAATTGTTTCTCAATTAAATGGATGTATTAATTTTGTTCTTTTTGTGGTGAATTAAGCAACAGTGTTTAACCTTTTGAATTTTAATGCATGAAATGCGCATTCTCGACTTTTTATGCTTATTTTTAAATATAATAATATGATAAATAATGATTTTTAATTTATCTTTATCTTTGTCGTTTCATTAAAAATGATAAACCTATTATTTACTAGGGGTAATCATCTAAAGTTTTTAAAATGATTTATTTTGCGATGAAAAATAAATATAACTAATGTGTTGTTTATTTAAGCAAACAATTAGATATATCAGAAGGTAAGATAGATTAACGATCCGAGTGATATTAATCACTGAGCTATTTGATTAAATATCATTAATGAATTTATTGGTTAATAAGATTGTTATGAGATATATCGTAATAAAAACACAAAGATATTAATCATCTATAAATCAGGTGGCTAAATAGCCATCTAATAATAAGGAATATATTATTTAGCTATTTTACTCTATTAGTGGATATGCATTGTGCTGAAGTCAATGATTAGCGATATAGTCATTTCCTGTGGGAATTAGAATTAAAAAACCAGCATAATCCTCTGGTTAAGTTTCATGCCCTTTTCTTATCAATAGAAAAGGGCATGAAGTCGGTAAAAAAGGCTTAACTCAACTTAGCCTGTGCTAAATATTTTGCCATTTCGTCTGCTGGCACCATACCGCCGCCCGTTGCCCACACAAGGTGAGTGGCATTAGTCATCGATTCTGGTGTTAGGGAGTTAGACTGTAAATAGTCCGTATTTTGGCTGACATGAATACAACCTGTCATACCCGCGAGTGCGGAAGGTTCTAATTTAATGGACTCTGTTTGATTGAGTAACCCTAATAGGTTATACATCTCCTGATCATCAAGGGTGTAATAGCCATCGATCAGTCGTTCCATTGCTCGCCCCACAAAACCAGAGGCACGCCCAACAGCAAGCCCGTCTGCCGCGGTGATATTATCAATACCAATTTCTTGTACAGAAATACCATCATGTAGCCCCGTATGGACGCCCAAAAGCATACATGGTGAGTGTGTTGGCTCTGCAAATAGGCAGTGTACAGCATCACCAAACGCCAGCTTTAGTCCAAAAGCAACACCACCAGGGCCACCCCCCACACCACAAGGCAGATAGACAAATAATGGATGGTGGTTATCGACGGTAATACCTTGTTCTGCAAATTGTTTTTTTAAACGCAGCCCTGCCACAGCATAACCTAAAAATAGGGTGGTGGAGTTCTCATCGTCAATAAAGAAACAATTTGGGTCTTGTTCCGCTTCTTTACGACCTTGTTCCACGGCAATACTATAATCTTGTTCATATTCAACGACATTAACACCGTGTGAACGCAGTTTGTCTTTCTTCCACTGCCTTGCATCCGCCGACATATGCACGCTTACGCTAAAGCCTAACTTGGCACTCATAATTCCAATGGACATCCCTAAGTTACCCGTTGAACCGACCGCGATGCTGTATTGGCTGAAGAATTGGCGGAATTTATCAGAAAATAAGACCTCATAATTATCATCAATGGATAATAGCCCAGCTTCTAACGCTAATTTTTCGGCGTGAGTGAGCACCTCATAAATTCCTCCTCGCGCTTTGATTGAGCCTGAAATGGGCAAGTGACTATCTTTTTTTAATAATATTTTCCCGGTGATTGGCGTTTGGTAACGAGCTTCGAGAGCGGCCTGCATCTTGGCTATTGCCACGACATCCGACTCGATAATCCCTTGAGTGATTTGCGTTTCTGGGAACGCTTTCATCAAATACGGCGCAAAACGGTTTAAACGTGCTTCGGCATCTTGCACATCGGCAAGAGTGAGTCCCACATAAGGTAAACCCGCTTCTGTAGTCGTGACCTTAGGGTTAAACCATACTACGTGTTTTAAATTGATTAAGTCCTGAACTAAAGGGTAGTCAGCAATTAACTTATTCACGTTTATCTGAGTCATAATTACTCTCTTTTAAATCACAAATGAAAGTGCAAAGGTGCCTGCCAGCGCAACAAGGGAAGCAATAAGGGTGGCGACACTGTAAAAACGAAATGTTTCAGCCAAGGTGGCATTACAATATTGTTTAACCAGCCAGAACAGGGAGTCAGTGACGATAGTACAACCAATCGCACCTGAGCCGATGGCTAAGGTCATAATTTCTGGACTGATGTGAGGGTACATTGGCATCAAGGGGGCAACAATGGCGGTTGCACCCATCATGGCAACCGTCGCAGAGCCGACGGCTGCGTGCAAAATAATGGCGACTAACCAGGCCAGTAAAATTGGGTGCATATCGATACCTGAAAGCACTAGTGCCAGAGAGTCACTGAGTCCACTGCCTTTTAAAATACCGTTAAATGCGCCACCAGCACCAATAATCAGTAAAATATTGGCAATTGAACTGAAGCTTTCTTCGGTTTTACTGAGTAATACGCTCATCCCCATATTACGACGAATACCTAACATATAATAAGCGACAAACGCGGCAATAAACATGGCCGTAATTGGGTTGCCGATAAACTGTAAGAAGGCATATAGCTGATTGTCTTTACTCATGTTTAAATCAGCCGTCGTTTTGATCAACATGAGAATAATCGGCAGTAAAACCGTCAATAACGTAGCCCCTAAAGAAGGTAAATCTTTTTCTTCACGCACTTCTAAGTCAGAGAACGCCTCAGGCACAGTTTTAAAGGGTAATCGTTCTCCTAAGAATTTAAGGAACAGTGGTCCACCCACTAATGAAGCGACTAGCCCGACAGCAAGCCCAGCGACAATTACAGTACCAATATCAGCACCTAATTCATTGGTAACAAACAGTGCCGCAGGGTGCGGTGGCACAATGCAGTGCACAGCCATCAACGCAGTACACAGTGGGATCGCAAGTTTTAATAATGAGGTCTTGGTTCTTTTAGCAATGGAAAAAGCCAGTGGGATCAATAACACGACGCCGACTTCAACAAATAGTGTGATACCGCAGATTAAACCGATCAACACCATGGTGACATCGGGGGTTAACCAGCGACTTTTTTGTAAGGTGACACCGATGCGTTCCGCTGCCCCGGAAATTTCCATCATTTTTCCGAGGATGGTTCCCAGACCGATAATGGCGGCAAGGAAACCAAGCGTACCACCAATCCCATTTTCAATGGCATTAACCATTTCTAACGGGTTCATTTTCATGGCGATACCGACAAAAAAGCTGGCGAGTAAAAGGGCTAAAAAAGGGTGAAACTTAAATTTAATAATTGAAATGATGATCAGCAAGATACTAATAACCAGCGTACCGAGCATCCACATTGTAGAGTCCATATCCTACCCCTAATTATTTTGTTGTTGTACCGCTATTGGATAATAAATATGCAGGGGTGACAAACGATGAAAGTGAGAGGTTAGATGAGCTCAATTAACTCAATGGCGTGATATTGGTCATAAAAAATGACATTTTGACGATTAGCATCATATCAATTCATGTTAAACGCATTATTCTGGAGAGATACGGAACTTGTTGAGGGGGAGCGATGGCACTTAATCTTAATTCATTTGAGCAATCTGGCTTTATTCAATGGCATAAACGGCTGTCGAGCTACCAGCTATCTCGCTTACACACCTTTGAAGCAGCGGCTCGCCATTGTTCCTTCGCCCTCGCATCACAGGAGCTCGCGTTAACCCCGAGCGCAGTAAGCCACCGAATCAATACCCTCGAAGAGGAGTTAGGTTTTAAATTGTTTGAACGTTTTCATCGACGTATTGAATTAACTGCGGATGGTGAACGTATCTATTGGGCGCTGCGTAAAAATTTGGATGATATCAACCAAGAAATTCTGGATATTAAAAACCAAGAAATTTCAGGGGAATTGACGGTGTATTCACGGCCTTCCATTGCCCAGTGTTGGCTTATCCCTAAAATTGCTGATTTTACTAACCAATATCCGTCAATTCAGCTCAATTTATTAACAGGGAACGACGATGTCAATTTTCGGGGTTATGGTATTGATGTCGCAATTTATTATGATGATATTACGCGACCTAACTTGTATTGCGAAGATTTAATGCCAGAGTCCATCGTGCCTGTTTGCAGCCCCCAATATGCCAAGCAACATGATCTCATAAACAATCTTCATCAACTTAAAAATTGCACTTTGCTACATGATCGGCAGGCTTGGAGCAGTAACTCCGACTATGATGAATGGAAAGCGTGGAGTGAACACTACCAGTTATCGTTATTTCCACACCGACGGAACCTCTGTTTTGATCGCTCAGACTTGGCGATAGTGGCAGCAATGAACCATGCTGGTGTTGCAATGGGGCGTAAGCAGTTGGTTGAAAAACGGATTAAGCGCCAAGAGCTTGTCATGCCCTTTGGGGACGTTGCGCTCAAGTGCCAACAGCGCCACTATTTTGCGATGTTAAATGAGCGGCGTAACCCCAAAGCGGATATTTTTATTCAGTGGCTAAAACAGCAAGTTAGATGAATATGCGAGTAAATTGTCGTTAATTCGAGTAAGATGATGCATTCGCCTTTGTTTTCAATATATGGAAAAAACGCTAGCGATGGCACCTAAAAATAAAAAAGTGGCAACAATTAAAGATGTAGCTGCCAAAGCGCAGGCTGGGAAAACCAGTATCTCTCGTTATTTAAACGGTGAATTCCATTTGCTGTCCGATAACATGCGTCAACGTATTGAAGCCGCTATTCAAGCGCTGAATTATCGCCCGAATCAAATGGCTCGCAGTTTAAAACACGGCCGAACGGGGTTGATAGGGTTGATTATTGCGGATATTGGGAACCCCTTTTCGGTTGAAGTGCTTAAAGGGGTTGAGTCAGAGTCTATTAAGCAAGGCTTTATGACGGTGGTGTGTAATGCAAACAATAGCATTGAATTGGAATGCCAATTTATTCAGTTATTAAAAGGCTATCGAGTTGATGGGTTAATTATTAATTCAGCGGGAGTGAATACACAATTTATTGAAGTGCTGAAACAAACCACGCTTCCTTTCGTCTTATTGGATAGAAAAATCGATGGTTTTCCGTGTGATATGGTGGGCTTAGATAATCCCGCATCCGCTGAAATGGCATTTAACCATTTGATAGAGCAAGGCTTTGAAGCTATTTGTTTTGTGACTGAACCCATTGAATATAACAGTGCCCGCAAAGAACGCCTGCAAACCTTTTCGCGGTTGCTCAATAAACAAGGGCAGATAAAAGGCGAGTTCCACCAAGTTACTTTACCGGACCCTGAGCGATTAAATACCATTGTTGCTGATTTTTGTACATCTCACCGTGGTATGCGCAAAGCCATTGTTGCAGCCAATGGTGTGTTAACTTTGCAGTTAGCTTATGTGATGCATCAGCAAGGGTTACGCTGGGGAGCCGATATTGGCTTTCTCAGTTTTGATAATCTCGAATGGGCCGCTTTTGCAGGGCAAGGGATCACCTCTGTTTCACAGCCTACCGCTGAAATGGGACATAAAGCCGTTGAATGTTTATTAGAGAAGCTGGAAAACCCCGAAAAAGCACCAACACAGTACTTATTTCACGGAGAATTGGTGGTGAGAAATTCCACCACATTGTAGCTGTCATTTAAGCAAAGAGAGAGAATAAGGGTTCTCTCTCTTTGTGTGAGCAATAAGGCGTGTCGCAGGTTAACGCGCCTGTAGTTGCATCGCGCTTAAATTAGCGCAGTTCTCGCTAAGATCGCCGTTTAGCGCGGCAATTAAGTTATCCACTGCACATTCCACCATTGCATAGCGTGTCTCATGGGTGGCGGAGCCAATGTGTGGCAGGGCAACGACGTTCGGTAATCTGAGTAGTTTAGAATCCGTTGGCAGTGGCTCCACTTCAAATACATCTAAGCCCGCACCGCGTATTGTGCCATTTTCGAGTGCGCTAATCAGCGCCGCCTCATCGATAATTTTCCCACGAGAACCATTGATTAAAAATGCACTCGGTTTCATTTTCGCGAGCTCGGCTTTACCGATCAATTTTTCAGTGGATGGCAGCAATGGGACTACCACACAAACAAAATCAGATTCCTTCAGTAGCGTATCTAAATCACAGCGGCGAGCATTAAGCCGTGTTTCTGCCTCGCTGTGTGCATGGTTGCTATAGTAGAGAACGGGCATGCCAAAACCTGCATTTGCTCGCTTTGCAACGGCATAGCCAATGCGACCCATACCTAAAATACCGATAGTTTTACCATTGACGTTGCTGCCGTAATCGCTTTCACCAATACTTTTCGTCCATCGACCATTTTTCACCATTTCCGCCATTTCGATAATGCGACGGGCACTGCAAAGTACTAAGGTGAAAATGGTATCTGCGGTGGTTTCGGTGAGCACATTGGGGGTGTGCATCAACGCAATTTTTCGCGCGTTCATGGTATCAATATCAAACTGATCAACGCCGACGGAAATCGTCGAGGCCACCTTTAATTGTGGTGCAAGAGCGAGCTCTTTGGCGGTAATTGGGTAACTTGCGCCAATAATTCCCTCTGCGGTACTTAACGCTTGATGGAAACTCGCCAAGTTTTCCTCAGTAATATCATCAAAAGCAGTGACATTAAATTGCTGTTGTAAGCGTGCAAGTTGCGTATCGGGGATTTTTTTATACAAAATGACATTCTTCTTCATGGTCGCCCCTTATTAAGCGTGTTTGACGATGGCAGAACCACCACTCGATCCTTGGTTGGGTTTCACAATTAGCGTAAAGAACACAGAGGCTAATAATGCCAGTCCCATAAACATATAGGAAGCACTTGGGCTGCCTGTGGCACCATTGAGGTAACCGACAAACCACGAGCCAAAGAATGATCCTAAGGCTCCCATGCTGTTGATCAACGCCATTGCACCCCCAGCCACGTTCTTTGGTAACATCTCAGGGATAATCGCAAAGAAGGGGCCATAAGGGGCATACATAGCAGCCCCTGCAATCACCAGTAATGTATAGGATAACCAGAAATTCGAATTGCCTAACAAGTAAGAGCCCAAGAAGCAAACAGCACCGATTAAGAGCATTGGCCAAACAAATAATTTACGGTTATGCATACGGTCTGAAGCCCATGATACTAAGATCATTGCCAGTGTGGCGGCAAGATAAGGCACCGCGGAAAGCCAACCTGTAGCCACCATTCCTAAATTCGAGGCACCACGAATAATGGATGGCAACCACAATACAAAGCCATACACCCCGATGCTCCAGCAGAAATACTGTGCGCATAGCAGCACAACGTTACGTGATTTGAACGCCTCACGGTAATTACGCACAGGTTTGATATTTTTCTGTTCATCAGTGAGAATTTTTTCTAGGTCGGTTTTTTCTTGCTGGCTTAACCAATTGACTTGGCTCGGTTTATCACGCGCAGTTTTCCACCAGAAGAATGCCCATAAAATCGCAGGAACCCCTTCAATAATAAACATTTCACGCCAGCCGAAAGCTTGGATCAAGTAACCCGATAACACTGACATCCATAATACCGTTACGGGGTTACCTAAAATTAAAAAGGTATTGGCACGTGAACGTTCCGATTGAGTGAACCAATTGCTGATGTAAATAAGCATAGCGGGCATTACCGCGGCTTCGACCACACCTAAACTGAAGCGGATAATCACTAGCATAGGAATATTACTGACCATACCTGTCAAGCTAGCAAATAAACCCCATAAAAAAATACAGGCAAAAATCAGTTTGCGGACGCTACGTTTTTCTGCATAGATAGCGCCTGGGATTTGGAAGAAAAAATATCCCAAGAAAAACAAGGAACCAAGCAGAGAAGACATTCCCTTGGTGATCCCTAAATCGGCGTTGATCCCTGCGGCGGCGGCAAAACTGTAGTTAGCCCGGTCGAGGTAGGCAAGGCTATAGGTGATAAACACGATGGGCATAATGCGCCACCAGCGTGATATTGCAGGAGCTCTGGTTGTCATAATTGATTCCTTCTTAGCATGCAGTATCTGCGATAGTTGAGGGAGAAAATGCCATCATTTCTTGCTGTAACTGTGCTCTTGTTGGCAAGCCTTCACTGTCGCCAATCACTTGAATGGCTCTTGCCCCCACAAAGTTTCCTCGTTCGATGGCTTGAGGTAAAGGTAAGCCTTCGAGGAGTGCACTGATCACCCCAACGGCAAAGCCATCGCCAGCACCGACGGTATCGACCACATTTTTCACTACACAAGCGGGCACAACACCCTGTTGATTATTTGATGTTTTGTAGTAAGCCCCTTGTTCACCTGTTTTAATCACAACGGTTTGCACTCCTTGAGCAAGGTAAAAATCGGCAATGGCTTCGGGTTGTGCAAAACCCGTGAGAATTTTGCCTTCTTTCAAGCCCGGTAAGACCCAATTCGCATGAAAGGCAAGTTGATTTAACTGAGTGATCATTTCATCTTCACTACGCCATAACGATGGGCGCAAATTGGGATCAAAAGAGAGCGTTTTTCCCGCTTTACGCATCCACTTTGCCGCATGTAGCGATAATTGATAACTGGTGGCAGAAAGGGCCGCCGCGACACCACTTAAATGCAAATGGCGAGCAGAAGAAAAATAATCCTCATTGAAATCAGTAAGATCTAAATGGCTTGCGGCAGAACCTTTGCGAAAGTACTCCACTTTGGGATCGGTTCCATTTTCGACTTTAGATTTGAGCTGAAAGCCTGTTGGATAATTATCATCAAACTTAACGCACTGATTATCAACATGTTCTTTATTTAGCGTATCTTGGATAAAACGGCCAAAAGAGTCATTGCCAAGGCGGCTTATCCAACCGCTTTTTAAGCCGATACGGGAAAGTCCTATCGCCACATTCAGTTCCGCCCCTGCGGCGCGGCGGACAAAGCTTTCAACCTCATGGAGTTCACCCGTTTTGGTTGCCACAAACATCATCATGGCTTCGCCGAGAGTTATAACATCTAATTGATTTTTCATGAGTTAAATCGCTTTTAACAGAGAAACATAGTGTTCGGTTACCGCTCGTAGGTCAGTGCCTTCTAACGGAAACTCAATACCACGTGGCACATTATTAGGTAAAACATGCAGCACCTCTTTCCATGAACCATCACTGTCATCAAGGGCAACCGCAACACGTTTACCAGCACGCAACAGGCAGGCCTTAACGTGAATATAAGCGACTTGCTGGGTAAAAATATGGGCTGCTTTGAGGGGATCTTCACGGTGCCAGTACCAGTTGGCCATGTCGAAAGCCATTTTAATTGGCATGTTTTGTGTCGTCACATCATTAAAAAAGCGTTCCAATGGGGCAATATGACCACCTACTTCGGTTTGGTCATTCTCTATTACGAGTTGTGTTGTATATTGATTGATGACGTTAATCACCTCAGACAAGTCATACTGTTCCGGTAACTCACCGAGTGATAGTTTTAAAAAACGGGCGTTAAGTTGCTTGGCTTGTTCGAAATAGCCTTTTAACTTATTGAGTTCGATAGGAGCATGTTGCTGAAATAGCGTATCAGGGACGGAATAGACAGCTTTTAACTGCCTTGCTTGTAATCCGTTAGCAATGTCCATCAGGTTATCATTAGGCAGCAAAAGTTCTTGACGGATCTCGACGCCATCTGCTTTTGCTCCTTGGATGGTGTCTAACAAGGACAGTTGTCCACCCAGTTGTTTTACGGTTTGTGTGCCGTAGGCTGCGGTGACCACAATAATCTCTTTGCTCATGACTTTCCTCTGTTTATTCACGGGGATTTCCCCCTTGTCATTGCGAATAAAAGCATTATGGAATCGGTTCCATAATGCTTGCTAGTGACAAAAGATGAAAATCAGAGCCATATCACTAATCAGACTCAGGCAAATACCTAATAGCCGATCCCTATCACAATTCATCATGTAATAAATGAAATGGAGAAGGGAGTCCTTACCCAGAGAAGGAGTCACCTTTACCAATAATCCGTGATTGAGATAGACCTGAGTGGTTAAGAAAAAGGAATAGCAAAGAATAATGAGATTAGAATAATAAGCATTTATCTAGAGCTCGGTAATATTAAGCAATGTCATTCTGCGGGCAACATAACGTAATATTTTCTCCCTATCTTCAGCTTGCATATGGCTAGCGGTATAAGTCTCGATAATAATAGGATGGCTTTTGATGACATCTAAGAGGAGCTTTTTAGCTAACTTGCTATTTAGTCCCATACCTTGTGCGAAAAGAATAAAATCAGCGCCAATATATTCGCCATATACAGAATCGAGACCCGGTGAAATATTGTTGTTGTTTTCTTCTATTTCAAGCAATGGTAGCGCTAAGTATTCGTTAAACACAGAAGCATAAGGGACAACACTAATAAAATCATAAATAGGGGCTAAGCGTGGTTTTCCATTATAAGGATGTATAATACCCATATTTCGCAGATGATAATCATTATTGCCTAGAACATAAGCATAGACAGTACGTAAAAATATATCTCGTTTACTTGCTAGGCTATCACTCACTGCTTTAATTAAAAACTTAGCTGCTCTTTCATAACTGACGCGTTTTCTGCCTGCAACATTGCCATATTTATCATCAATTTCCATCGCACCATCGAGTTGCTCTTGATGTATTTTTTCGCCATTGGGCTCAAGACGGTCATAACGTTTAACAATGAAAGCAAGTTCGTCTGCAATATGTTCTGTTCGTTTAAAGTAGATAAGGCCGAAGGGGGGAACCGCAAATCCTAACCGTTGCATCACTCTCATGGTTGCATGTTCATTTTCTGCAAGATAGGGATAGGCTTCCGGAGAGGGTTTGAGGATATACATCCCTTTATCACTCACTACTTGAAATTCACCTTTCTCTATTCGTAAGGAGAGTTTAGGTTGGTAGCCTGAAATACTCATGCCTTTTTGGTGTTGAGGCTGTTCTTGAATAAATTGATGGCGAGTAAAAGGTAATTCGAGGTTAATGTTCTTATTACCAAATAGCTGCTTAATCCCTATTTGAGAATAGCCGAAACTGTGTTCTGATGCTTTTAAAGGCGTTAGATTGATGAGGCAATGTTCTTTATTCATGCATAATCCTCTTAAATATAATAGCGCCAAGCAAGTCATTACTATTTTGTATTAGCATGCCGAATAAATCACTATCGTCTATTTTTTGAATTTCAGAATAACGCTTTCGCAGCCAGCCTTCAGGAGCTAACCCTTTAAAAAACGGGTGCAATTCTTTGCTCCAATAGGGTTCTGCCCTGACTTTCATGCTAAGAGATACAGGTTGTCCATGGTAATTTGGGTAATATGTAAAGCAAAACCCTGCGACTTCTTCACTCAAAATGCCAACGGGGGCATCATAAAGCCAAACCTCTACTTTTCGAGACATATTTTGAGCCCTAATTCATTCAGTAACCGATGAAGGTTAATCGCTTTAGCCATTAACGGGTCTGAGATGATCCGCTTAAATGTGGCAATAGAAACACCAATTTGCATCGCCATTTCTTCATAAGTTATCCCTTGTTTTTTTAGCTCTTGAATGATCAACTGACGTAACTCTTTCTTTTGTAAGGAAGCAAGATAAACGTACTCATTTTGTTGTATAGGCAAGGGAAAAGAGTCAGTTAAAACATAAGATAAAGATGACTTTTCTTCATCAGAAAGGTTTTTCACAGCGGATACGATTTCATCAAGATTCATTTTTGGGATTTCCATCGTTTTACTGGATATTTTATATACTATACGATGGCTCTAAATATGAAAAGTATCATTTTTGATACTATTTAGTAGTTTGATGTTGTTTATTAGTCCAATAAGTATACATATAAGATAAAAGTATCAAATATGATACTTTTTTATGCTTTGTTAGCAAGTGCTGGTGAGCAAATAGACTAAAAAAGCATCGTAGTATCAAATTTGATACTATTAAGTGACAAAAAATGAAAATCAGAGCCATATCACTAATCAAACTCAGGCAAAAACCTAATAGCCGATCCCTATCACAATTCATTATGCAAAGAATGTAACGTTCTTTATGTTTTATCTGATGAAAATAGATTTTTATAACCTTATGTTTTTAAATGTATTTTTTTGTTTTTGCAAATAAAGTGCTATAGCCAGATACGAGATAATGGGGTGAATTCGCATATTTTATTATTGCTATCTGTATCCCAATTTCTTATTTAGGATCTTTTAATGAAATATTATTTCAGTATATTAATGTTTAAATGAAATTTTAGTTCATTCATTGGCTGGTTTCACAAGCTCTACCCTGACTACACCACCGCAACTTAAAAAAATAATAAGTTATGAAGATGAGGTTCTGAACATGAAAGTAATTAAAATGACCGCACTTTATAGTGCATTTTTGTTAGCCAGCGTTTCGTTGTCCCAAGGGAATGCCAGTGAAAGCATGGGTGTGTATAAGAAAGCGTGTACTCCAGAATTAATTCAAGGTGCAAAAACCAATGCAGACTTATGTTATGGCGTGGAAACACCTAGCGATATTCAGATCACCAAAAAAAATGATCCTAAATATAAAATTAAAGTGGTGATTATTGGCGAAAGTACCAATAAAAATTACATGAATGTTTATGGTTACCCACTGGAAAACACGCCATTTTTATCTTCAGTGAATGGGCGTTTTTTTAATAATTTTATCAGTGCAGCATCCAATACGGTGCCCACATTAACTCGTGCTTTAGCGAAGAATGATTTAAATACGATTACAGAGCACCATGAAAAACCTTATTACAATAATAATTCGATTGTCGATTTAGCAAATAAAGCAGGCTACGAAACTTACTATATCGGGAACAATGGTAGTTTTGGTGATGATGAGATAGGGTTTACTAACTATTTTTTAAAAGCTGACTATTTCTTACCGGTAAGAGACAGTAAAGCTGGGTTTGATAACCTATTTGTCCAAGAAAAATTTGTCGTTGACGATAACGTGAATAAGCTGACCAATGATTTTAAAATGCTCCCCGCATTTAAAGCAGCGCTAAATAACCCGTCAGATAAAGAAAAAGTCATTTTTATTCATATGTGGGGACCGCATCATGATGGTTGGCCAAAAGGTGCATGTGGGCTTATCAAAGAGAACTACAATATCAACCCTGAACAGTTTGATACAGGATGGGGCAGTCTGGTGAATTGTTATGTCTCAGGGATAAAACTCAGTGATGATTTTATTGGTGATGTGTATAACATTTTGCAAGAAAATAATAAAAATGACGAAAACCCATTTTCCATCTTGTATTTTGCTGACCATGGGCAAGGTTTAGTGAAAGCGAATAAGCAACACGTTGCGGCTTTGGAGGCAGAATATAAAGGCTTCATTAAAACGGGGAACTTGTATCTACGCCACGGCCAATTGGTCAAAGGGGCGTATCAAATTCCATTAGTGGTGATAAATTCGGATGATACACAGCGTGAGTTCCGTGATGAAATCCTGAGTGAATGGAATTTATTTGACTACTTTGCTTCTTGGTTAGGGGTTGAGACTAACTTAACTGCCCCAGAAAAAACGATTGTGGCAGATAAAATTACACCAGAGAAAAATATTGATGTGTTCGTTTTCCCAAGAGATGAGTTTGTGAAGTACGATAGCTTGCCGCAAGATACCGTACTTTCTCCTGCAACGGTTAACACAAAGGTTGTGGCTGATTAATTGAACAAAAAAGGCAGGGCTTAATACAAGCGCTGCCTTTAGTGTTTTTGTGTATTTAATGACTGGCTAATGCATCCGCAACCGCTTTAAAACGCGCAAACTTATCACGCAATTGCTGGTGACCTGACGCGTTTGGTTGGTAAGTGGTGATTTTGGGGGTGCTCGCAGCAATCGCCGCATCAAACCCTGAATAATAGCCAGTTCCTACTGCGGCACACAGTGCAGCGGCTTGGCAACCGGATTGCTGCACGTTCACAACATCTAGCGGCAAGTTACTTGCATCACAGAACATTTGCATCCACAGTGGCGATTGTGTTGGTCCCCCCGTAAAACGGATGGACTCAGTGGTATTATCAAGGGCAACTATGCGGTCTTGGTGCAATAGGTGCGAGAACACGATCCCCTGATAAATCGCATAAACAATATCCGCATCAGTGTGGTGTGAACTTAACCCCAATAACCCACCATGCAAGTGACTGTGGTAGTTTGAACCATACAACCATGGGAAGAACAAAATATCGTTCTTCCGAGTTGCCCCTTCGGCCACGCAATGGTTGAGTACGTGATAATCTTGCAGCCGCTGGTTGAAGAAATGGCGGGTAAACCAAGCTAAATTACTGGCTGATGTTGGGCTACCTTCATGGACAAAATAGCTGCCTGGAATACAGTATTTACTCCAAACATACGGGTAGTCTGAGGGAACAATTTCATCAAACACTCGGGTGGAAATAGTCCATGTCCCCGCAACTGCACTCAGTTTGTCTTTTTGACTGACACCAGACGCTAATGCAGCGCCAACGACATCAAAAAAACCGCCAAACACGGGCGTACCCTCTACAAGACCTGACTCTGAAGCGGCTTGCTGTGTGACTGTGCCTGCAAGCTCGGCGGAATTGATAACAGGTGCAAGTTTGTCATTTACCTCATCAATGCCAAACAGTTGGCAGAGTTTAGGATCATAATTTGAGTGTGTTTGGTTATACAGTTGGCTGCCAGAAATATTGGTTTCTTCACAGGCAATTTGGTTCGTGAGTCGATAACGAATATAGTCGTGTACCATAAGAACATGGCCTGTATCTCGGTAGCTATCGGGCTCGTAGTCTTTTAACCATCGCAGTAACGCCACTGGGTGAGACGCCCAAAGCTGCTGTAAACTCAGCGGGTAAGCTTGGTCTGCGGTGCCATTTTGCTGCCATTCGTCAACAATCGCTTGGGCACGTGAGTCCGACGACACAATCCCTTTTCGAACTGGTTTCCCTTTTTTATCCAGTAAGTAGAGGCCTTTTCCATGTGAAGAAAAGCTGACCCCTGAAATTTGAGAAGCATTTAAGCGGCTATTTTTAATGGCATCACGGATAACATGGCAAGTGGCTTGCCACAATTCATCCATATTTCGTTCGCTGAAACCCGCTTCAGGGCTTTCGGTAGGAAACGGGTGTTCAGCAACGGTAATTTCTTGGCCTTCAGGTGTGTAGATCCCCGCTTTAATTACCGTTCCGCCGAGGTCAACACCCATAAAAAATGTGCTCATGTTGGGCTCCTTTACGCGTTGTTCCAACCCGCTTGCTGCATTTTGTCTTCCATCCACTGACGCGCCTTAATAATTTCCATTAGTGGCTCATCGGCTTTTTCCGTCCACATTTCAATCAGGAAAGTGCCACGGTAATTGAGACGTTTTAACAGCTTGAATAAATTCACGAAATCGACACAACCTTCACCAAATGGCACATCACGGAACTGGCCCTTACAGGTCTCGGTGACGGCGTAAGTATCTTTCAAATGAATAGCCGCAACACGCTCAATACCTTTGGTAAACTCCTGCTCCACATCATTACCCCAAGCTGTTAGGTTACCGACATCAGGATAAACGTTGAACCATGGAGAACGAATTTTGTCAGACAGGGCTTGCCATTTGCTAATAGAGTTCATAAATGGTGTATCCATGATCTCCACTGCGCACATCACTTGAGATGCTGCGGCGATTTCACTGACCCATTGCATGCCTTTTTCGAAGTTTGCAATGGTTTGGGGATCTTGTTCTTCATAGTACACATCGTAGCCAGCCAACTGGATAGTGCGGATACCAAGGTCTTGAGCGAGTTTGATAGCTTTTTCCATTAAGGTATATGCCATTAAACGTGTCCCTTCGTCATGGCTACCAAATGGAAAGCGGCGATGACCGGATAAACACATACTTGGAATGCGAACTCCCGTGTCTTGCATGGCTTTAACCAGTTCTAAGCGCTCTGCTTGGCTCCAGTCTAATCGAGCAAGGCGTTCGTCAGTTTCATCCACTGACATTTCAACAAAATCGAACCCTGCGGCTTTGGCGATAGCTAACTTTTCTAACCAACTGCTGTTTTTCGGTAAGGCTTTTTCATATATCCCAATCGGATGCTTGCGCATAATAATCTCCCTGAAAAATTTAACTTTGTGGCGATGCTTTATTACATTTTTGATTACGGGTCATAGCACGTTTGGCGCTCCACTTTTCTTTGAAGAATTTGAACGCTAATGCCAAAATTAAGGTGATACCCCAAACCGCAAGGTTAAAGTGCAGGCTAATACCGAGTAGGCTTAAGCCCGTTGCAATCACCTGCAAAACCAAGAGTGCACAGAAGACTCGGCTCACCTTACCAACTCCCCCAAATGGGTTAGTTCCGCCTAATACGATGGCAAGGATGGTCAGTAATAGATAAGAGTCACCGTAGCCCATGCGCGCAGAGTTAAAGCGTGCCATCATAATCAGCCCTGCCAGTACACACAGCAGGCTAGAAAGGGTATAAATGGCGATCATGACACGGTCAGTTCGAATGCCACTAAACCAGGTTGCGTTGATATTGCTGCCGCTCATGTAAATGTTCCTACCTAAGCGAGTGCAGCCTAAGAACAGTGCCAATAAAACGGCGGTGACAATAAAGATAATCATAGCAATCGGCACACCCAAAACAGTATCAGAGCCGATAGCGCGCACAATTGGTGGCATGCCACTGAGCGCCGCGCCTTTGGTCAAATACACCCCAATACCGCTGATGATAGTCATTGTCCCTAAGGTCACGAGGATAGGGTGCGCACCAATATGGGAAATCATTAGTCCTGTTAAACTACCGATAATCACGGCGATCACGGTCGCGCCAACTAAAGCAATAGCAAGCCACATAATCTGCGTGCCTGTGCCGGCATCGACGGGTAGGTAATTAATAAATACCCACGCCATAAATAATCCAGTTAAGTTGGCGGTGCTAATAATTGCTAGATTCAATCCGCCACTTAACATGGGCACAAACATGGCAAACGTCAGTAAGCCCAATTCAGGGAGTTGAAAGGTAATACTCAAAAAGGTGTTTTGAGTGAAAAAATGCCCTGGCATGGCGATACTAAAGGCTGCGATAGCCAGTACAAAGATTGAAAGCAGTCCGATAACAGAGCCATCAATTTTAAAAAAAGCTTGTTTTTTCATGGTGATATTCCTGTTAAACAAAACCTACGTCCGTCTCTTTGCGTTTCTTGTAGTGGGTAATACAAATCGCAATAAGAATAACCATACCGATGACGATATTGACGAAGTAGTTTGAGACACCAATCAGATTAAGTCCGTTTTTCAAAATACCGATCAGGAATACCCCCATCAGCGTGCCGATTACCGTTCCGCGCCCGCCGGATAAGCTTGCACCCCCTAATACTGCCGCAGCGAGGACATCTAGCTCACCACCAACGAGGGCGCTGGGTACCACTTCACTCATACGGTAGGTTTGCAACATGCCGCCAATGGCGGCCATTGCACCAAGGTAACCGTACGCAAACAGGTAGATAACCCATACTCGGATACCGATACGAGATGCCGATTCTTGGCTACCTCCAACCGCGTACAGTTGGCGACCAATGTGGGTTTTATTCATCAAAATCCACGTTAAACAAGCAATTCCTAACATGACAACCAGTGGCAGACCAATTTGGTAATACTCCCCGTCTACTTCAAACGGTAAGATGGTCACAGGATCGATCCACCAATCAGGCAGGTCGTAAATGCTGTGCCCGTTGGTTAGCCACATCAACATACCAAATAGCAGTGATTGCATACTGATGGTAATAATGATCGAAACCACATTGAGAGAGTAAATTAAAATAGCGTTGATTAAGCCGAAAGTGATCCCGATGATAATTGCCAGTGTGATACTTAATGCAGGGCTGGCAATAAAGCCTTGCAGTAGCCATGTGGCAATCACGTATTGCACAACAGAAGCCACTGCGGCAAAGGAAATATCAATCCCACCAGTGACCAACACGACAAATAACCCTAAAGCAAAGATACCGGTTACCGCATAGCTTTCACTGAGGTCGAGTAAGTTTTGGAGTGTCAGAAATTGTGGGCTCATGGTGGTGAAGAAAACCACCATTATCAGGATGACCCAGATTAACCAACCTTCGACAGATTGGGGGCGTAGTTTTTGCCAATTAACCATTGATGATTTCCTCCAATTGCTGCTCATGGATGGAATCCGTCACAATTTCTTTGACGATAGTGCCTTGTTTCATATGTAAAATTCGGTCGCAGTTGTAATATGCTTCGGAGGCTTCATCGGTAATCAACAAAATGGAAATACCCACTCCGGATAAACGATGGATAAGCTTATAAATACTGTCTTTTGCACCAATATCGACCCCAACTGTGGGGGAGTCTAAAATCAACACTTTAGGACGCGTCAAAATCCACTTTGCCAACACCACTTTTTGTTGATTACCCCCTGATAAAGTCGAGAGGGGGTTATTGGGATCAGTCACTTTGATATCTAAGTCGGCAATCCACTTTTGCACAATTTCTTGGCACTGTTTTTCATCGATTAAATGCAGTGGCGTTTTAAGGCTTTCTAGAATCGAAATCACCATATTGTCTGCAATGGATTGCTGCAAAATAGCCCCTAACGTTAGGCGATCTTCAGAAACATAGCCAATGCCGTGTTTAATGGCGTCGGTATTGTTTTTTAGCTTAACTGGCTTGCCTTCAATCTTCATTTCGCCACTATCTGGGTGGGTGATCCCAAACAGTGATAAGGCAAGTTCAGTACGACCGGAGCCTAGTAACCCACATAGACCCAGTACTTCACCACGTTTTAAGTTTAGGGAAATATCACTATATTGCCCCGCACGGCTGAAATTTTTCAGCTCTAATACTGAGCGGCGCTCTTCTGCATTATTGGGCGGTTTGCGTGTATGGACAATGTCTAAACCCGTCATGAGTTCAGTAATTTTACGTGTGGTGAGCCCCTCTGCTGGCCACGTGCCAATTTTTTGACCATCACGGATCACGGTGATGCGGTCAGAAATCTCTTTAACTTCTTCCAAACGGTGGCTAACAAATACAACGGTAATACCTTTATCTTTTAGGTAATTAACCGTTGATAATAGCTGATTGACTTCTGTTCGAGTTAATGAAGCGGTTGGTTCATCCATAATGACGAGGCGTGCATCTGCCACTAAAGCACGGCAAATGGCCACTTGTTGGCGCTGCGCGATAGGGAGAAACTGGACGGGGGTGTCTGGATTAATGGTGAAAGCCAACTCGTTTAGGATCTCTAATGCTTTTTTACGCAGCTGCTGTTGACGAAACCAACCAAAATAGCCTTTGAGATTCAGTTCAAAAGCGATATTTTCCGCAACAGTTAAGTTTGGAAATAAGGACAAATCTTGATAGATAACCTGTACGCCCAATTCGCGGGCTTTATCGGGTGTTAAACGGTGATAGCTTTTGCCGTCAATTTCGATTTTACTACCATCATCAGGGGTATAGACACCGCTGATGGTTTTGATTAATGTGCTTTTCCCACACCCATTGGTGCCTGCTAAACAGTGCACTTCACCTTTGTTGAGCGTCAAATCGATATTGCGTAACGCGCGGTGACCACCAAAGCTTTTGGATAGGTCGCGCAAGGTAATGAGTGGATCGGATTTGTCAGCTTTTGAGGTGGCTGTCATAAGTACAATTCCTACTGCAAATAAATTGGTGTTGGCTTGTTCTTCAATGTTCGAGTTGCCGTGTTATTAATGACAACTCGAACAGTTTGAAAACAGAAAATATCAAGCTGGATTACATCTTATTTTTTGTTTTATAAGGTATTTTACAGAAGGTTATTACAGGCCGACGTCGACCAATTTTTTGGTATTTTCAATATTTAAGTTAACGGGGTTATCGCTTAAAATTGTGTTACCGCTGACTTTAATTTCGCCCATATCACCGATTGAAATGCCGTCTTTGATCTCTTCCCCGTTCATCATTGCGGTTGCGACTTGGACGAAAACTTGCCCTGCCACTTTTGGATTGGAAATATAACCGCCGTCAATAGCGCCTTTTTCCAGTAATTTGATGCCTTGACCTGGCGTAAAGGTACCGAATACGCACGTTTCGTCATTTTTGCGGCGTTTATCGATAGCACGACCCGCTCCAATCGGTCCTTGTGAACCGAAGGACATGATGCCTTTTAGGTCTTTATGTTTAGACAACAAGTCATTGGCGGTACGCATAGAATCATCAACAGATTCCGCAACACCAAATCGGTCATCAACCATTTGCATTTTCGGGTAGTTAGCTTTTTGGTAAGCGATAGCGGCATCTGCCCACTCATTCACTAGAGGAACGGTTAAACTGCCCACAAACATGGCATACTTGCCTTCTTCACCCATACAGGCCGCCATATCTTTCATATGGTTAGCCCCCATACTTTGAGTATCAAGTAATTCAAAGTCCCAGTCTGCGTTAGTTTGGTTTGGCGATTCGTGAGTAATTACTTTAATACCGGCTTCTTGAGCGCGTTTTAATACAGGTTCAAGGACTTTAGCATCGTTAGGAACGACACCGATCACATCCACTTTTTTCGCGATTAAATCTTCGATTGCACGAACTTGTTCCGCAGGATCAGCGGTTGTTGGGCCAACTTGGAATGCATTCACACCAAGTTTTTTCCCTTCTTCTGTAATTCCTTGCTCCATCACGTTAAACCAAGGAATACCACCGACTTTCACCACAACGCCCATAGTAAATGGTTTTTGCGCTTTTTGAGATTCAGCCATTGCAACATTTGACAACAATGCAACGCTCATTAAACAAGGTAAAACTAGTTTCTTAGTATTCATAGTGGTATTCCTTAGTGTAGAATTACTCGTCATACTTCAAGCTGCAGCGTTGTTGACTGCGTTCACTCGCACTAGTCACTTACTTATGTAAGCTCCTAGTGACTCATTCACTTGTCGCCTAGCTGCACCTCGAATTATTTAGAGTAAAAGTTCGTCATACTTCAAGCTGCAGCGTTGTTGACTGCGTTCACTCGCACTAGTCACTGACTTATGTAAGCGCCTAGTGACTCATTCACTTGTCGCCTAGCTGCACCTCGAATTATTTAGAGTAAAAGTTCGTCATACTTCAAGCTGCAGCGTTGTTGACTGCGTTCACTCGCACTAGTCACTTACTTATGTAAGCTCCTAGTGACTCATTCACTTGTCGCCTAGCTGCACCTCGAATTATTTAGAGTAAAAGTTCGTCATACTTCAAGCTGCAGCGTTGTTGCCTAGTTGCACCTCGAATTATTTAAAGCATAATTAATTGCTAAGGAATTGTAGGTAAACAATATCCCTGCACTTATTTAATACAGAAAATTAATAGGATAAATTAAAAACGATTATTTTTTACTTACATCACGGTTACGGATTTTTATTTTTTATAAATTACTTATCACATTCAATAATATTTAAATTCGGGAATTGTTTTTGAAAACGTGTATCATCAAGTTTGTTGGTAATTAATACGTTAATATCATCGAATGTACAAACTTGACTAAATGCATATTTCCCGAGTTTACTATTATCGGCGAGCAAAACGGTATTCTCTGAAACTTGCAGCATAATATTTTTTAGTTTTGAGTTTATTTCGCTACCATCACGAATACCATTTTCAATATTAAAACCTTGGCATGATAAAAATAGGGTTTTAATTTGAAAACTGCGAATAATGCTTTCAGCAATCGGACCATGAAAGTCATCGTGGCGCTCTGAATATTCTCCCCCAATGCCAATAACACGCACTCGGTCACGGCATGCTAAGGCTTGGATAATTTTGACGGAATTCGTCACTACCGTAATATCGATGTCTGGAATTTGCCTTGCCAGAAACCAGCAAGTACTGCTGTTATCTAACATAATACAGTCGCCGGGCTGGATAAATTTCAACGCAGCTTTGGAAATTTTCATTTTTGCATCTGGGTGCTCTTCGGTTCTTTTACGAAAAGATTCTGCCCCATCGACCATTTGACTGAGTTTGACCGAAGAGGGCATCACATTGACCATCGGCATTTCTTCTTGGTCAATGGCCACAGCACCGCCGAAGCTACGAATGATCCGATTTTCCCGTGCTAAGACGGTTAAATCACGACGGATAGTTTCTTGGGAAACCAGACATAACTGAGCCAATTCACGCACTAATGCCGAACCTTTTTGTGCAACATGGGAACAAATTAGTTTATGGCGTTCGGCTTGTAACATTTTTAGCTCCTATTCTTTCCACGATATTTATTCTGCCAGTGTTGCTTTTTTTTTGTCGTGACTAGATTCAAGTAATCCTTTTTTGAAAAATACAAAGCATTTTAAAGTGATCTTTGATGACTATATTTGAAATAAAAATATAAGCATTACATTTTTGCGTGATGCGCATCATGTTATTTGCGTTATTTTTTGATGATTTGCCTGAGTAACAAAAATGCTTGGTCTAATTCAGTCATTTTTTCACAGCTTAAAATTGACTAATTATGTTTATTTATGACCGACTATGACTGAGTTAGTCTGATTTGTTGCGAGTTTGTAAATGTGCCTGCTTTTTAAATCAGCAAAATCTGTTTACCTTAATGGGTAAAGATAGGTTATCAACACACAAAACACACCCAGAGAATAAATTTTTGTTGTTGATATTTAAACAAATTTTATAGCTAGGGGATCATTATGTTAGAAAAACTCAAACAACAAGTCTTTGAAGCGAACCTCGCTTTGCCGAAACATAACTTAGTGACATTCACATGGGGAAACGTCAGCGGTATTGACCGTGAAGCTGGATTGATGGTGATTAAGCCATCTGGTGTGGATTATGAAACCATGCAAGCAGAAGACATGGTCGTTGTTTCATTAGATTCAGGTAAAGTGGTTGAAGGGAAATACCGACCATCATCTGACACGGATACTCACCTAGTCCTGTACAAAGCATTTCCCGAAATTGGTGGTATCGTGCACACCCATTCGCGCCATGCAACCATTTGGGCGCAAGCAGGGCAACCACTAAGCGCATTAGGTACCACACACGCTGATTATTTTTATGGCGAAATTCCCTGTACGCGTCTAATGACGGAAAGTGAAATTGCGGGTGATTATGAAAGGGAAACGGGCAACGTCATCATTGAAACCTTTAAAGAAAAAGGCATTACAGCAAAAGATGTGCCTGCGGTATTAGTCAATAGCCACGGCCCTTTTGCATGGGGAACCAGCCCTGACAATGCGGTACACAATGCAGTTGTCTTAGAGGAGATTGCCTATATGAATTTATTTACGCGCCAATTACAGCCTACGGTGGGTGCTATGCAGCAAGTGCTGTTAGATAAGCATTATTTACGTAAGCACGGTAAAAATGCTTATTATGGTCAGAAATAAATTAGTGATATTTAATTTTTAAGCGTAAAAAATTTAATATAAAAATATTGGATAATGATTTTAGCCATTAAATCATTGTTGCTTTTTTTTAATTAAAATAGCTACAAAGAGAAATACTATGTGGCTATTTTTATTTTTTAATAAAAAACTAACGTTGATAATTTAAATCAATCACTTTTTATTTAAATTATTTGTGGAATATTACTCTAAATAAATAAGCTTTAATTTTTTGATCCCCTTACTAGGGACTGTGTTATCGTTAATATCATTTTCTATTAAGCTTGAAATATCGTCCATCACATTGACCCTTTTAAGCATAAAACGCCTTTTGGGCATCAATCAATAAATATCAATAATCAAAAACATGGTTGTTCTGGTGCATTTTTTCGATAGCCTCTCACGCTGAATAATCAGCTATTATGGCTATCAAGTAAAACGTCAAACATTTGGCGAGGTCGTTAGAGGAACCCTATTGTTCTATAGTAGTAAAACAATAGGGAGATGATTGATATTAAAGGGTAACGCCCATTTTGAAAATGGCTAATTCACGAAAATCATTGATTTCATTTTTGGTTTGTTCGCCATTGACGATTTTCACCACATGCTGAATAAAATCATCCAGCAGTTGCTTCATGGATTTGCCAGTTAGTAATGCACCTGCATTAAAATCAATCCAGTGGGGCTTTTTGGCGGCTAATTCATTGTTAGTGGCTATTTTTAAGGTTGGGACAAAACCGCCATAAGGTGTGCCGCGACCCGTGGTGAATAACACCATATGGCAACCAGCGGCAGCTAACGCACTGGTGGCAATGGCATCGTTACCCGGCGCACTTAATAAGTTAAAGCCAGGCGTTGTCAGGCGTTCACCGTATTTCAATACATCCATCACTTGGCTGGTGCCAGCTTTTTGTGTACAACCAAGGGATTTTTCTTCAAGGGTTGAAATACCACCGGCTTTATTACCGGGTGATGGGTTTTCGTAAATAGGTTGATCATGAGCGATAAAATACTGTTTGAAATCATTGATCATTTTGACCGTTTTTTGGAAGGTTTTTTCATCATGGCAGTGGTTCATTAAAATATGTTCTGCGCCAAACATTTCTGGCACTTCTGTTAACACGGTCGTCCCATTATGACTCACTAAAAAGTCAGAAAAACAACCTAACAATGGGTTGGCGGTGATCCCCGATAGTCCATCGGAGCCGCCGCATTCGAGACCAAATTTAACCTCACTGAGCTTACCTGCGACACGTTTATCTTGCCTAACGATTTGATAAAGTGCATTTAGGTGCTCAACACCAGCTTCAATTTCATCTTCCAATTGTTGGCATACCATAAATTTAACCCGCTCTGGGTCAAATTCACCAAGGGTCTCTTTAAAGGCGGCAACTTGGTTGTTTTCACAGCCTAATCCAATCACTAACACCCCCCCTGCATTTGGGTGTTTCACCATATCTTGCAAAATTGTGCGGGTGGTTAAGTGATCATCCCCTAATTGAGAGCAGCCTAATGTGTGGTTGTATAAATACACGCCGTCAATATCATCTGCATTGCTATTTTGTTTTTCGAAGCGTTCGATCATTTTGCGGGCAAGGGCGTTGACGCACCCTACGGTTGGGATCACCCAGATTTCATTACGAATGCCCACTTCACCATTAGCGCGGCGATAGAGTTGAACGTCAGGATCTGCAACTGTGCTGGTAACGGTACTGTGCTCGGGGTGATATTGGTAATCGTTTAACGCATTGAGGTTAGTTGCAGTATTGTGGGTGTGTACATGTTCCCCAACGCGGATCTCTGTAGTTGCATGCCCTATAGGGGCACCATATTTTATGACATTTTTGCCCTCTTCTATTGTTGTTAAGGCAATCTTATGACCACGACCTACATCTTGCGTTAATGTGATCGTTTTGTCTTCAATGGTGAAGGTATCTCCAGCAAGCCTGTCAATTAATGTCACAGCGACATTGTCATTTGCGTGTATTTTAATAATTTCTTTTTGCATGTTTGCTCCCTGAGCAGTACATCAGACTGAAAAGATCAAGAGGGTGATGAGCGTTAATTTTATTGCCTAATTTTCATGCATTATACGGCATGGTTTATAACTTTAAAAGATGTTATACCAATTTAAGGTGGAATAATTTTCTGCCCTATTCTCGCTTCCCCATCCTTGGGGAATTTCGCTATACTGGAGCTCAATAAAGGGTTGCCAAGTTAGGTTATGCTGCAAAAGGAGAAAATCATGAGCTCATCTGAGAGCGAACCGCGCTTGTACCAGCAAGTGGCTGCACTGGTGAAAGAACGCATTGAAAATGATGAGTACCCAGTTGGCACTAAGTTACCCGCTGAAAGGCTATTAGCGGATGAAATGAATGTCAGTCGTACCGTGATCCGCGAAGCCATTATCATGTTAGAAGTCGAAGGTTATGTGGATGTGCGAAAGGGGTCTGGTATACATGTAATTAGCAATCGGTCTAACAACTCAGTGAATACCGAAGGTGGGTTAGAGTTTAGCCGCTGTGGCCCATTTGAACTATTACAAGCAAGGCAGTTGATTGAGAGCCATATTGCTGAGTTTGCCGCGACCCAAGCTACCAAAGAAGATATTTTAAAATTGCTTGAGATCCAAAAGAATGCACGTAAAGAAGATAGGTTTCGTGACTCGGCGTGGGATCTGGCATTTCATATGCAAATTGCGGCTTCGACGCATAACAGCGCGATGGTGGTGATTGTTGAACAGATGTGGAGCCAGCGGTTGCGCAACCCATACTGGTTAAAGCTCCATGAACATATTGATAACCGTTCTATTGAAAGTTGGTGTGATGAGCACGACCAAATCTTACAGGCCTTAGCCCGCCGTGACCCAAAAGGTGCAAGACAAGCGATGTGGCAACATTTGGAAAACACCAAAAAGATGTTGTTTAACGCCACGAGTGATGATTTTGAATTCACCATGGATCGCTATTTTTTTGCAGATAGCCCACCCGTTGACCAAAACGACTAGCTAATCTTCATCATCTTCTGAAATCTGCTTTAATGCGGGAAGGTTGACTAAGACAATCTTCCCATATTTTGCATCAATCCAGCCCAATTTTTCCCATGCCACCAAGCGCTTATTAATGGTTTGGCGAGTGGTATTAATGATGGTCGCAAGGTCATCTTGAGTGAGATATAAGCTCAGTTGGATACCTTTTTCATGGGGTTCTCCATATCCTTGCGCTAAACTTAAAAGGCGTTTTGCAAGCCTTGCCGAAACAGAAAGTAGGGCACTATCATTAATAATGGTGAACGCATTACGGATCACTTTACAGAGCAAAATATTTAAAAATTGGTAGAAAACGGGGTATTTTTCCAAGATCAGTGAGAGATCTTTCGGGGAAATTGTCAGCAGAATTGTAGGGCTAATGGCTTTCGCATCGTGAGTGCGTGCGGATTTATCCAACATGGCAATTTCACCAAACCAGTTACCTGGAGAAAGGTAGCGAAATACGCATTCACGTCCATCGGTGGAGATAGAACTGACTTTTACCGAGCCTTGAATGACTGCGTACAATCCACGGGCGGGATCACCTTGGTAATGGACCATTTCACTATCATGATAAAAACGCAGTGTGGCGCATTCCAGCAAGGCGGTAATTAAATACTTAGGTAAGTTACTGAACCAACTATTGGTTTGTAAAACGTCTAGTATATCGTCATGCGTCATAACTGACTGACTGTTTTGTACAGCAATGTTCATTTGAATGCTCCCTGCACGAGTCGTGGACCTTATCATGACATTGGGTGGGGTTATGTTCAATCATGAACAACAGCAACAGGTAATTCAATGCCTTTGAGCTAAAAATAGAAAATCCCGAGCCACCACATATGACTCGGGAAGGTTTCACATCAACTGATTTTAATCTTCAAATTTCTTTTCGATGCCAAGTCTTCTTAAGGTAAGGATTAACAGACCACCGATAAAGGCAACTAAGGCAATAAAATATAAGCCAGCTCGTGCGGATTCAAAGGTGGTTTCTGCCCAGACTCTTAAATTTGGTGCCACAAAACCGCCTAAGTTACCCACGGAGTTAATTAAGGCAATTCCCGATGCCGCAGCGGTTCCGCCTAAGTAAGCGGATGGAAAGCTCCAATATAACGGTTGCATCGCTAAGTGACCTGCCGCTGCCACACACAGTGCGATGATAGCAATGACGGGAATACTGTCGAACAAGCCGGATACCGCAATCCCCGCAGCCCCGAGCATAAAGGTGATCGCTGCCACTTTACGGCGCTCTTTTAAACGCTCAGAAATACGTGGTACATAGTAAACAGCGATAGCCGCACACAGAGGTGGAATTGCCGTTACAAAGCCGACTAATACACCGACTTTACTGCCTAATAATGTTCCGATTTGTGTTGGTAAGAAGAAATAGATGCCGTATCCACACACTTGAACGGTGAACCAAATCAAACAGAGGTATAGAACACGCATATCTAACAGGGCTCTCAGCGCACCTTTTGGGCTGTGGCCTTTTTTCGCGTCCTCTTCTAAGGCGAGTTTCGCTGTCAGGGCCTTCTTTTCATCCTCTGTCAGCCATTTCGCTTTTTCTGGGCGATCATCAAGGTAGAAGAATACCCATACCCCGACGATGGAAGCTAATAGACCTTCCACAACAAACATTAACTGCCAGCCGTACAACCCGAAAGCAAAAAACGAGCCTTCTAAGGCCAATAATGATCCTGATAATGGACCGCCAATAATAAACGCCAGTGGTGCACCAAACAGGAAGTAGCCAGTAACACGTGCACGGATATTTTGCGGGAACCAGAAGGTTAAATATAAAATAACCCCAGGGAAGAAGCCCGCTTCACTCACACCCAGTAAGAAACGTAACACAATAAAGGTGGTTTCATCATGGGCGAACATCATCGCTGCGGAGATTAACCCCCAAGTTATCATGATCCGCGAGAGCCAAACTCGCGCGCCAATGCGGTATAATAAGATATTACTTGGTACTTCAAATAAAGCGTAACCGATAAAGAAAATCCCTGCGCCAAATGCATAAGCTGCGTCGCTTAACCCTGTTGTTAGTTGGAATTCTTGTTTAGCAAAGCCAATATTCGAGCGATCTAAGTAAGCCAATATAAACATTAATACCACCATCGGTATTATTTTTCGTATCGCTTTGCTGGTCGCTGATGATAAGTGATCAATATTGGTGGACATGGTTCACCCCAGTATTTTTTATAAGGTAATGATGTTATCTATTCATTTTTATTACGTGTTTAGCCCACCGCTGAATAACCAGCAGAGTAGAGTATAGAGCTAAAATACTCGTCATTCTTCAAGTTGCAGTGTTGTTGACTGCACTCATTCGGACTAGTCACCTACGGATGTCGGCTCCTAGCGTCTCATTCATTTGTCGTCTAACTGCACCATGAATTATTTAGGGTGTAAATAAGTAATTTAAAATGAATAATTCTTGTTATATTTCCCTTTCCCGTGCTGTAAATAATTAAAATATCGGGAAAGGGATGTTTTATTATTTCACGTTAAATTTCGCTAATGCTTCAGGTTTTAACGTTGTCCCTGCTCCCGGTGCGGTTGGGGTGCTGTACACACCGTCAACCACTTCCACTGGGTCAACAAAGCAATCCAGTGTCCATGGAATAAACTCCAATAATGAACAGGCAGGGTGCGCCATAACAAGATGCAATTGTGCCTGCATCATATCGCCATGGTGCGGAGTGACTGGCAGGTTAAATGCCATACCTAAGTCGGCAATCTCCCAAACTGCGGTTAAACCACCACAACGCGTTGCATCCGGTTGTAAATAGTCAACGGCACCAGCTAGTACAAATTCTTTAAATGAATCATTGTGATACAGTAATTCACCTAAAGCGATTGGCGTATCCATATAAGCGGCTAATTGCTTATGGCTCGCCACGTCATCGTGCCACAATGGTTCTTCAAACCATTTGATATTGAAATCATTTAAACGGTGACCATATTGTTTAGCGATGCTGATATCCCATTTACCATTAGCATCGACCATTAAGTCAATATCGTCGCCGATTGCGTTGCGAACAGCTTCGATACGTTGTAAATCTTCACGTGGGTCGGGTTTACCGATCTTCATTTTGATAGCTTTAAAGCCTTCTTCGAAGATCATTTTTTTACAATCATCAACCAGATCGTCTTGGCTGCGCACTAACCAACCGCAGTCAGTATTATATGCATTCACTTTATTGTGTTTGGAGCCGCCAAATAGTTGCCACAGGGGCTGTTGAGCTGCTTTGGCTTTTAAATCCCACAGGGCGATATCAATGGCTGAGATAGCCATTTGCATTAAACCACCGCGTCCCACCCAAATGTTGGTTGAGCTGCGAGTGAGTTTACGGTGTAAATAACGCACTTCAGTTGGATCTTCTCCAAGAAGCATTGGCCCAAACACATCTTCAATGATGGTGGTAATTAAGCGGTCTGTTGTAATGTCGGCGTGTGTTCCTGTGTGGCCATAACCGACTAAACCACATTCTGTTTTAATCATCACACCCGGCATTCCCCAATGGGTAATGCTATGGGTTGAGTCACCAATTAGGTCATTAGTGACCGGTACGTGCATGATAAAGGTGCTAATTTCTTTTATTTTCATTGCTATTCCCAGGTGTTGAAAAGTGCTTGAAGGTCAATCTAACAGCGAGAATTGGAATTAACTGTCAAATGATTTACAGATTGTGCCGATGCGTCGTTTTTTAATGATAAATATGAGCAAGATCTCTTTATTTTGTATGATAACTCATAAATAAACATTGGAATTGGTATAACAACTTACCTTGAAATATGTCATCTAAGAAGGGAAAATTGCGGAGTGTATAGCGATATACCTTATCTTTTGATTTAATTAAAAATAAAAATTTTTATCAGGGTATAGGGTTAGTTATTGACTCAGTTTAGAATAACCGCGGTATAACTCAGCGAATGATGGATGATAAATGTGTAAACGATTTTTCTTACTGCTTTGCGTATTATTTATAAATTCAATTTCTCTTTCGTTGGCGGCTGAGATAAACAATACCGATGATTGGAAGCTTGCGGAAATCCCGCCTAAACTAGTGCAAACCAAAGAGAATGAGATTATTTTTTCCCCCATTGCCGGTAAAATGCGTGCTGTCGCTGAGCTAAATGCAGATCACGGTTTTTATGCTTATTCCCCCGCAGGGGACTATTGTGCGATGCAATTTGGTCATGATTATGCTTTTGTTAAAACGACATCTTTAGCTCATCAAAAGCCCCGTTATGTGCCAGAAGCTGACAGGCTCAATGATTTACAAAACCCGATTTATGATTATTTAATCACCCATCAAAAAACGCCAGTTTATCGCACAACAGATAGTCATAGCCCACAAATCGCCTCTTTATGGGATAATTTGCGCTACCCGGTTTTATCTCGAATGATTAAAACAGATAAAAGCGGTGAGAAAACCGCATGGCTAACCATCCGTCTTGGGGATCGTTTAGGGTATGTGCGTTTGCAAGATGTGGCGCTAGATAAAGGCATTCCTATCTTAACGTATCACCATATTTTGCAAGACAGCGAAAATAAAAACTTTCGCCATACCTCAACCACAACATCGGTTGAGGCATTTAGCGAGCAAATGAATTACCTGAAAGATGCAGGTTACCAAACCTTGTCTCTCGAAGATGTGGAAGATTATTTAAATAAAACAGCCAACCTGCCGGGGAAAGCCGTAGTACTTACTTTTGATGATGGTTTGAAATCGGTTTACCGTTATGCGCTGCCCATTTTAAGGCGTAATCAGCAACAAGCGACGCTATTTGTGATTTCTTCACGGATTAAAACACAACCGCAAAAGTGGTCGGCAGACTCTTTGCAATTTATGAGTAAACAAGAAATTAAAAACAGTCAAGATGTGTTTAATATTCAGTCGCATACACACTTTTTACATCGTTTAGATAATCATAACTCCCCGATCCTGTTTAGTCGCAAAGAACACACTATCATGCTGGATTTTAAACGTTCTATGAGGATCTTGAGCCGCTTCGAGCCGGAACAACGTTATTTAGCCTACCCGTATGGTGGTTATAACGCATCGGCGATGGAAGCAGCGAAAGAAGCCGGATTACATCTTGCGGTTACGACTATCCAAGGAAAAGTGAAGCTGGGAGATAACCCATTTGCCTTAAAACGCTTATATGCGTTTCGTACCGACCCACTGGATAAATTTGCCAAAATGGTAGGAAATAGCGAGCAAAACGTCGTGAACCAAAACATTATTATTGATAGGTAAATGGGGTGTGACAACGCACTGAGTTTTACATCATCAAAACTCAGTGTTTATCCGCTTGTTTGCCTGATCCCATCTCTTTTAAGAACTGTTGTTGATATATAAACAACTGTTTAGCACTAATACAGTGATAGTCCATCGAAAATTGCTGCGCCGTTTGCTTAATTATTTCTGCAAGGGCAGGGTAATGGCGGTGATTCCAGTTAGGGAATAAGTGGTGAGTTAGATGGAGGTTTAACCCACCAAGCCAATAGGTTAGCCAGCGGGGAGTTGTTTGCCAGTCATAGGTGGTTGAAAAGGTGTGAGTATAAAAACCATGGGGCATATTGCCTTCTTTGGGTGAGGTATAAAAAGTGGCTTTTGCCCAATGGGTGCCAAGTATCAGCACAACAAATATTAATGATGCAAACATTTGGCTGAGAATGTAGGTCAAAAACAGTGTGCTGAGGCTAATATCTTGCAAAACCATCGCAGGGATCAGGATAGCGATGACTAGGTGTAGCAGCTTCGCCATGATAAACGCCAAAATACCTTGCCGTCCTTGATGACGCATATAGGGGGCTACATGGGTAAAATGAAACCGATCCTTCCAATCAAAGAACCAAATGAGAGCAGGGAATGTCATTGCTGCAATTAATGGCCAATACACATGTTGGGCTCGCATAAACGGATACCAGCGTTGGTAAGGGGTTTGCCGTAAGACAAAATTCTCTTCAATATCCAAATCGTAATGGCGAATATTGGTGTGAGCATGATGAAAAATAATATGCCGCACACGCCAACATTCGGGGTCTAAGCCAAGGGGAAGCGTCACCCAAAAGTTGAGCCAATAATTGGCTTTGGCGTGCTTAAAAATCGCATTGTGCGAGGCATCATGCACTAAATTAATTGCTAATAATAAAGCGAAGCAGATAAAGCAGGGGTAAAAAACAAAAAAAGCCCACGATGCATTGATAGACAACGCTGCAAAATAGCTACCTAAACAGCACAGTATCAATGCTGCACTTTTGGCATAAAAACGCCCGTCAGCAAAGCGGTGGTCGGCGTTATCATGTAAATACTGTTTCGCCGCCTTATTCAAGGCTTTCTGGAAATCTTGATCGTGACGGTGCTGGTAACCCAGTGGTCTAAGTGGCTTAAGTGACATTTGCCACCGCGACAGGTTTTCGGCCAACGCCAATGAGCATCAAGAAGCTGTGCAGCCACAATGCACTGGTGAAAAGGATCCAAAATGGTGTTGTCCATTGCCAAATAAATACCACGCAAATCAGTAATAAGCAGGCGATAAAAAACCAGCTTATTAGCCCAGATTTTCGCCCATCAGAAATCCCTGAAAGCGCGACGGTACCCAGAGCCAAAAGTACAAATAAAATCATTTGTTGCTGTGTGGTGCCTTGGTAACCATATCCGTAAAGGTAGACGTAACCGATAACTAGAGTAAATAAGAGTATCGTACCTATCACCAAAGCCATTTGGTTCACGCGAAATAGCGGCGCGGGCTTTTGCGCGGGTTTACTGCTGCGTTTAACGATACGCCAAAAAGGTAAATTACTATCAATAAATGGATTTTCCGAGGCTGGAGCTCCTTTGATACCAAAGTGATGTTCAGTTTCAGGTAACTTAGCAAATGTACCAAACAGCTTATCCCAAAAAATAAAGCTACCTGCAAAATTACGGTTGGAATAATGCCCTTCTTTCACATGATGCACACGGTGGTGCTGCGGAGTCACCATAAATTTCTCTAGCCAACCTAAACGCGGGATCAGGGCGCTGTGGTTAAAAAACTGGATGGTATAGTGCAAAATGGACACCGTCAGAAAAATGTCTAGCGGGATCCCCATTAATGCCAATAACATAAAGAAAGGTATTGATGTGAGCGATGAATACCAAGAGTTTCTAACCCCCAATGACAGGTTGTAATGTTCCCCTTGATGGTGCACAACATGCACTGCCCATAATACACGGTAGGTATGGTGCAAACGATGTAGCCAGTAGAAACCGAAGTCCCACGCTAAAATCGTAAAAATCCAGACTAACACCGTTGGCCAATTTTCAACGAGATTGAAGGAGTAGTGAGTGACCACAAACCCATAGCAAAAAATCTCTAACCCTCTAAATAACCACAACATAATATGACCAGAGTTCAGGTTGAATACCAGTTCTTGCCAACTTACTGTGCCCTTTTGTGTTTTGGCGATCACCAAGCCTTCAGCAATAACGACCACTAACATAAAAATAATGGGAAAGGTTAATTCATTCATGAACGTTTTCTCTCTAAGCGGTATTTTGTGGCGTAGACAACCAACAACGCAGCACAAGCTGTTACTGCTCCAGTGACAACATCAATAAACAAGTGGCGTTTTAACACCAATACGGATACACAAATGGCGGTAGCCCATAAACAATAAGTGAGTGTACGGATTTTATATTTTACTGACCATAATGCATTGAGCACCACAAGAGTCAATGAGACATGGAGAGAAGGTAATAAATTTTGTGGGCTATCGATATTGATTAAGGCAGATAATGCACGACCAGAAAATGTTGTTAAATCATATTGGTGGTACAGCATGGTGGTTGGGTACAGCAAATAAACGCCACCCGAGACCAACGCACACAGTTGCATCGCAAACATTAATGAACGCGTGCGCTCCATGGGGCTACAAAAATAGCCCAGTGGAATAAATAAAAAAAACGACAGATAAAGCCAAATCGCATTAGGGGAGAATTGTACTGCGTTATCAATACTGCTGGGGGTAAGTACATTGGCATTATCGACAACCTGGCCTGTGTAGCGATAAACAATGCCGACGGTGCCCCAGCCAATCAAACAGTAAATTAAGCGTATAAATAAAGCCTTGTTTGTCATTGAGGATCCTTGCGGGTAATGCGGCGTTTTTTGATGGAAAGTGATTGTTCAATAGGCTCGGCTAATAATTCCCAATGCAATTGTTGAATATCCACATGTTGGCTGGTTAAGTAGTTTTCAAGTTGTTGATGGCAATGGGCGAGTTCATCTGTGCTGCATTCGGCTTGCAAACGCAAACGGTGACCTTGCTGGATCAGGCGAAAATCCGCTGTTAGCGGTAAATTATTCACGATCACTCGTGCGCAAGGATCGGCAAAAATTGTCACCTTATTACCTTGCTGATCAGGCAGTTGTAGTAAATCATCACAGCGTCCTTCAATACGTTCAATAGCCAGTTCTGCGGATCCGCAAGGGCAGGGAGTTTGTTTGACCACTAAGATATCATCAAGCTGGTAACGGACAATTGGTTGTGTTTGGCGAGTAAAATCGGTGATTATCGGCGAAAATCGTGTTTCGTCGAGCCAATTAGGTTCGATATGAAGGAAACACTCATTTAAGTGTAGCGTGCCGTGTGAGCAGGTGCATCCCAAAAAGCCTTCTGTTGCTTGGTACACTTCACCCACTTGTGGAAAACAGCGCTTAAGTTTCTGTTTATCTTGTGGCTCTAGGACTTCTGCCACTGAAATCACTTTATGAGGGGCTAACTGAAGTTGCTGGTGGTTGATGGCATCGGCAATGGCGCACAACACTTGCGCAGGAGCGACAATAATTGAAGGCTGATAAGCTTCGAGGGCGGCTAATTGCTGGTTAAAATCCCCAAAAAGATCGTAAAACCGCAAGGCGATCCAACGGTTATTCACGCTTTCATACAAATTATTGTTGGCGCGTAAAAACAGGGCAATCCGCTCACCATGGAATAAGCCATTGGGCAGCATTTTAGCTAACATACTGCCAGACCAAACGTTTTGTTCTTGCGGACTCACCACAAACACACCGCGTCGCCCAGATGTGCCAGAGGATAATCCAACGCTATAGGGACCCACTTTCGGTGCGAAATCACGGGATTGTTCACTTTTTTGTGCACATGCAAGAAGCACTTGGCTCGACAACCCCGCCGTGTTCATTTGGTCAAAATGTTCCATCATGATGGATTTATTCATGATAGGAAACTCATGTAAGGGGCGATGGCAAAAAGCGCGAAAATAGGGGCTTTTTGCCAACGTTTTACGTTTAAATTGGGCTAACCGCTTCTGTTGGTAAGCGTCTAAATCCTCTCGGTTTTTGAACATCAATCGGCGGGCTCGCCAATAGTGCCAGAGCATTGACAAAATCACTGTAAATCACCTTCATGACATAGCTGAATAACAATTTTTTGCTTATCAATTTCATGCAATTTATTCAGTGTTTCATAATATGCCTGTTTATCATCCATGATGATATTGGCGATAGCCATCGGGCCTCGTAACTCTCGATAATTGCTTGGCGACCATGCGGCATCACCCGCAAGCAGTACCCATCCTGAATCAGTTAAAACACATAAGCCAATATGACCCGCGGCGTGCCCAGGAAGTGGTACGATCAATAATTTTTTTGATTGATCCACGGCATAACCTTCACCCAGTATTTGCAATTCACTAGGAAGAGCAACACGTTCAAAACCTTCATAAAAGACAGTGCGTTGCTCAAAATCATCGGGTAATAGCCCGCTAACAAAAGCACTTTTTAGCGCAGCAAAGCCGGTTAAAGGGCGCGTTTTTGCCCAACCATCACCTGAGCAAATGATTGGTATTGCTGGAAAATCTCGTAAACCAGCGATGTGATCGCCGTGGAAATGAGACAGGATCACCCCATTAATGTCTTTCGGTTTGAGACCGTCATGAGCGAGTTGGTTGACTAATGCATCTTTACTTTCGAAGTACACAGGGGTTACCGCACGATATAACCGCATGATCCCTTTACGCGTATGGTCATAAAAATGGGTAGCATACCCCGTATCAAATAACCAACGCTGACTTTCATCTTCAATTAACCAGGCTCGGGCAGGGAACTTGCAAGACTTAAAACTGGCACCTTTGAGGGCAACACAGCCTGGATGGGTGCAGTATCCGACATCATATTGGTGAATGGTTAACATCACTTCTCCTGCTGTTTTAGCCAGTTAGCGGTTAAATGGATCCCTTGTTCCATCGAATATACGGGATAATAACCTAATTCTTGTTGAGCTTTTTGGTTATCCAGTGTCATGGTGAAATAGGCTGCACCAAGACTATAACGGGTGAAAAGTGGCTCTTTTCCGGTGAGATGACCAACACCCTCTAACAGCGTAGCAATGCCATATAATAGTGGGTACGGTGCTGAGCGAATTTCACATGCTAGGGAAAGTTCGGTAAATAGCTGTTGCAAGGTGTGTTTCAGCGCTTGTGGCTGTTGATTGGTTATATTATATGTCGCACCGCTTTGTAACCCTTCTTTATCGGTGGCAAGTTGCATACTGTGAACCACATTCCCAACATAGGTTAAGTCAAAATAGTTATTCCCTCCATTAGGGAGGATCAACTTACCGTGGCGAGATTTAATTTGCGCCAATAATCTGGGTAAAAGCACACGATCATGGGGACCAAATAAGCCTCGGGGACGTAAAAGGGTATAACGTGTTGCAGGATATTGTTCAACACATTGCCAAATAGCTGTCTCGGCTAAATATTTTGTTCGTGCATATTGATTGGCAAAATGAGTATTGTGGGTTGTTTCGGCAATGTTCCGCTGGTGGGTAAAATTGAAATAAATTGCAGGTGTCGAAATATGAATAAAGCGAGCTATTTCCAACTGGCCTGCTGCGGTGGCTAATGTGCGAGTCGCCTCAAGATTTATGTTTTCAAAATCTTGCCGCTTGCCCCATGGGGAAGAAAGTGCTGCGCAATGCCAGATGGCATCACAGCCTGCCATCATCTCTTTGGCCTGTTGCAAAGAAAGCTCAGCCAGTTCACAAGGGACAAATTTTGCCCCCATTTGAACCAATTGTTCTGCCGCTTGTGGGTTTCGCCCACAAGCGACAACGTCAAATCCTTGCCCCAGTAAGTACTCACTAGCATTTCTGCCAAGCCCGCTAGTGGCACCTGTGACTAAGATCTTCATGGCACGAGCACCATGGCGCATAAGGCTAATCCAGCCGCAGTACCAATTAGCATCACATGTTGTTTTTCATAAAAACGGTCAGTAATAATCGCTTCGTGCAGTGCGGATGGAATTGACGCCGCCACTTGGTTACCTCGGTGACGATAGATATCAATCAGTTGTTCCGATGTGACGCCAACACGCTGGCGCATATGTTCTAATGATAGATGGCTTGCTTGGTGAGGGATTACCGTATCAATCTGTTCGAGGCGTAAGTTTGATTCTGTATATACCCGTTGCATAAATTCTTCAATTAAGGCTGATGCCATGCGAAAGAGTTTTTTGCCTTGCATATGAAACAGAAAATCATCATCGACCATCCCCGAGCGCGGATTTTTCCGTGTTCCACCAGCACGAATTTCGCAAAAATCAATTCCGTCAGTGTGGGTTGTATGAGTGTACGAAATGATGCCACTGCGACCATCGCCTTTTTCAACAATCACACAAGCTGCGCCATCACCAAAAATGAGTGATGACTCTCTGTCTTGCCAGTCAATACCACGTGAAGCAATGTCGGCAGAAACAATGGCTATTCGTTGAAATTGGCTGGTTGACAGCATCCCTGCCGCCACTTGTAATGCGGTAATAAAACTAATGCAGCTTGAATTAATATCAAAGCAGGCAATACCATCATTTAAATCAGATTGTTGAAGGATATGGGATGCAGAACAAGGCAAAGCTTGAACTGGGATAGCCGAGGCATTAATCAACATATCAATACTTTCTGGCGATAACCCATTTTGTTGTAATGCATTTTCAATCGCCTGTGCAGCAAGTTGTGCTTGTGAATCAGTGTTATTTGCATGATAGCGATATTCGATACCAGAATGTTTCTCCACAAACCCGGTTGATTTATTGAGTTTTTCATCAAGCATTGAGGAGTAAATTTTATTTTCAGGTAAAGCAACGCCAGAAGCGATGATTTTAAGTGGTGCAATTGACCTGTTATCGGACATATAAAAGTGCCTATCTAACCAAGATAATAACAATAAATATCAGAGTTCATTTATTTAATATATAGGAATTACGGAGTTATTCTTATTGCTTATCATTCGAGGGGGGCTTTATGGATCTTACTGATTAAAGTACGGATAGTGCTTTGCCATAAGGTTGGTAATGACGCCTGCCAAATAACGTCGATTTGCCAGCTAGCCGCTTTATGATGATGCAGCGGAATTAAATGAATATCGTCTCTCGCAATATACTTTGCGCTGTAAGGTACAAGGCTAATACCCACTTTGGCAGCAACCAGTGCAATCAGTGTTTGTATATCGTTTGCCTCTTGTAAGGGGGTGATATGAAGATCTTCAGAGTGCAAATAACATTGAATTTGTTGATAAAGCCCAAGTCCACGCTCTGCACGTAACATCAGTAATGGATATTGTGTTAAATAATCGCGTATTGAACTATTTTGTGGATAATCTTTCGCAATGGCGAGGGCTAACACTTCAGTTTTTAACGGTTGGCTAAACAGGTTTTCTATTGACGCTTGGTTATCATGACGAGTAAACGCGATATCAAGTTGATGCGCTTTTAACTTTTCGCTCATAACAGATGAAGGCATATCGTCCAGTTGGATGGCAACGTTTGGTAGCTTTTCCCGTAGGCGAGCCACAAATAAAGAGGCCTCCTCAAAGGCGGAGATCCCAAAACCGACATTTAAAATCTTGGGGAGCTCTTGGTTGAGTTTCAATGCATGGTTTCGAAACGCTTGCATATGGTTCAACGCCAGTTTAGCACTCGGTAGTAATGCAAGACCCTCTTCGGTGAGTTCTGCACCATGACGCCCACGTTCAAACAGTCGTAAGCTAAGCTGATTTTCCAATAATTTAATTTGCTTTGTTAATGCAGGTTGGCTAATACATAAGCGTGCTGAAGCTTCTCGGTAATTTTGCGTATCAGCAAGCACAATAAAGGCGTGAAGAAGTCGAGTATCCATAATGTCTGATCGTTACCTCTCACTGAAAATAATAAACGCTATAGTATCTATATAATGAATAAATCACTATAGCGTTAGTGATTAGATTGATGACTGACTTATTTTTCGATAAAAGGTGTCGATTGAGACGCGAAGCGAACCTGATGAATATCCGTTTCGTAACCCATTGTTGTATTGAGGATCTGATAGAGCTCAGGACGCCTTCCCATTAACCAACGTCGTCCATTGGAGGTGGGGAGTAAGCTAAGGTCTAAATTAGCGATGACCATATCATCTTCAATCGCCGCTGTTTCTTGAATAATTCGACCATAAGGGTCAATTATCATCGCATTCCCCGTGCGAATTTCATCATCATCACGACCCACACCATTACTAAACACATAAAAGACCCCATTATCATGGGCGCGTGAAGGCAACCAGCGTAATAACCAGCCACGACCATGCTCACCTTGAAATGCATCAATCAGCGCTTGTGGATTTTGTTTTCTATTTTCCCATAAGTGCAGTGGTATGCGTTTCATGCCGTAAGGGCTACTGGAGTTCGTTCCACCCGTTTGGTGTGGCGCAAGAATAATATCAGCACCAAGTAACGCAGTTGCTCGAGGATTTTCAATTAAATTGTTATCCCAACAAATTAAAATACCCACTTTCACTCCCCAAGGGGTATCAAACACGGTGTAGTTATCACCGCTTTGAATAATCGGGTGTTCAAAAGCATGTAATTTTCGATGTGCATGCAACTGCCCATCAGGCATGCAAGCAACCCAAGTGTTATAGCATTTACCATCTAACCCTTTTTCTATTAACCCTACACCAATGAGCATCTCTAATTCGATAGCCCGTTGGCGAATAAGGGCGAGTGACGGGCTATCGTGTAAGGTTTCACTAAGTTGATAAACTTCTTCATTAGAGAGTTTTGGGACATGCCAATATCCCGTAATGCACATTTCGGGAAAGGCCAGTATTTTGACCTGCTGCTGCACAGCTTGTGTAATAAAGTCGTGGATACAAGCTAGATTATAGGCTTTATCTCCTGCTTTATGTTGGAACTGTACAGTTGCGACTCGAAGTAATGGTTGTGTATTCATAAGTATCTCCTTCTTTAGCAAAATAAGAGCACATTGCGAAGAAGAAAAATAATGAGTTATTTTCCCTTTCGATAACGATTGGTTATCAAAAGTTAGCGTTAGAGGCAAAAATGGGGATATTGATGGTTAACCTTGAGTAAAAAAGTTGATATTCCTTATATTCTTCGAAAAAAGTCTCTTAACAGGAGAAATATTCCTATATAATATGGCGATATAAAAAATAAACTATGTATTAATCCTTATTTGTTAATTAAAAGCCTGAAAACAGCATAATAAGACGTCAAAGCGTGCTGTATTCCGATGATTGAGTGTTCTCAAACATCGACTATACTGATTAGGCGGATTTTCCTTCTGCGGATAAAATTAAGCATTTTTATCTGTGATTAACTATTTTTGCAAATATAAATATCCGATTTACACTTAATTCGTTTCGTATTGTATAAATATTATGTTTTATTTTTGTTAGGTGGTTTTTTTTGACTTAATCCCATTAATAATATCTATTAAATTATTACATTTTGTAACATTTATAACTATATGTTATTTAAAACATTTAAATTTCTTACTGTTACTGATTTTCTTGAAAGTTGTCTATTTAATCATATCGTTAACACTATTCTCTAAAAGGGTAAGAATATGCTAAATTTTTTACACTTAAAGTTAGATAAACGGTGATAGTGTTTCTTTTTTATATATCGTACTCGTTTATTGTGTTAATGAAAATCCTACCAATTTACTTCTGAATAACTCATAAAAATGAAAAAACCACTAATAATGGTTTTTTTATAATTTAATAAAATAATGTAAACAAAAATTAATTGTGTACATAGCGTTTATAAAAAATGCTTATTAATCAACTTCTCGATTTTGAATAATAAATAATACCCAGCTAGCTAGATTAATTATAAATAAACGGTTATTTATCCATGTTACCACTGGTAATGGTAACACTTATTTAATTAAGATAAATCAAAAGGTTAGTTGTTATTTATGCATGAGTAAATAGTTGTATGGTTAATTGAGTTTGTTTTTTTTCCATTGGCGATGGATTAGAATTAAAATGTTTTAATTTTGATAGGTTTAGCTGATTTTAATCAATTTTATTGATCGTTAGAAACAGTTTTACTTTTATATTCTGAAAATTATAATTAACTCAAATTCCGTGTTGTTTCTGATTTGCTATATTTTAATTTGCATTCCAAAAAATAAATTTTGATATGCTAAAGCTTTTTGATCTGTTATATAGTTTAGCCGTTTAATATTCTAAGTTTATTGGGCTATAGTTGATGATAAATGTAAACCGTATTGTAGGTAGAGAAATAAGAAAAAGAAGAAAGCATTTAGGGCTTTCTGGCATTGAGCTTGCAAAGCTTATCGGTGTGAGTCAGCAACAGATCTCGCGCTATGAAAGAGGGGAGTGCAACATTAATATAGAGAGTTTACATCTATTAGCTAATGCCCTAGAAACAGAGATGATTTGTTTTTTTATCGATGATGTATTCTTAAATAAAGAAAGTAATTAAAAACTCATTAAGAGTATTCTACTTACAGATAATATAAAAAGTAAGTTAATAATAAAGTCAAATTAACATAAATTAAACGAAAAAAGCTATCTTATTTATTAAATATAAGAGTGGATATATATGCATTACACCCTCAGCAAAAGCATATCAGCTTAATAATTGTTTTTATTAGGTGATTGGTAGAACTGTCGTCTTTTTATAGGAAAAAATAAATGAAATTAACTAAGATTGCATTAGCTTCAATTATCGCTTCTTCATTCGGTTTTGCAAATGCTGCAACAGTAGATCAAGGTAGCGGTATTATTAACTTCACGGGTAAAGTTATCAACGCACCTTGCTCAATCCCAGGTGATGGTACAATTAACGTTGATCTTGGCCAAGTTGCTAATAAAGTATTAGAAACTGGTAATAAATTTAGCCAAAGCGTTCAATACAGTATTCAATTAGAGAACTGTGATTTGGGTGAAGTTAAAGATGCTTCAGACCAAGTTGTTTTCCCTGCCGTTAGCAAAGTTAAGGTTACCTTCACAGGGACTCCAGACTCAACAGCAAAAGAACTGTTAGCGAATACGGGGACATCTAGAGGTGTTGGTGTTCGCCTAATGAACGCTGATGGCTCAACAATGAAAGTTGGTGATACCAGTGTTGATCTGCCATTAGCTGATGGCCCTAACAAGTTAGTATTTAGTGCTAGAGTCGAAGCAAATGGTGATAAAGTAGAAACAGGTAGCATCATTTCTCAAGCGACTTATGCTTTAAATTACCTCTAATCATACTTTAAATAACAGGCAGATAAACGCCTGTTATTTTCCCTTTTTATTTTTATCTTTTTGACAGGGAACATAATGTCTTTATTGCCTCAATTTAGAATGAATAAAATATTACTTTCGATGGTATTGGCATTTTCTTTTTCAGGAATGTCCAATGCAGTCGAATTTAATATGAACATTATTGATGCAAAAGATAGAGATAATATTGATTTAAGTCAGTTTTCAAATCCTGATTTTATTCCAGCAGGGGAGTATCTGACGGATATTACACTTAATGGTAGAAAATTAGCGGGCCAGCATTTAATTAAATTTATTGAAGAGAGTAAAGATAAATCAATACTCTGTATTACTCCGGAGATGGTCAATATTTTTGCATTAAAAAAGAAGATTAAGGAAGAACTTCTGCAAAATAATAACCAGTGTATTGAACTACCTAAAAAATTAGATATTAATTATCGATTTGATAAAGAAAATCAGAATATTTTATTTTCTATTCCCCAAGCTTGGTTAGAATACGACGACCCATACTGGGTTCCCCCATCTCAATGGGAAAATGGCATTGCAGGCGTAATTTTTGATTATAACCTGTTTTTAAATTACACATCCCCTAAAAATACCAGTGATACATTCAGTGGCAGCAGTAATGGTACTGCTGGAGTCAACTTGGGGGCTTGGCGTTTTCGTGCTGATTACCAATACCAATATAATCGTTCTCACGGCAAAACCAATAAGCGATTCGATTGGACTCAGATTTATGCATTTCGCGCATTACCTGAAATGGGCGCTAAAGTTTTACTTGGACAATCGTATTTAAAAACAGATTTATTTGATAGTTTCCGTTTTATTGGTGCATCGATATTTAGCGATAATCGTATGCTTCCACCGTCATTACGAGGCTATGCACCGCAGGTGACGGGGATTGCCAAAACCAATGCGGTGGTGATTGTTTCACAAAATGGGCGCGTGATTAAGCAAACCAAGGTCGCACCAGGACCCTTTAATATTCAAGATATTACAGAGGCCGTACAAGGGACATTAGATGTCACTATCGAGGAAGAAGATGGTTCGAAAACGACGTATCAAGTCACCGCTGCATCATTGCCATTTTTAACGCGCCAAGGGCAGCTTCTCTATAAACTGACGGTAGGGCAATCTGACCCATTTGGACGTTCGCAAAAAGTTGAGCCACGGTTTATTGCTGGCGAAATGTCATATGGGTTATTTGGCAATACCTCCCTTTTCGGGGGACTAATTGCCACGGTCGATAATAATAACTACCAAGCTGTAAACTTGGGTATTGGACAGAATATGAATGTGTTTGGGGCAATATCCCTTGATATTACACGCACCCATGCAGATTTAAACCATTTAGGCTCTTATTCAGGTAACAGTTATCGTTTGAATTATTCAAAACGTTTTGAATCCACCAATTCACAAGTGACTTTTGCGGGATACAAATTCTCTGAAAAAGAATTTTTAACCATGCCGCAATACATTGACGCGGCAAATGGCATCCTTAATTTCAGACGTGACAAGAACGTGTATACCGCCTCTTTTAACCAATATGTCAGCCCATTGGATTTAACGATTTATTTTAATGCTTCTCACCATCAATTTTGGAACAGTGAGTCGACAACAAGCTTTGGGATGAGTCTCAGTAAACTGTTTCGTATTGGTCAGATTAGAAATATTTCAGCCACATTGTCACTGAATAAAATTAAATACGAAGAAACCGATGACAACCAAATCTATCTATCTTTGTCAGTGCCGTTAGAAAATGGGGGATCGGTCAGTTATGACGCTCAATATGCGGATAACGGCCATAATTTTGGACAATCTGTCGCCTATTATAGCCCTAATGAGCAAAATAATTATTGGAGTATGCGCGTTGGGGGGGATCAACATGAACTTGGTCGTGCTGAGCCTAATATTAGTGGTAGTTATCAACGTTCCACGCCTTATGGGGTATTAAACGTGAATGCTACGGAAAATGTGAACTCTTATCGTGCATTGGGGGGCAGTTGGTATGGCTCTATGACAGCCACTAAATACGGTGCTGCTCTGCACCGTAACGGCACAAATAATGAGCCACGTGTCATGGTTGATAGCGATAACGTTGCGGGTATTTCCATTGATAATGGCGAGTCAGTGACAAATCGCTTTGGAATTGGTGTAGCAACAAGCTTGAACAGCTTTTCAAATTCAGATGTGTACATTGATATGAATAGCTTGCCAGATGATGTTGATATCAATGACAACATCATTGCTAAGACATTAACGGAAGGCTCAATCGGTTATCAAAAAATAAAAGCAAACCAAGGAAAGCGTATTTTAGCCATGATCCGTTTGAATAACGGAAATTACCCTCCACTGGGGACGAGCGTTATTGAAATCAATACAGGCAGAGAAGTGGGCATTATTGCGGACAGTGGTGTTGCTTATTTGACTGGGGTAGCTCCTGAAGAGAGCTACATCGTTAAGTGGGCGAATGGTGAAAGTCAATGTCGCTTGAACTTACCGAATATTAGTGAAAAACATCAAGGTAAAGTCTTGATCCCTTGCCAATAAGGAATGATGTATGAGTAAAAAGTATGCTGTTTCCCTCGGGATTTCATTCGTCTTTGTCGGCATGCAAGTTGCCTCTGCGGCAATCAATATTGACCGCACTCGTATTGTTTTTCCGGGTAAAGATAAATCCATTAGTTTGGTTATTAATAACCAAAGTAAAACAATGCCGTATCTGGCGCAATCATGGATGGAAGATGCAAAGGGGAATAAGGTTTCAGAGCCTTTTACGGTATTGCCGCCAATGCAGCGCGTTGAACCGAATGCTAAAAACCAAATTAAAATTATTAAAACCGAAGGGATTGATGCACTTCCCCAAGATAGAGAATCGTTATTCTATTTAAATGTCCGTGAAATTCCCCCTGTTTCCGATAAAGAAAATGTGGTGCAAATTGCAATCCAGAGCCGTTTAAAAATGTTTTATCGACCACCTCAAATTGAAAACAACAGCGATAAAGTTTGGGCGAAACAATTAAAGTTCACTCATACGGGAGGACAATTACTTATTGAAAACCCAACGAAATATTACATCACATTAGGGTATCTAAGTAACAATAATAAGAATAATTTTCCTGGTTTTGATAGTGCCATGGTTGCGCCATTATCAAAAGAAAGTGTTTCTGTGCCGAGTGCAAATTTCAGCCAACTTTATGCAGGGTATATGGATGATTACGGTGGAATGAAAATGTTGACCTATCAGTGTTCAGCATCGATATGTCAGTTATCAAAAGAAAACCAATAGGACGTTAGAGATGAGAAATTGTTGCCTTTCAATATGCCTCTTCATGCTATCCCTGTTTGGGTGTCATGTTTATGCAGACAGCAGTATGATGCGAGGGGATCTCAATTTTACCGGCAAAGTAGTGGCATTGCCGTGTAAAATCACATTTTCATCCCTTGACCAAAATATTGAATTAGGCTCAATTTCCCTTAATTATTTTAATCACATTGGCGACAGAAGTCCTAAACATGAGATCAAACTTAAGTTTGATGATTGCCTATTTCCGAAGCGGGATCGTGATGATAGAGATCCAGTTGTTAGGATCATGTTTATATCTGAACCGACGGAGAGTACTGACCGTAATTTATTTGGCGGTAAAACAATTTTAGACGGTTATGGTATTCGGTTGTTGGATAAACAAGGTAATACCATCCCGAATGGGGAATATCGTAACTACCCAATCTATTTTGATGATAATCAACAGATTGTTATCTATTCCATGTTGGAAAGTTATCGTCCAAGAAGTGAATTAACAGTAGGTAATATTAAGACGCAAATTACCTTAAATATTACTTACATATAAAGGTGTATAAATCATGATACACAAATTTTTTAAGCAATATGGTGTCTACTTTTTATTCTTATTTGTTTTTATGAGCCCGAAAGTATTTGCTTTAGACTGTGTGGAAAAAGGATCTGGGGTTGTGATTAAACCCCCGGTCCCAGTAGGGCAGCTTGCTATTCCTGCTGATATTCCTCCGGGAACAGTGATTTGGCAATCTGACCCGATGACCGTAACGGTATTTTGCGATAACGTATTAGGGAATAAGATTGACGTTGTTCATATGTATTTTAACCCAACGTCGCAAAAGCTAGGGACAGGCTTGTTGCTTGGGGCTAACTATCAAGGGGAGCAACTTGAAAATAACAAACAAAGAGTTAGCTTAGGCACACCACCGATTAGCGGTAAGCAAAATGTGACCGTCACTGTGACTTTTACGTTATACATTAAAGTCACGGGGAATGTACCGCCATCTGGACATTATATGGGGGATGACCAATTTACTGTTTTCCAATTTGATGGAAGCGGAGGGCTTAATATCACCCCTGGTGCTAAAAACCTGCGCTATTCTATTTCAGGGCTTCAAGGGATCCGCTTTTTAAAATGTGGCGCTGATATTAAGGTTTTCCCTGAATCTCAGCAAATAGACTTTGGCCAGTTGATGGTCACAGAGCTTAATCAAGGTAAAGAGTTTAAAAAAGACTTTCAAGTTCAAGCGGTAAAAAGAGGCTGTCTTGATAACTTTTCCATGAATGTTAATTTTGAAACCACTGACTCATTAAATGGTGAATATGCAATTGATTTAAAAAATGGCACAAACTTAACGATTCAGGATGATAAAAACAATAACGTTAGATTTAATTACTTCCAATTTTTCGGGAATTTACCGCAAGGCAGTACGTCTGTAACCCGAGATTACAGTGCAACCGTTAAGAAAACAGGAACAGTAAAGACAGGCGGATTTAAAGCATCAACGATTGTTCGTATTAACTATTATTGAGTGATAGCGTGAACATAACAAAAAGAGCAGGCTAAATGTCTGCTCTTTTGCGTTTAACTGTCAATGTATCAGTGAAAGTTCCGTTTATTCACTTTATTTGATGCATTTTTGGCAAGTTTCATTTTGAACTTGTTCAAAGAAATTATTGCCTTTGTCATCAACAAGGATAAAGGCTGGTAACCCTTCCACTTCCATTTTCCAAATCGCTTCCATGCCCAGCTCTGGATATTCTAAGCAATTGAGGCTCTTAACATATTCTTGCGCTAAGATCGCCGCAGATCCCCCAATACTACCTAAATAGAAACCTCCGTGCTTTTTACAGGCATCTGTCACGGCTTGAGTACGGTTACCTTTCGCCAGCATCAACATACTGCCACCGTGAGATTGGAACAGATCAACATAAGGATCCATACGGTTACCCGTAGTGGGGCCTAACGAGCCTGATACCATATCTTCCGGTTTCTTCGCCGGCCCCGCGTAATACACCATATGATCTTTGAAGTATTGTGGTAATTCTTCGCCGTTATCTAAACGCTCTTTTAGCTTGGTATGTGCGATATCACGGGCGATGATAAGTGGACCACTCAGGGATACACGGGTTGACACAGGGTGTTTACTTAACTCCGCTAAAATATCTTTCATTGGGCGGTTAAGATCGATATGCACCACTTTACCCTCTGTTTGAGTACGCATCGATTCAGGGATATATTGCGCTGGGTTGTGCTCCATTTTCTCAAGCCATAAACCATCTTTGGTGATTTTCGCCTTGATATTACGGTCAGCAGAACAGGAAATGGCTAAGCCAATTGGGCAAGAAGCACCATGGCGAGGTAAACGCACAACGCGGACATCGTGAGCAAAATATTTACCGCCAAATTGTGCGCCAAAGCCAAGGTGACGTGAGGCTTCTAATAACTCATTTTCTAGCTCAATATCACGGAAAGCACGACCATACTCATTACCAGTAGTCGGTAAATTGTCATAGTATTTTGCAGAGGCCAGTTTAGCTATTTTCAGAGTGGTTTCTGCCGAAGTTCCACCAATAACAAAGGCAATATGATAAGGTGGGCATGCGGTTGTTCCCAGATTGCGCATTTTTTCAATTAAGAAATTTTTTAATTTAGCGGGGGTTAGTGTTGCTTTGGTTTCTTGATAAAGCGCAGATTTATTGGCAGAGCCACCACCTTTATTGACGAACAGGAAGTGGTATTCATCACCTTTGGTGGCAAAAATATCAAACTGTGCAGGTAGGTTGGTGCCTGTATTCACCTCGTTAAACATATCAAGGGGGGCATTTTGAGAAAAGCGTAGGTTTTCCTGTTGGAAGACGTTATAAATTCCGCGAGAGAGATACTCTTCATCATCACAGTCCGTCCAAACTTGCTGGCCTTTTTTCCCAACAACCGCAACCGTTCCTGTATCTTGGCAGTTTGGTAAGATACCTTTTGCTGAAATTTCAGCGTTACGCAACAATTGTAATGCCACGTATTTATCGTTTTCACTGGCTTCTGGATCATGCAAGATAGCCGCAACTTGCTTTTGGTGGGCGGCTCTTAGAAAAAACTGTGATTCATAAATCGCACGTTCAGCAAGTAGTGTTAGGGCTTCAGGTTCAATTTTTAAAATTGGTTTTCCGGCAAATTGCTCGACAGAAACATATTTATCAGAAACTTGGATATATTCAGTTTTATCCTCAGATAGAGGATAAGGTTCTTGATAAAAAAACTCTTTATTGGCCATTTTGCTCACTCACATATTAATTTCAGTGGAAGATCCGAAAATAATCACCCGTAGGCTTATGTTTATTCTTTAATAAATTCAGTACAAAGGAACAAAGTAAAACGTATAAGTGTAATAATGAAACAAAACTACAAAAGCAATCACGAAAAGTCACAAATTAGGTTGGGATTATACCAATTTGGCCATTATATTCAAAGGGATGCGATTGATAACATGATATTGATTAAAGTTATCGAAATAAAAATCATTTCCCCGAAAAAATTAGAGATAAATCACATAAAAATATATTTGATGGCAAATTGACTTATTGTTCCCCCGTTAGGGATGATCTGTTTTTGAATGATATCATCTTTGTAAATAAATTTTGAATTTAAACGATTCAGTTTTTTGATATCTTGTTTTTAAACAGGAAAATATTCAGTCGAAGTGTATCAAGATATATTTATTATATTGGGTTTTAAGAAAAAATTATTTTTCAAATTAATTAATTGAATAATGTAAAAGCGGTTAACTCTGTGAATTTTATAATATTTTGCTTAAGTCTTATGATTTAGTGTATCAGCGAAACCTATAGATAAAAGCAAAGTGACAATATATATCGCTATGTTGCTTATTTTTATCAAAAAACAGTTTTATTTATTGTAAATTCATAATGAAAGGCAAACGAAGTGTCGAAAATGGCTTTCAATTTATAAAAACAGTGTTTATCATGCAGGGCTCAATGAATTTGAAAAATGGCGCTACTGGTTTTGGGCTTTGCTGGGGAAGGATGAAGAGTATATCTCCGATAAGCTTATACAGTCTTTAACGGTGGCGGTTCTATCTGCATTATTCCTAGGGATAGAGTGTATTATAAATGACTGAGACAACCTCTCTGACACCACTCGTCGAATTAAAATCTTTGAATAAAGGTTTTGATGGCAAACAAATTATTTCTGAACTTGACTTAACCATTCGAAATGGTGAGTTTTTGACTATTCTGGGGCCTTCTGGTTGCGGCAAAACGACGGTTTTACGTCTTATTGCGGGCCTTGAAGATGTCGATGAAGGTCAAATTATTCTTGATGGTCAAGATATTACGGATATTCCTGCGGAACAACGTTTCGTTAATACCGTATTCCAAAGCTATGCACTCTTTCCTCATATGACGGTGTATGACAACGTCGCTTTTGGCTTGCGTATGCAAAAAACGCCCACAGCCGATATTCAAAAGCGGGTTGATCAGGCATTGCGTATGGTGCAATTGGAAGATTTTGCACAGCGAAGGCCAAATCAACTCTCAGGTGGGCAGCAACAGCGCGTGGCAATCGCCCGTGCCGTGGTAAATCGCCCGAAAGTCTTATTACTGGATGAATCGTTGTCTGCGCTGGATTACAAACTACGCAAACAAATGCAGAATGAACTCAAAGCCCTTCAACGGAAGCTGGGAATTACTTTTATTTTTGTTACCCACGACCAAGAAGAAGCCTTAGCCATGTCTGACAGGATCATCGTCATGCGTGAAGGGAAAATTGAGCAAGATGGTACACCTCGTGAAATTTATGAGGAGCCTAAAAATCTGTTTGTTGCTCAGTTTATTGGTGAAATTAATATTTTTGATGCGAAAGTGTTGTATCGCATTGATGACAAACGTATTCGTGCCAATGTTGAAGGTCATGAATGCGATATTTTCACTGAGCTTTCCGTCAAAGAGGGGCAGCATGTTAGTGTGCTTTTACGCCCTGAAGACTTACGTGTGGAAGAGGTGAATGATACAGAAAATCATCCAGGGCTGATCGGTTATGTGCGTGAACGTAACTACAAAGGCATGACTTTGGATTCTGTGGTTGAGATGGAAGACGGCAAAATTGTCATGGTGAGCGAATTCTTTAATGAAGACGACCCCGATGTTGACCACTCCTTGGATCAAAAAGTTGCTGTAACTTGGGTGGAAAGCTGGGAGGTGGTTCTGGATGATCATTCGTAAACACAAAATCTTGCAAAATGTGATCATCACTGGGATTGTCGCTTGGTTGGTGTTGTTTGTTTTCTTGCCAAATATCATGATCATTGGGGCTAGTTTCCTGACGCGGAGTGATACCAACTTAGTGGATCTGATCTTCACATGGGATAACTACATTCGTTTATCCGACCCAATGTATGCGGAAGTGATGCTGCATTCACTCAATATGGCACTGATCGCCACTTTCTTTTGCCTCGTGATCGGCTATCCATTCGCCTTTATTTTGGCGAAGTTACCCAAACGCCTTCAGCCGCTGATGCTGTTTTTGCTGATTGTCCCGTTTTGGACGAACTCGCTGATCCGTATTTATGGCTTGAAAGTCTTTTTAAGTACCAAAGGCTATCTGAATGATTTTTTGCTGTGGATTGGCATTATCGATAAACCAATGCGCTTAATGTATACCCCTGAAGCGGTGGTACTGGGGCTGATTTATATCCTATTACCTTTTATGGTAATGCCACTGTATTCCAGTATTGAGAAATTGGATAAATCGTATTTAGAAGCCGCCAGAGATCTCGGTGCCAATAAATTTCAGACCTTTGTGAAAATCATCATTCCATTAACGATGCCGGGTATTATTGCTGGGTGCTTATTGGTGCTATTACCCGCAATGGGGCTATTTTATGTCGCTGACTTAATGGGCGGCGCGAAAAACCTGTTAATTGGTAACGTGATTAAAAGTCAGTTTCTTAATATTCGCGATTGGCCATTTGGGGCAGCAACCAGTATTTTCCTCACGGTGATGATGGGGTTATTGCTGTATGTGTATTACCGAGCAGCTAAGCTTTTGAATAAAAAGGCGTATGAAGAATGATCGGGCGTACTTTGCGGGGTGGCTTTATGGCCATCGTCTATGCGTATCTTTATATTCCAATCATCATTTTGATTGTTAACTCCTTCAATGAATCGCGTTTTGGTATTCAGTGGCAAGGGTTTTCAACAAAATGGTATGAACTTTTAAGCAATAATGACAGCTTATTAGAAGCGGCGGGGCACTCATTAACCATGGCGGTATTATCCGCTACGTTTGCCACGGTGATTGGCACATTAACTGCAGTTGCGCTATTTCGTTACCGCTTTCGGGGCAAGCCTTTTGTGGGGGGAATGCTGTTTGTGGTGATGATGTCTCCTGATATCGTGATGGCAATATCCTTACTGGTGCTGTTTATGATCTTGGGCGTTTCACTGGGTTTCTGGTCGCTGCTATTTTCGCACATTACCTTCTGCCTGCCTTTTGTGGTGGTAACGGTGTATGCAAGATTAAAAGACTTTGATGTGAAAATGTTAGAAGCTGCACGTGATCTTGGTGCTGGTGAATTTACCATTTTACGTAAAATCATCCTGCCATTAGCACTCCCCGCGATAGTGGCGGGTTGGCTGCTCAGCTTTACATTATCGATGGATGATGTCGTGGTATCGTCGTTTGTCACTGGGCCAAGTTATGAAATTTTACCGTTAAAAATTTACTCAATGGTCAAAGTGGGGGTGTCCCCCGAAGTAAATGCATTGGCCACGGTGCTACTGATTATGTCACTGGTGCTGGTCTGTTTAAGCCAGTGGGTGATGCGAGATAAATACGCCAAAAAAGTGAAGTAACAACTGATAGGATGGCACAGCATTTTTGCTGTGCTTTTTAAGTGCCATAAGGCGAGAGGGTGGGCTCCAATTGAGCCTATAAGATATCGACCCTAAATCATGCAAGTTACGGCTTGATGCAGGCGGGGATAAAAACACGTTATTGAGGGAAACTCAGTCATGAAAAAATGGTCCTATCTACTGGCAGCGGGTTTAATGGCTGCAAGTATTGGCACGGCAACTGCCGCTGACGATAACAAAGACGTACTGTATTTCTATAACTGGACAGAATATGTTCCCCCAGGTTTATTAGAGCAATTTACCAAAGAAACGGGCATCAAGGTGATTTACTCCACCTATGAATCCAACGAAAGCATGTACACCAAATTGAAAACCTATAAAGAAGGGGCTTATGATTTGGTGGTGCCATCCACTTACTTTATTGCCAAAATGAGCAAAGAAGGGATGCTGCAAAAGATTGATCAAAGTAAATTGAGCAACTTTAAAAACCTCGATCCGAATTTAATTCACAAAGAATTTGACCCAAATAACGACTATTCCGTGCCTTATATTTGGGGTGCCACAGGGATCGGTATTAATGGTGAAGCTGTTGACCCAAGCTCAGTAACCTCATGGGCCGATTTTTGGAAACCGGAATATAAAAATAGCCTACTGATGATGGATGATGCTCGGGAAGTGTTCCAAGTCGCGTTAAACAAACTGGGCTATTCAGGCAATACCACGGATCCGAAACAAATTGAAGAAGCCTATAAAGAGCTGCAAAAACTGCGTCCGAATATCTTAGCCTTTAACTCGGATAACCCCGCTACGCCGTTTATTGAAGGGGAAGTGGATGTGGGAATGCTATGGAATGGTTCTGCGTTTGTTGCAAGGCAAGCAGGCTTACCAATTGAAGTGGTGTGGCCAAAAGAAGGCGGCATTTTCTGGATGGACAGCTTAGCTATTCCTGCCAATGCAAAAAACGTTGAAGGTGCCCATAAACTGATTAACTTCTTGCTGCGCCCTGAAATCGCGGCACAAGTTGCACAGTCCATTGGCTATCCAACACCGAATTTGGCGGCTAAGAAGATGCTACCTGCTGAGATTGCCAATGACCCCTCACTTTACCCGAGTGAAGAGGTATTGAAAAAAGGCGAATGGCAAAGCGATGTTGGCAATGCCAATGTTCTGTATGAGGAGTATTTCCAAAAACTAAAAGCCGGTCGTTAATGGTTTGCTGATCGTATATGTTTTGATAAAAGGGCTTTTATCAGCTTGATAAGTTTGATGAAAACTTGCTGATAATGATAAATAAGATATCCCCATGCCCCTTGTGTGGGGGGGTATCTGTCTTTGGGATAACCCTACCCCGACCATTACGCATGAACATATTGTTGTGATTATTTTTGAGACGAATAGGTTAGGTAAGTGAGGTCCACTTACCTAACAGTCGGTACATTAGTTCAGTTCAGATTGAACCTGCTGTATGCTGCGCACCCATGGTTTATCGCGTTGAAATGTAGAAGGTAAGACTTGTATGGCATGTTTTGCCGCGCGGATTGTTGGGTATTCGCCGTACACTAAAACATACCATTGGCGGTTATTTCTCACTGTTTCATAGACCAAATAATTACGTAATTTATATCGACGAGCTTGTGCTTCAAGCCCTTCAGGGCTGCCAGCGCTGCCTAATTGTAATGTGTAATGGCGAGGTGGCGCTGAGCGAATGTCGCCACCTAAATTAGTATGCACAGAGGCATTTTTTGTCGCGGGGATCGTGACTTCTATCGGCTTGCTAGGCATATCGACTGGCATCGATTCTACTTGTTCAGTTTCACCTTTTTGTTCTGACGGCGGTAATACAAGAGTAATGATCACTTCAGAGGGGGCATCAGACTCCGCTTCATCGATTACGGGGGCAGCTTTTTGCTGAATATGGGCTTTATGTGCCGCGGCGAGCATCAGGCGTTCACGGTGCTCGGCAATAGGTTGCCATATCTTAGCCAGTTCGCTTTGTAATGTCCAAATGTGGGTATAAAGCAGGTGTGGCTTATGGTTGTTTAATGCCTCGAGTAGTGCCTGATTTCCCTTGTCGGAGAGTTCAATAACGTTAACTTGCGGTTCAGCGTTAACTGGCTCGGTAATTGGTAAGCTGATTAAGTTGTACGAATATTGTTGGCAACGTTGTTCATCAGCCACTTCTGTTGTGGCAGTGATATCTTCCCGTATCTCATTTAACGCTTGCTGTGCCATTTCACGAACGTCATTATTCGCGGCGATGGCTTTTTCCAGCCACCACATTGCACAGGCTGAGTTTTGAGGACCGCCTTCACCCGTGAAAAACAGAATCCCCAAATGGTACTGACCGAGGGGATAGCCCTGCAAAGCGGATTGCTGAATATAGTAACGCCCTTTAGCGAGGTCAACAGGGACGCCATCGCCATTGATGGATTGCACGCCGAGGTCGTGAATTTGCTCAAGGGAGGTCGATGGTGTTGCTGACAGTGCGGGGCGGCATAACAGAAGCGAAATCCCCATTAGCAATAATGTGAACAAACGGTGGCGGTGAGTGGCTATCATGGCATTCTCATCGTAGAGTGATAAAGGCTTAGTGGTTTGTGGTGAAAACCACTAAGCCGTTAGACGCGTTATTCCCAATCAATGGTGACGGTGGCTGTGGCAGACGCCGCGCCAGATTTAAAACCTTGACCTAGAGCGCAAAGGCTAAAACGGTAAGGGATTTGATGTGAACCAACGGTGAGCTCATCTATATCAACGATATTTGCGAGGGCGTTCGTTTTTGATGGAGCAAAATTAATACCACCATTATCACAGGGTGGTTTTATGGATTTGATCGATGCTCGTACGGTTGCAGGAGCAACTTCACCGGTATCATCCATCGTCATCTTCAAGTCATTTGTATACCCCTGAGTAGCCCCCTTAAGCGTCAATTTTGCGGTGGCATGAGCATCTGTATTGCCAGTGCAGTTGATCGTAAAATTCCCATCAACTACCCCTAAAATATCCTTACGAACTCCCCCAGGCGTGCCAGAAGTATTCCCTTCCCACTCCCAAATATTCACCTTGCCAAAATCAATTTTAGGTGGGGTATTGATAGTGCATTCGATTGGTGGGGCTAAGGTAAAAGCAATACTCCCAGCGGGATAAACACGCATTTCTCCCACTTCAAAATAAGTATTTCCTGGGAATGAGTAAGTCCCAGATTTCACAGAGTTACTAATATAGAGTGCAGCCTTTAATTTACTAGTCTGATATCGGTTGTTTCCGGAAATGTTACGATAAAACACACTATCATTTAATCTACCACTATACTTATATATTCCATCATCTTTGGTAACCTTATAATCATTTTGTGTACTGGATACTTTGGGTTCTGCCTTATATTGGTAATCAATTCTAACGTTGTAACTGGCAGAAGCTGCGTAAGACATCCCTGAAAAAGTGAGTATTATACCAGGGGCTAGGACCACACCATGGTAGCCATCTACAACCCCCCAGTAACTATCAGAAACATAGGACAGCACTCTTCCATGAACAACATAACCAGCAGTTCCACTATAGTAGGGAGTCTCTGTTTCAGTGATAGCATCACTTTCCCACACTATTTTTCCTGATTCCTTAAACACTATCCCAGAAGGAAACGCACTGTAACTCACCGCTGTCAATACGCTATATATCGCGAAGCCTATCGTGACTAAATAGGTTTTTTTCCAACGTTTTTGATTGTTCAGTTTCATTATTTTTCTCCTGCTGGTGACTGTAACCAACGCGTTTTCTTTGGTGTTTGAGCTAATGGCTCGCTATTTTTCATCGGCATGGTGATTTGCTGCGCCGTTTCTGGCGTGTTCGATACCACAGGCTGAGCGTGCTGTTGACCACTGACACAGCGATAAGAAGCTTGGCGGATGGGCATATCCGCAGAGACGTTAACATGGCGTAAATCAAAATTGACCTGACACTGCTGCGCCGCAGCCTCTCCCCACTTCACTAACAGCTCTCCTGTTTCTGGTAAACCGGTGAGGTACACCTGCCCTGCATCCCCAACAATACTGCTGATATTTTCAGCGCTGTTATCCGAAATTAAGGTGGCAATCGCCCCAAATGGCACATATTTGGCACCCTGTTTTAAGGTCATTAACACTTGGTAGCCGATGCGGGTACGGAAATCGGCTTTCACCACCGCACCTTTGGTTGGGTAAACGTTGGTATTGGATTGCGGCAAATCGACGTTTTCAGGCAATGTACTTGGGTCTAAGCCAATGCTGTTTTTGTTATAGTCGGAGAGATAAGGCGCCACGGCGTAGCCTCGCCAATCGGTCACGGCGGTTCCGCCATTGACGCTAACACCCTCGGCACCCGGTGCACTGACCAAGGCAACGGAATCCCCCATCGAGCGGCTTAAGGTCAGCCCTTCGGAGTGAAGTAAGGCACCACCGCTGGCACTCATATTGATAGACTGAGAGTTATTGCTATAGCTATAACCTGTACTGATACTGCCTTTGTCACCTTGGTAACCCATATTCAGGTTGGTGTTGGCAATTTGCCCTTGATTTCCCCAGCTTTGTGACGCGCTATAAGACAGTTTGCCATCCAGCATGTTGCCACTGAGACCGCTGTTATGTTGTGTACGTCCATTTTGGTCATGGCTCATGGAGTAAGTAGCATAAATCGACTGCAAATCGCGGTTTTGAGTAAACACACTAAACGGCACGCTTAAGTTAAAGGACAGCTGGCGGTTTTCCGGCCAATTGTTGCGGCTGTCTTTTACGCGGTCGATATTGTAGTTAACACTGTAGCTGATCCCTTTAAAACTGTTGCTGTAGCCCATGGACAAGCCCGTGAGTGTTCGGCTGCTTCCCCAATAGTCATCGCGGTTAGCGCGAAAATGCAGTGAACCATACTGTTTCATCTGTTGGCTAAGTTGAGTTTGGAAACTGCTACGGCGACGCTGCAAAGTCCACGGGCTGAGGCCATCTTCAAGGCGATAGCCTTGGCTGTTAAATTCACTGAAATTATAGAAATGTTCAGTGGAGTAACGTAATGCGGTTAAATCCACCGAGGTGCCTGTTGCCATTAAGCTTTTTGAATAACGGATACGGTAAGATTGCCCGGTTTTTCGCTCGCTGGTGCTGGCAACTTGGTTGGAATAGATAAATTTAGCCGATGAGTGAGTCACGTCAGTGGAGACGGCGCCGAAATCCCCTAAAGAGACCCCAGTTCCCGTACTCAGTGATTGATAATCTTTCGCCAGCAAGGTGCCGCCATACACCGTGATATCGTTATGCAGCCCATAGACGGCGGTGCCGAGAATAAAGTCAGAGCGGCGTGAACGGGTGGTCAAGTTGCCATTATAACGACCGGATGCCACCTCATATTTCCAGCCGCCGGGGCGCAGCATCACGGGTAAAGATGAGTAGGGCACCACAAATTGGCGTTCAGCGCCATTGGCTTCTGTCACGGTGACGTCATAATCCCCCGATAACCCCGCTTGTTGGATATCATTGATATAAAAAGGCCCGGGTGCCACATAGGCTTCATACACGATGTTACCATTTTGTCGGATAGTGACACGGGCATTACTGTTAGCAACGCCGCTAATGGCAGGGGCATAGCCGCGTAATTGGCTCGGTAACATTTGTTCGTTGGAGGTCAACTGCACGCCCTTAAAGGGCACGCCATCAAACACATCACTGCCCGTACTGCTTTCACCCATTAATAGGGTGGAACGCAATGCACGAATATCCCGTGATAGCGTGGTATTGGAAAAATAGGTTTGCGTATTCGTCGTGGCGGATTGGTTATAACCCCCACTGTATTCGAAACGGGAATGGGTGAGGTTACTGCGCAAGCGCCACGGTCCCGCATTAGCCCCTAATCGTGCAGAGGCAAAGACGTTGGTATTTTGGTTTTTTTTACCGTGATCATAGCGGCTCGTGGTGCGACCTGCACTGACGTTATAGTTTGCCATGAGTGCAGGAATACCATCATCCCATAATGATGGATCGGCATTGCGACTAACGAGAGATTGCATTGCGACTTGTGGCACGCTGATATCTAACCGTAAGCGTGATAAGTCTAAGCGGACTGTCGCTTGTGGGATCAGTTCACCTAAATCTGAGATAAATTCGCCTTTCGGTAGGTCTTTCAGTACAGGGATCTGTGGCACATTGACACCAAACGTGTCGAGCTGTTCAGGGGTTAATTCCGGTGCGATTTCACCGTGGGCATTTTTGATAAAATTAAGTGTGAATTGCCCGACGTCCTGTTGGTTAACAAACACTGAAACGGTGTATTCACCTTCGGCGACCCCTCCTACTTGTGAAAATGCAGATAAATCCACATCAGTATTTTCACCCGCCACACCTAAAAAACTGGGATCGAAGTAATCTTCTGCAAGGGTCGGGGTGACCGCAAATAGCAATACACACGCTAGCGGGTGATAACGGAAAAAAGGTAGTTTTGGCTGATTTTCAGCAATAATATGAGCTTTTTTCATGGTATTCCTTAATCTTGCAAACGCAAGAATCCCCCCGTTGCCAATGTGCATCGGGTGAATGTGTTTATCTGTCGGTTGTGGTTACATTGCTGAGAGTCGGCGTGTTCTCATTTTGTCAGTTCCGCCATCGTCTTCCATGAGCTGCCAATGAATGTCGTTTGCGACATGGCTGGCATCAAGGGACCATTGCGCCTCCCCAAAGGGGGGGATCATGCGTGAGGAACTTAAATTCAGGGCGTTCTTCCCCACCGACAGTGACGCTAACGTGACATAAAATGGCGTCGGGTTTTTCAGGGTTAGCGTGTTTTTCGTACGCTGAAATTGCAGCTGTTCGGCGATATTGTCGAGATTATGCTCTGGTAATCCTGCTGGGCGATAAAACAGCTTCAAGTTATTTTGTACGGCAAGAACCATTTGCGCGCCTTCAGCCGCCTCTTTTGACTGCGCGGGGATAGCAGTCAGTGACAACAGGGCAATCGACTCTTTATCTTGCGTGAGTAAATTGTGTTTTTGCAGAATACGTAATGTGAGCGTTTCGCCCGGTTCGAAACGTTGTAACGGTGGCAATGCAATAAATGCCGTCTGGTCTTCACCGACTGAGTCTGTATTAGCATTAGTTTCTTGGTTTGATGAATTTCCTTTCCAAGGTAATAGGCGTGCCTGCAACAAATAAGGCATCGTTGTATTATTGGTGATGGTATAAGTCACCCCATTTTTGGCATCATGAGGGTAAACAATACGCGTAGAATGCAGTGTTAGCCCGTTGATTTGATCTTGGATGTTATTTGCCAACGCAGGCTGGCTAAATAGTGCCATCAATAAAGCGCCCCCGCTAACCAAGCGATATAGCACAGATTTTTTAATCTTTAATAAATTACTGTTGTTCATCGCTGATAGCTCCTGATTGAATAGTTCTCTGATACACAGTGCTCATATCCCCATAATCGGTAATGACTCGCCACTCTGCGTGCGTGGCGTTCCCTTTTACGGGGTAAGTTTGTGTGGAGAAGGGCGCAATCATAGGCCCAAGTTCGCGTACATCAATAGGGTGCTGATTAACACTCAATTGCGCCAACGTTATGTAGTACGGCGTTGGGTTACGGACTTCGAGCTGTTGACCTTGATGGCGAAACGTCAGTTGGCTTGAGGCCGTTTCAACATTTATCGGTAACCCTTTAGGGCGATAAAACAGTTTGATGACATTACGGATCCCTACAGCAACTTGAGCACTGGTCATTTCACCTTCCGGTGCGTTGACTTTTGTGGTGGAAGGGATAGCTAATAAACTTAAATAAAACACCGACTCTCTGTCTGTTGGGAGCTCAGCCGTACCATTACGAACAATTAATAACGTGTTTTGGCTCTCTTTCTCTAAGCGAGAGATCGGTGGTGTCACAATAAAAGGCGGTGCTGGTCTTTGTACATTTCCATCAGGCGTATTCATAACATCCGCTTTGATCAAATAAACCTGTGGACTGCTGTTTTTTATGGCAATCTTTGTATTTACGTTGCCTGCATCGAATACAAGACGAGTTTGGGCTAATCGTAGACCGCCTTCGGTTGCAGAAGCCAAGACAGAAAAACCACCGCATATCAATAAAATAATAAGAGTGTGATAGTAAGAAAAACGAGTCGAAAACATACTGATTACCCAACTAGTCATATAAGAAACTAAACGTGACGGTTGCAGTGAGTTCACCATTTTGTAAATTGTCACTTGCAGTACAGGTGCCGCAGGCAAGAACGGCATTAAAATTGAGTGCGCTATTTAATCTCGCCACATCACTGGTTCCAGCAGATGGCCATGTTTTGATGGTAATAACCTCATTCCCCAATTTCGCTGTGTTGTCATTTGCATTAAAAACCGCATTTCCGGGCGTGGATAACCTAATTCCATAGCCTTTTGTGGTACTGGAAGCATCGGCATAGAGTTGCTCGTTGTTATCCGCCGTGAAGGTATTTCCTTGGACCGCAATTCTTGGTGTTAAAAAATAGCCCTGACAGCCGGATAGGGTTAAGGTGAATTGACTATTTTGTTTATTGTTTGGAATGGCATCGTCAGGTAATGGCGCTCCATTATTATAAGTGATAGTACTTGGCACCTTTACATCACAACTGCCACCATAAAAAAAGGCTGAAAATGAGAGTGTCGTTGAGGTACTTCCCGCCTGTAATTCACCGACTGGAAATAGCAACCCTACAATTACGCTAAAGAAAGAAAATTTTCGTATCATTGTTATTAACAGCCTTAGAAATCAAATTATTGCGAATGCCAGCCAATAGGCACGGGATCAGTTGTAGAAAAAATTAAACGTTAAAGAGGCTGTTAACTCGCCACCTTGTAAGTCATCGGCGGTACAGCTTCCGCAACTGACGGTTGCTTTCAGTGGAATGGTTCCATCCAATGTGCTGGCAAAGGTTTTGCTCCATTCTTTGGTGGCTAGTGCTGTGATTTTTTTATCTGTTGCGAGGTTTTTATTCTCGTTGAAGTTAGTATTGCCTTCTGTTGACAATAAAATGCCGTAGCCTGTGCTGGTGCTGCCGGCGCTCACAAACAGCGCTTTTCCTGAGGTATTGTCGGTGTCCCCTTCGATGGTTATCGAGGGTGTTAACCCGTAACCTTTACAGTCAGCAATGGTGAGATCAAAGGTTTCGCTGATATCACTTGTCTCGGTGATATCTTCCGCAGGGATCAGATCCCCATTACGAATAGCAACGGTCGGAGGCGCGCTAATTTGGCAGCCACCGCCGACGATGCTGGCGCTGATTTTAGTGGTCGCTGTTGTTGCTGCCATCGCAGATTGCCCCAAGCTTGCCGCACAGAATACGGTTGGGATGAGTAGGGAATAGAGTGACTTTTTAGTCAATATCATGGTGCGTTCCTATTTTTAGGGGTTACTGAAAAATAAGGTTAAATGTTAAAGACGCTGAAAATTCACCAGGAATAGCCTCCCCATCCACGGGTCCCACTAACCCCACCAGAAAGGTCTCTTCGGTTTGATGAGCGTTATCTTTAGTCAAGGGCGTTAAGGCAATCTGTTCACCCCGTTTAAAGGCTTTGCTTGTGTCATAAAAATCACTCAGGGAGAGCGGCGTGCCATCACTGAGACGTAACATAAACCCCGTACTGTTTGGGGTACCGTCTAGGAAAATGGTCCTTTCGTTATAGGGGGTATTTCCCTGTAATGTAATTTTAGGTGTTAGATTTCCGGTTTTATCCACACAGATAAATTGCGCTTTTAATGATTTAATTTCATGGGTGGTAATGGCACCGGTAAAATCGGATGTCCGCTTAGGCGTAAATTGCAATGAATTGGGAATGCGGATCTCGCACCCTACATCATCTGTAATACGTGCTTTTATCTCGGTATTTTCTGCCTGTGCGACTTGCCACCCATTCAGTAATATTGCAAACAAAACAATGGGTAATTTATTGAATTTGCGCATAAAACTTATCCTTCCCACCGTAGTCATTGATGGCCCTCCATTCAACCGAGCCTTGCTGTTGAACATGGGAGTAGGTGATGCTGCTAAATGGGGCAATCATGTTATTTCCCTTGGTCGCGCTTAGAGAAACGGGTTTATTAGCAATTTTTACGCTGTCTAAGGTGATGTAATACGGGGAAGGATTGGACACTTTAACCCCATTATTCACCCTCGAAAATGTCAGTGATTTCATTGCATGTTGCTGAGTCATTCCCAAGTTATTAGGGCGATAGAACAGCTTAATGACGTTACCCGTGGATACTTGCACTGCGCCATCAATATTATTTTGTGGCGTATTCAGCCCTTTTTCGCTGGTCGGCATCGCGACGGTGCGAAAATAAAAAATAGATTCTTTGTCTTGAGGCAGTGCCACACTGTTTTTCATTATGCGAACTTGATTGGTCGACCCTTTTTCTAAGCGGAATAAGGATGGTGTCACCACAAAAGGGGTTTCTCCTTGCTCTCCATAAGGGTTAAGCAAAATTTGTGCTTTGACCAAATAAGGCGTGAGAGATTGGTTCGAGCTGGTGATCCCCACACTTTTTCCGGTGGCGTTATCACTTTCTGAAAAGATAATTCGAGTAGTGTCGATAGCGATCCCTGCTATCGATGAGGCAGATAGCAATAGCAAGCCACCGCAGATCCCTTGCATAAATCGGTTATTTCGCATTTGTCTATCCTCATATCATTCATAATAAAAATGAGGTAAGACGGTGATGCTGTCTTACCTATATTGATAAAGTTAACTAAAGCGAATTAGTCAACGATATAAGCTACTAAGATTGGAGCGCTGTAAGAGCCGGCCTTTGGAGCATCTGTTGTTGTCGCCATACCGACTTTGAAGGTGTATTGCGCAGCGGTTTTACCTGCACCAATTTCAACTTTTGCACCATTACCGTTGGTGATGGTATTACCGTCTTTATCTTCGATCTTGAAACCAACAGTTTGTGAATCTGTCGCTACAAAGACGTCCTGTTGGTTGTTACCTACAGAGGTGATCCCTTGAATGATTAAGTTACCTTCTTCACCCTCAGCACAACCGACTAAAGTCACTGGCATATCCACTGTTTTAGAGGACATTGCGTTTACCGCTGAGAAGTCAGAGTCCGTTTCACCAACAGACGTTTTTAAAACCCCTACGTTTAAAACGGACTTACCGCCATTAATGGTGACGTCACAGGTTGTGTTGGTCAGAATGCCTTGCAAAGTGACTTCCGCAGAAGGTGCTGCCAATGTATTTAGACTTACTGCAGACAGACCCATAAATAATGCAGTAGAAAGTGCCGTTGTTTTAAATGACATAATTAAGATTCCTATTTTTATAAAGTTAAATAATTAAATTGATGATATAAAGGTCATATTCCATGTCGCAGTTTTGCAATAGATATATATATGCATATAACGCTCAATATTATCTATTCATCTAAGTCGAATTTAGATTGTGTCAGTTATAAACATTCAATTTAAAGATTACTAATTTCCTTTATTCTATTTCTTAGATATAAAGGGGTTATTCTCTTTTTTTATAAAGAGAATATTACCTTTATCCCAAATTAATACTTCATTGTATTTTTGACATAAAGCATGTTTAAAACGCAACTCATCACATTAATAAAATTTATATTTATTAATATGAATGGATTGCATCAATTATTTTAATATGGGTTAATGATTAATATTATTGGTTATTTAAAATCAACTGGTTATGTTTTTGAATATACTTGTGGTAAAAGTCAAAGGAGATATATCTATTCCATAAATTTATTTTTTAGCAATGAGATATCTTTGCTATCAACACTGCTTAGTTTAAATTTCATGATGGAAACTCGACTGATTGCTCGCTCTAAAAAATCTTGGATAGGCATCTTTAGTACACTTAAAACTTGTATTAGCATATCTATCGTGATGTTACAGATTCCTCGTTCATAACGAGACACTTGTTGTTGTGAAATATTGAGCAAATTAGCTAGTTCTTTTCCACTGAGTAAACGACGTTTTCGTAATAAATAAATTTCATATCCCACAGCTTTTGTATAAATAGTTATTCCCCTTTTATGAGAAGGGTTTTTATCATCTATTTCTATCATTGTATACATTCCTTCCAAACTGCATCACTTAATAAAAATCGTATTTAGGTGAATACGAAGGATTGGTGAAAACATTATATAAGGAAATAATTTCACTCCGTTATCTTCCAGCTAATATACGTGACGTTTTTTATAAAATCAAATAACGCAAATATAGAGTGATAAGTGAAAATATCGGATTAAACTCTTATGGTGAGTAATGTAAAATAATAAATCTAGCAATGGACGGGTTTAAGCAGGGTAAACCATTTAAGACCATCTTTATTTGCTAGTGATTTAGTCTTTTAAAGTTATATTTTGACGTGTAAAAAAGAATAAAATTCTAAGTTTTACATTTTTTAACAACTGGTAATCAAGATGTGAGTGAATCAATACCTTAGTGTCATAAAACTATCTTTTTTTAATATATTAGTACTTTATTTTCAATTGGTTGCAATTTTATTTTCAGTTATCGCTTTTGACTTAAGGTGTGTCAAAATGTTTCATTTAATTTGAATGGTAACAGTAGTTCTATTTTTAATAAGTTAAATTACCTAGCCTAAAATACTTATTTTTTCTTTGTGTTATCAATTTAGTTCAAAGGCAATCAATTTTAGACCGTCTAAATAGGATGCGCTGTGTTCAATATTTATGGAGTAGCTCTGCGTTCGTTGCAAGGCAAGAGCCTCTCAACGTAGCATCAAATGAATGAAATGTGCTTTAATCGAACTCGTGGGGTCAGCGTTTAGGTAAATTATTTGATTCAAATCGTCGTCAGTTAGCACGACGGATGCATTTATCCATTTTTTGGATTGCTTTTTGACCTTTTTTAGCGGTAAAGATAAACAACCCCTAGCAGTATACTGAAACAACTACTCCTTCACACACCAAAACTGACCCCGCCAAGCTCAGTGACCCAGCGGGGGGACATGATAGGCTTATTTATTCACCGCATTATGTGCCACAAACTGAACAAAAGTATCCGCCCACGGCTGTAAGAAATCTTTACTTTTCGGTGAAATATTGCCTTGCTCATCCACCATGCCGTCATACCATTTGAGGTAGCACTCAGGTTGGTTCATGGTAGGCATATTTAAAAAGGCGAGGCTATTGCGCAGATGCTGTTGGGCAACTGCCGTACTGATATTCCCAATAGAGACACCTAACACTCCTGCCGGAATCCCATTCCATGAGTTATCTCCCCAAGGACGTGAGCCTTGGTCAATGGCATTTTTTAGCACGCCGGGGATAGAACGATTGTACTCAGGGGTGGCAAAAATAATGCCATCACAGGCTTTAATTTGAGATTTAAAATTGGCGACGGTAGGGGGTACATTTTGGTCAGCATCTTGATTGTAGAGAGGAAGGTCGCCAATGTTGATAAAGTTGAATGAAAAATTGGCGGGAAATAACTTAGTTATAGCTTTAGCGACGATTAAGTTGTAAGAATCCGCACGTAAGCTACCCACAATAACACCAATATTATATTGTTTTGACATGGTAAAACCTCTTTTATCGACGGTTAGTCACAAATATGGCAAATAATTGGTACTTTGTCAGAATGTTATTTTACACCCATTATTAAACATCATAACCCGTATAGGTGTAAAAATAAGCTCAATTTTCAATTAGCCAAAACTGGAAAATTAAAATACCTATAATTTATTTGAAAAATTCAAATAAATTATAGATTTGTGGCTTATCTCAAATGGATATTGTGAGTCCTCTTCCACTATTTTGATTTAACCTTGAACAAATTAGGGTTACTTGATTTTGGTCAAAATGAAACATACCGACTGGTCGGTATCATCCATTGCATGAACAAAACAGCGCAACACAGAAAAAAAGATCCTATTAAACTCCAAGTGGAGTTACTCAAAGCGGCTCGAATTATTGCGGGTAGGGAAGGGATTTCTGCGTTATCGCTTAATGCGGTCGCGCGGGAAGCGGGTGTCAGCAAAGGGGGACTGATGCACCATTTCCCGAGCAAGCAAGAACTTATCCATGCACTATTTTTGCAATTACTGAGCATTATGGATGAGCGCATTAGCCTCATCATGGAAAACGATCCTAATGCTTATGGCCGTTTTTCCCGTGCGTATTTGCACTATATCAGCGAGCTTAAAGCGTCAGATGAAAGTTTCCAACTCGCATTACTATCTTTAGCAATGCCAAATGAGCCCGTATTGCGCAAATGTTGGCGTGATTGGGTACTGGGTCACTTAGCAAAAGGAGATGAGTTCGATAATAGCTATTTAGGGGCGCTGGTGCGGTATGGGGCGGATGGTTTGTGGTTATCCTCATTAACGGAGGGAGAAACGTTATCGAAACAAGAGCGTGATGCCATTATCAGCCGTTTAACGGCAATTTCGTTTGAAAAATTACCTTAATACCGATACGTAAATACCGAAAAACACCGTCATTATATAATAAAAACATGGGGCGACAGTGAAATATAAAATCAATGCTTTCATTATATATGATGCAGCTGATGGCACTTTATCTTTAAAAGAAGACGAAGTGGATACACAATTGTCTATTACCGCCAATGCACTACTCTACTATTTTATCCAAAATCGGGGGGTGGTATCCCGTGATGAGGTATTAAAAGCGGTGTGGGATGATAATGGGTTAGTCTCATCCAATAGTAATTTGAACCAATATTTGAGTTTATTACGAAAAGCATTTCGTCAGTATGGTATTGAAAATATTATTGTTACGGTGGCGAGAGGGCGATTAGAATTTAATTCAGAAGTGACGTTAGAAAGGCTGAATGCGGCTAAAACGCACCCCGCAGAATTGATTAAAAGCTTGAGTGAAATAGAGGATGCCGCAGTTGTATTATCGCCCGCTATTGAACCTGTCTCCGTTAATCCCCCCTTAACTGAACCTAAATTAGCAACGACTTCTCCGGTAAACCCTCCTAAACCAGTAACGAAAGCCAAAAAAGAAATGTGTTGGTATTTTGCCAGTGGCGCATTGTTGTTGTGCTCTATCTTATTATTAGTCATGGCTTATTTATCTAACCAGCCATCCCAACCGATTAATATGACCGTGCTAGAACATGCTAATTGTGATGTGCTTTCAAATGAAAAAATGATCAACGCCACTGTTGCGCAAAATTACGTGCAAAATTTTGACAAGGTAAGAAATAATTTAAATCTGGCCGGTGTTGAAAAAGAGCGATTCGTTTTCTTTTATGGGGATAAATTGCAAACCAATGGACTCGGTCGCGTATTTTTAGCCCATTGCGCGGTAAATGAAGACAATCCATTTAGCTATTGTGATAATTATTTTTATTATTCTTGGAAGCCATCATGAAAATACCCGGAAAAGTGTTATGTTTACTGAGTGCGTTGCTTTTCATTGTGGTGGTGATTTACACGCAATCCATTTTATTTTCCAATAAGCAAGATGGCTTAATGGTGTGCTCTACCAAAGGCATCATGCGTTTTGAAAATATGAAAGACGAAAACGTCAATGGCAATATTCATTTTAATTTTGGGGGGAATGGCAAAGGCTCTATTGTTGTTGAAGGTTATACAGATTCTAAAGCGGGATGGTTGTATCTACAGCGCTATGTGAAATTTAATTATACGACTAAACGCATTTCCCCAACGGAACGCCATTATAATATTAGCCAATGGGAATCGAGCGCCTCTTCCATTGATGAATCTCCTGATGTAATTTTTGACTACTTTATGCGGGAGATGTCAGATAGCCATGATGGCTTATTTCTTAACGCTCAAAAGCTAAATGATAAAGCATTGCTATTAAGTTCAATAAACTCCCCGCTCTATATCTGCACATTAAAGCCAGGTAGCAAATTTGATTAATTGAATAGAGCCTTAGTGTGTAAAAAGACGCCTATTATCCTGTCTATTCTTTAGCTCTTCTCTCCTTCTTTGGGCTCTAAAATTGCCTCAAGTGATCTGTACCTTTAACGTTATTCGTGCACGATTATCCGGTGAACTTCTTGCTTCGGTTAAGTCTATTTTTCTTGGCGTTAAATGTAAAAGATGATCTTCATTTGCGAGTAAAGCTTATAAACCAGTGAGCCATTCCACAGTTATGATCGCGTAAATTACCCCTCGGTATCAGCTTAATAATATCTTGTTAACAATCTCCCTTGATTAATACCTAAGCTAATTTTGCTGCTTTTTATTCACCAGATAGATACGTGAATTTTTTATTTTTCCAGCATAGTTATATAAATGAACCATCATTTTAATATAAATATTAGTTTAATATTCTGAATATCTTCCTTTTGCCAATTTATATTTTGTTTTTATTTTTCGACTCTATAGTGAATTTGAAGCCAAAGGCTGCGTTCAATTAATCACCGCGCAGATACTGTTGGCGCAAATGATTACCTCGGTTCTTCAAGAAACATGTATTCGGACACATCAACTTAAAGAGCGCGGTAAAGAAAAATAAAGAAGGCTTCTCGGAGGAAATAACAATGGGTGATGCATTAGGTCTTATCGAAACTAAAGGTTTGGTGGCTTGCATCGAAGCGGCGGATGCCATGTGTAAAGCCGCAAATGTTGAGCTAATCGGTTATGAAAATGTGGGCTCAGGCCTCGTGACAGCAATGGTCAAAGGTGACGTTGGCGCAGTCAAAGCAGCGGTTGATTCAGGTGTTGAATCTGCTCAGCGTGTTGGCGAAGTCGTGACATCGCTCGTTATTGCTCGTCCACATAACGATATCAACAAAATCGTGATTAAACATAAGGCATAACTTTTTCCGGAGGAAAAAACATGGGTGACGCATTAGGTCTTATCGAAACTCAAGGGTTAGTTGCCTGTATTGAAGCGGCTGACTCAATGTGTAAAGCCGCAAATGTTGTACTGATTGGTTATGAAAATGTTGGGTCAGGTTTAGTGACAGCAATGGTGAAAGGGGATGTCGGTGCGGTAAAAGCCGCGGTCGATTCAGGGGTTGAATCAGCGTCTCGTATTGGCACGGTTGTGACATCTCTGGTTATTGCACGTCCTCACAGCGATATTCAGAAAATCGTCGCCCAGTATAAAGTCTCGGAATAAAAAGGAAATCACTTATGAAAGAAGCACTTGGGTTAATCGAAACCAAAGGTTTAGTGGCCTGTATTGAAGCCGCTGATGCCATGTGCAAAGCCGCCAATGTAGAACTGATTGGTTATGAAAATGTCGGTTCAGGGCTGGTGACTGCGATGGTCAAAGGCGACGTCGGTGCGGTTAACGCAGCGGTAGAGTCCGGCGTTGAAGCGGCAAAACGTGTTGGTACTGTCGTGACATCACGGGTGATCGCAAGACCACATAACGATATCGGCAAAATTGCGCAGCAGCACAAAGCCTAAGTTGTTGGCTAATCAGTCAATAAAACCACAAGTTAATGAGTTAATTTTGACTCCGATACGGGGGAAGACATGGTTGCATTAGATAAAGATCTGCAATCCAGACAACTGGCAAGAGAGCTAGTGAGAAATGCGAAACAAGCGCAGAAGGTATTTGCGACGTTTTCGCAGGAAAAAATCGACAGTATCGTTAAACACATCGCTATTGAATCCGCCCTTCACGCTGAAGAGCTGGCGAAAATGGCCAATGAAGAGACTGGTTTTGGTAAGTGGCAAGATAAAGTCCTGAAAAATACCTTCGCTTCAATGCGTGTTTATGAGTACATAAAAGATCTGAAAACCGTTGGCATCATTAATGATGACAAGATCAACAAAGTCATGGATGTGGGGGTTCCTTTAGGGGTGATCACGGCACTGGTGCCATCGACAAACCCGACATCTACCATCATCTACAAAACGTTGATTGCCTTAAAAGCAGGTAACGCAATTGTCTTCTCCCCTCATCCCAATGCTAAAGCTTGTAGCTTGCGCACGTTAGATATTGTGAAAAAAGCGGCATTAGAAGCGGGGGCTCCAGCCGGGATCGTTGATGGCATCACGATGTTGACTCTCGAAGCGACTAAAGAGTTGATGCACAGCAAAGATGTTTCCTTAATTTTAGCCACGGGTGGGGAAGGCATGGTGCGTGCAGCGTATGCATCGGGTACGCCGACAATTAGTGGTGGTCCAGGAAATGGTCCTGCCTTTATTGAACGTAGTGCCAATATCAAACAAGCGGTGAATGACATTATCACCAGCAAAACGTTTGATAACGGTGTGATTTGTGCGTCTGAACAATCGATTATTGTTGAACGTTGCATTTATAACGAAGTGCATCGCGAGTTGCTCGCACAAGGCGCTTACTTTATGAATGAAGACGAAGCGGCGCGCATGGCATCAATGTTACTGCGGGCAAACGGCACCATCAACCCTGAAGTGGTTGGAAAAGATGCTATTACTTTGAGTCAGCGAGCAGGATTTTCGGTACCTGCCAATACGCGCGTTCTTATTGCCTTACAGGAAACCGTCTCACCTAAAAACCCGTATTCACGTGAAAAACTCTGCCCAATTTTAGGGATGTATATTGAAGAAGATTGGCAATCTGCCTGCCATCGTGTTGTGGATTTGCTGACTAACGAAGGGTTAGGCCACACCTTGGTGATCCACACGCAAAATGAAGATGTGATCCGCCAATTCTCTCTTGAAAAACCCGTTAACCGCATTTTGATAAATACCCCTGCGGCACTAGGTGGTATTGGGGCAACAACCAATATTACACCGGCATTAACGTTAGGTTGCGGTGCAGTGGGGGGGGGCTCGAGTTCAGATAACGTCGGGCCAATGAACTTGCTAAACATTCGTAAAGTGGGCTATGGCGTGCGTTCTATTGATGATTTAAGGCAACCTGCGAAGGCGTGTGCAGTTGCTCAACCGGCAGCATCAATAGGGGGGAATCAATCGCAAATCAGCATTTTAGATGATGATCGTTTCCGCCAACCTGTCGCGGCATCTTCACCGGTTTCTAACTCGGCAGATGACCGTTTTAGTCCGGCGGCAATGACGGAAGCCCTTGTGTCCCAAGGTGATATCACCGAGGAAAACGTTGAGCAAATTATCAAGGCCGTTCTCGGTCGCCTAAATAAGTAACTCATTGAAATAAGGCGGTATAAACCATGATTTTGGCAAAAGTAATCGGACATGTTGTCGCAACGCAGAAATGCCAAGAGCTTAGTGGAAGCAACTTACTGATGGTTGCAGCGCTAGGGGATGACCTTGAACCGTTGAAAGACCGAACGTATGTGGCGGTAGACAGCGTCGGTGCCGGTATCAACGACATTGTGTTAGCAGAAGCGTACTTTGCGTTGAACAAAGACAAATACAAGGCCATGTCAGTGGTTGCTATTGTCGAGAAGGTTTATACCAAGGAGTAAAGAACAGCATGAATCAATTTCTCATTAAACCGCGAGTCCAATTCGGTGCTAACGCACTGGATTTTATCTCACAAATGCAGGCTCAGCAGGTATTTATCGTCACCGATAAAGCCATGGTGAAATTTGGCCTAGCCGATGAAGTGACTCGTCGATTAACTCGTTCAGGCATTGCTTTTTCAATGTATGACGATGTTCTGCCTGATCCGGATATTTCAGCCATCGTAAAAGGCATGAAAGTCATGGATGTGCAATACCCCGATGTGGTGATTGCCTTGGGTGGTGGCTCAGTGATTGATGCGGCGAAAGCCATTATTTACTCCTTATGGCACACGAAAAACGACGCCAATCGGGCAAAACCGCAGTTTATTGCGATCCCAACGACTAGCGGTACAGGCTCTGAAGTCACCAGCTTTTCAGTGATTAAATCTCACTCTGAAAAGCTGGTGTTAGTGGATGAGTTTATGTTGCCCGATGTGGCGATCCTTGACCCTGTTTTAGTGAAATCCGTGCCTGCTTCAATTACTGCGGATACGGGCATGGATGTGCTTTGCCATGCATTAGAAGCTTACGTTTCCCGTACTGCATCTGATTTTTCTGATGCGCTAGCAGAAAAAGCCGTGCAGCTGGTTTTTGGTCATTTGATTGACTGTTACCGCGAAGGCGGCAACTTACTTGCTCGCGAAAAAATGCATAACGCCTCTTGCATTGCAGGAATGGCATTTACCAATGCGTCTTTGGGGATCACACATAGCTTAGCCCATGCATTAGGTGGTGTATTTCATATTCCTCATGGTCGTGCCAATGCCCTATTGATGACGCACGTAGTGGCATTTAATGCCGAGTTAGAGGGGCGTTGTGATAGTGATGCGGCGAAGCGTTATGCGCACCTTGCGAAGTGCTTGAATTTACCTGCTTCTAACGTACGAGAAGGTGTTGAAAGCCTAATTATGGCAATCAACGTGTTGAAAGATGAAATGAATATGCCAAAAGGCATTCAAGCTACAGGGATTTGTGAAACCGATTTTAACGCCCGTTTAGGGGAAATGGTTGGGCAAGCACTGCGTGATAGTTGCACTCCGACCAATCCACGGGATGTGAACCAAGTGCAACTTGAAACGCTATATCGGCAATCTTTTTAACAGCAAATGCTGTTAGGTGATGAACAACAAACTAGAACGAACATCAGGATAAGCTAACATGACTAAATATGCTCTGACCCCACGCGTAAAAATGCTGGCTGAACGCTTAACTGCCCGCAATAGCTCAATTATTACTGAACGCGCCAATATTTTAGAAGCACTGGAAAGCCAGCTTTCAGGTGCACCGCAGGCAATTAAACCAGCTCAACGTTTTTATGAATTTATTCGCCATTTTCCTGTATTTATTGCGCAAGATGAATTGATTATTGGTAGCCAATCGTCGACACCACGTGGTGCAATTTTTTTCACTGAAAACGAAATTCACAGTAACAGCATTTACACATTCTTAGCCGGGGACAGTACAGTGGATTCCCCTGACTATTTAGCGGTGCTGAATATCGGTTTTTTAGAAATTAAATCTCAACTGGAAAACCGAGTCAGAAACATCGGCAGCGCAGTCAGTCGCAATAGTATTGATGAGGCAAATAATTGCCGAGCTGCAATTTATGCATGTGATGCTGCTATTCACTTTGCGCAATCCCTTGCCTCTAAAGCCGAAAGTATGGCCGCGGTTGAATCAAACCAGTATCGTCGGTTAGAACTGCAAGAAAGTGCGGCGATTTTACGTAATGTACCCGCTAAACCTGCACAAACCTTTAAAGAAGCTTGCCAAGCGTTTTACTTATTACAGCTTATTTTACATCTAGAAAATGGCAGCTACGCAGTTAATCCAATGGGCTTTGACAAAGCGGTTTATCCATTCTACCAACGGGATATTGAACAAGGTCGTTTAACCCCTGCACAAGCGTATGAAGTGGTTGAAAGTTTATGGCTGAAATTGGCTGAACTTTCCGAAGTGCGCTCGACAAAAATGGTGGATGGTTACCCAATGTTTGATGCATTAAAAGGTGGCGTGTATTTAACCGACCCTCGAGTCTGCATTAACGAATTATCCGCCATGATGTTATCGGCGCATGAAAATATCATGGCCGTTAATAATAGCTTAAAAGTACGCTTATATTGTGGCCAAGTCAGTACCCAGCCGCAATATTCTGCGCCGAATGCCAGTTATGTTGCACCATCTGCACACGCTGAGGCTGAATTCAACGTTATGGAAGGGCTGACGCCTCGTTTACAACGCCTGCGTAACCGTTATTTGGAAGCGCGCCCAAGCGTCTCTATTTACCGCGCATTAGCGTTTACGGAAGTTGTTAAAAATAATCCTGGTTTACCGCCTATTTTATTACGTGCAAAAGCATTTCGCCGCGCATGTGAAACGGCACCTATCTTAATTCAACCAGAAGAGTTAATTGTTGGACATCCATGTGGTAAACCACGTGCAGGTGCGTTCTCCCCTGATATCGCATGGCGTTGGGTAGTCGATGAACTTGACACCATGAGCACTCGTCCACAAGACCCATTTGTTATCTCTGAAGAAGACAAAAAAGTGATCCGTGAAGAGATAGCACCATTCTGGAAAGGTCGCTCATTAGATGAAATCTGTGAAGCCCAATACCGTGAAGCAGGTGTGTGGGAGTTTAGCGGTGAAACATTTGTCAGTGACTTGTCGTATCACCAAATTAACGGTGGTGGTGACACTTGCCCAGGTTATGACGTCTTGCTATTTACCAAAGGTATGAATGGCATTAAAGCAGATGCTCAGGCGAAACTGGCTGAGCTCAGCATGGAAAACCCGGATGATATCGACCGTATCTATTTCTATAAAGCCTCCATTGAAACATGTGAAGGTGTTGTGGCTTACGCACACCGCATTGCAGAACATGCGCGTGAATTGGCAGCAAAAGAAACGGATCATAAACGCCGTGAAGAGTTACTGACTATTGCACAAGTAAACCAAAATGTGCCTGCCAACCCGCCAGTAACCTTGCAAGAAGCACTGCAAAGCATTTGGACAGTAGAATCCTTGTTTGAAATTGAAGAAAACCAAACGGGACTATCTTTAGGTCGTCTCGACCAATACTGCTTGCCAATGTATGAAAATGACATCAAAACAGGTCGCTTAACGCAAGACCAAGCTTTAGAAATGATGCAGGCGTTTATCATCAAATGTGCTGAGTTAATGTGGATGTCCAGTGAGTTAGGTGCGAAATATTTCGCAGGTTATCAGCCGTTTATCAACTTAACGGTCGGCGGGCAAAAACGTTCAGGCGGCGATGCTTGTAATGACCTGACCTATTTAATTATGGACGCTGTGCGCTTCGTTAAAGTGTACCAGCCATCACTGGCTTGCCGTATTCATAACCAATCACCACAAAAATACATGGAAAAAATTGTCGATGTTGTAAAAGCCGGTATGGGGTTCCCTGCCTGCCACTTCGATGATTCCCATATCAAAATGATGCTACGCAAAGGTTTTGATTTTGAAGATGCACGGGACTACTGCTTGATGGGCTGTGTTGAACCACAAAAATCAGGCCGAATTTATCAATGGACATCAACAGGTTACACACAATGGCCAATTGCCATTGAGTTTGTATTAAACCGTGGTCGTATGGTGCTATTCGATAGCTACCAAGGCTTAGATACGGGGGATCTTCGTGAACTGAGAACATTTGAAGATTTTGATCGGGCAGTAAAAGAGCAAATTGCTCATATTATCCGCTTATCCGCCGTGGGTACGGTGATCAGCCAACGCGTACACCGTGACGTTGCGCCAAAACCATTAATGTCCTTGCTGGTGGAAGGCTGTATGGAAAAAGGGAAGGACGTTGCGGCAGGTGGGGCGATGGTTAACCACGGTCCAGGATTGATTTTCTCTGGTCTTGCGACTTACGTCGACTCTATGGCAGCAATTCGCAAACTGGTTTATGAAGATAAGCGCTACACCCTTGAGCAAGTGCGTGACGGTCTGTTAGCTAACTTTGAAGGTTATGACGAACTACGTCGCGACTGCTTGAATGCACCAAAATTTGGTAACGATGACAACTATGTTGACCAATATGCGCTGGATATTACTGAGTGGACAGAGCGTGAATGCCGTAAATACAAGATGTTGTATTCCACATTCAGTCACGGAACTTTATCGATTTCGAATAATACACCAATCGGTGAACTAACCGCAGCGAGTGCCAACGGGCGTTTAGCATGGATGCCATTATCTGATGGTATCAGCCCAACGCAAGGTGCGGATAAACAAGGGCCAACCGCCATCATTAAATCCATCAGTAAGATGAATGTAGAAACAATGAACATCGGTATGGTGCATAACTTCAAGTTCTTAAAAGGCTTGTTGGATACCCCTGAAGGCCGCCACGGCTTAATTACATTGCTAAGAACCGCCTCTATTTTAGGTAACGGGCAAATGCAATTTAGCTATGTTGATAATGAAATGCTGAAAAAAGCACAGCAAGAGCCTGAAAAATATCGTGATTTAATCGTTAGGGTTGCTGGTTACAGTGCTTACTTCGTTGAACTGTGCAAAGAAGTTCAAGACGAAATTATCAGCCGTACCGTGATTGAGAAGTTCTAAACCGATATTGGCAGGTATGACGCCATACCTGCCATTTCAAAATAAAAACAATACATCTTTTCGTGGTTTTGAGGTGCGATGATGAGCGCGGCAGATATTAAAGGTCGGATATTTAATATCCAAAAATATTCCATTTATGACGGCGATGGTATCCGCACGCTGATCTTTCTTAAAGGGTGCAATATTCGCTGTCCTTGGTGTGCAAACCCTGAAGGGTTAAGCAGCCAGTTTCAAGTGATGTTCTCCCATGATAAATGCGTCAATTGTGGTAAGTGTGTTGATGTTTGTCCAACGGGTATCCATTACATGACAACCCATGATCATGGTGAACAAATTCACCGTGTTAATCGCAGCATTGATTGTATTGGTTGCCGTAAGTGTGAAGAGGTGTGTATTGGTGGAGCGCTAGACATTATGGGCAAAGATGTCACGGTCGCTGAAATGATGGAAATCATTATGCAGGATTATGATTTTTATATTTCTTCTGGTGGAGGTGTCACGATTGGGGGCGGGGAAATGAGCCTGCAAACCGATTTCGCCGTTGAACTGCTACGTGAATGTAAAAAAATGATGATCAATACCGCAGTCGAAACCCAAGGTACAACATCATTAGCAAATTATGAAAAGCTCGCTGAAGTCGTCGACTTATTTTTGTATGACATCAAACACATTGATAGTGCGCAGCATAAAAATATTTTTGGCATTGGTAACGAAAATGTACGCCGAAACCTTGAAAGGCTCATTGAGCTAGGTGCAAATGTGGTCGTGCGGATGCCTTTGGTTCGCGGTTATAACGATTCGTACGATGCGATCACGGGGGCTATTGAATACGCAATGGCGCTATCCAAACGCGGTAACGTAAAACGGATTGATATTCTACCTTATCACCAGTTGGGGCGAGGTAAATATGACAAATTAGACATGATTTACCCAGTGAAACAAGACCCAACCTATAGCGCCCAAGAGCTAGACCAATTGGAAGCGTTTTTTAAACAGTTTGATTTTGATATTCGACTGGTCCGTCACTAAGTAGGAGAGACAGATGAAAAGTTTAGGTGTGATTGAAACTCGGGGACTGACATCCGCTATACAGGCTGCTGATGCAGCGTGTAAAGCGGCTAGTGTAGAAATTGTCGGTTATCGGAAAATTGGTTCAGGTTTGGTATCCGTTTGTTTTCAAGGCGAGATCAGTGCAGTGCGTACTGCCGTCGATCACGGTATTGCTGTCATCGCCAACAACTCATTATTGGTCGGCTCATTAGTGATTGCACGCCCTGAAGAAAGTGTAATTACAAAATTGCTAACGGTGAAAAGCCAAAAGGGCGAGTTAGCAAAAAGCATTGAACATGTTGAAGTGCCACAACAAAAGCCAATGGCTGAGACAAAAGCTGAGCCAGCAGTGACGGAAAATAGCGTTAAAGAGTCGAAAAACGATCTGCGAAAAGGTAAAAAGTCATGATCAATGAGCAACTGATGGGCAAAATACTGTCTCGCCTTTCAACATACAACCCAGTAAACGAAATGCAATCAGCGATTGCGATCCCTGTAGGGGTTTCTAATCGCCATGTGCACCTTTCGCAGCAGGATGTCGAAGCCCTATTTGGTCAAGGCTATCAGCTCACACCGTTTAAAGATCTCAAGCAACCTGGGCAATTTGCCGCGAAAGAATGCGTGATGGTCGTTGGGCCAAAAGGCTCAATCAATAAAGTGAGAGTTTTAGGCCCTGTACGCCCCAAAAGCCAGCTAGAAGTGTCAAAAGCCGATTGTTTTGCCTTAGGCATTAAAGCGCCTGTAAGAGAATCTGGGGATTTAACCAATTCAGGCAGTGCATTACTGATAGGTCCTGCGGGGCATGTCAATCTTGTATCTCAAGTTATTTGCGCGCAAAGACATATTCATATGAACACGATAGATGCCAGAGCATTAAATGTGGTGAATGGTCAGACGGTCAATATTCGTACTGAAGGTGAACGCCGTTTAGTATTTGATGAAGTTGTTATTCGTGTGGATGAACGGTTTTCCCTTGAATTTCATATTGATACGGACGAAGCCAATGCAGCGGGTCTGCGCAATAATGACAGCGTATTTATTGTCGGTTAAGGGATGGTGGCAAGGTGAACGAAAAACAGATTGAGCAGATAATTGAACAAGTTCTACGGCAGTTAAACCAACGGGTTCTTGTGGTGTTATCCCCTGTAGAAGGTTACCAACAGGCGATTTATCAAAGGCTAACGCAATTTTCATTGGTATCTTTTTCGTTCTATGCCACCCAATCAATGTCAACGACCCCTTATTTCGCACAGTGGTCAACATTGGGAACCATTTTAAATAAAGACACGTTGCAATTAAGTGCGTTAGGAAACTATCACTGCGTATTTTTGCCATTTATTGATGCTAAGGTAGTTGGGGAGGTCGCCAACGGTTTATTTACCAGGGAAGAAAGCCAACTTATTTTGCATGCTCTTGCGAAAGATATACCTGTATTCGCACTAAAAAACCATTGTTGCCCTGAAAGTGAACTCAACCAAATTCTAGGTTTAGATAAAAATAACCAATATAACAATCTTATTAAAGAAAATATGACGAAATTAATTTCATTGGGTGTGCAATTTAATACATTAAATGAAATAGAAGATAAGTTATTAAAAAATAAATTTAGTCAAAAAATGGAACCTAAAAATAACCATCATGAAAGTCGCTACATTACTTTAAATGAAGTAATGAAAAACCCTGGAGGGTATATTGCGAATGATAATAAATTAACAGATTCAGCTATCGATTATTTAAAGTCTTTAAAGAAATAAAATATCAAAATTAATTAATTTTAATTTATCTATTTATTGTAGGAGTATTATCTATGTCCCCTAAAGCAAAATCATGGCTTTGGATGCTGGCGGTTATTATTTCAGAAACCTCAGCAACCTCTACATTGAAAATGTTTGATAATAGTGAAGGAATTACAAAATCCTTACTATTGGCATTAATTGTCGTATTGTATGTTATTTGCTATTACTCACTTTCACGAGCAGTTAAATATATCCCTGTTGGCTTAGCGTATGCCACATGGTCAGGAACCGGGATCCTCATGGTATCTACCCTTGGGATGTTATTTTATGGGCAACATCCTGATACAGCGGCCATAATTGGTATGGTTGTGATTGCAAGTGGTATTGTGATCATGAATCTGTTCTCCAAAATGGGGGCAGATGAAGAAGAGAGCGATAAACCAAAACAAGAAACAAAAGAGTCACTGTTATCCGCCAATAATAAAGCCGTTCATTAATTAAAATTTAAGGGGAAACATCATGTTTACTGGATTTTTATGGTTAGCACTTTCTATTGGTTCTGAAATAACCGGAACTTCAATGATAAAAAAAACCAATAGCTTTAGTAAATTAGGACCATCCATCTTAGTCATTATTGCCTATTGTTTATGTTATTTCGCACTTACCCGTGCAATGGGGTATATTCCTGTAGGTGTTGCTTATTCATTATGGTGTGGATTTGGTATTGTTGGTGTGACGTTAGTTTCCATGATTTTATATAAACAAAAACCTGACTTCCCAGCTGTATTTGCCATGGGGTTAATTATCTCAGGTGGGATTATTATGAATACATTCTCAACCATGTAAGTTTTATTTGCTTCTTTATCTCGTTCATTGTTGGCCTTCAATTGTTTTTTATTGAGGGCTATTTTTTGCAGGTTACCTAAGTCGATTGATTTTTTCTCAATATAAAATGATTGCTTGGCGATAATGGCTTTTGTCTGTCCTATGCTAGTTTAATGCTCAATAGTGAATGAGTTTAGGAATGAAAATATGCAAATTATTGAATGGGATGATTTTACTCGTGTTGAAATGCGTGTTGGTACCATTATTAGTGCGGAATTGAACAGCAAAGCCAAGAAGCCTGCGTATGTGATGGAGGTTGACCTTGGTGAATTAGGCATCAAATGCTCCAGTGCACAAATTACAGTAAACTACACGCCTGAAAGTTTAATTGGTAAACGTATTTTGTGTGTGTGTAATTTTGCAGCCAAACGTATCGCAGGGATTAAATCCGAGGTGCTAATTACGGGGGCACCAGACGAGAAAGGGGCGATTGTGCTTGCTGAATTCAATTTACCTCTCCCTAATGGTGCGCGTTTAGCTTAATACTTGTCATAATTCATGTTATCGCGATGTTGGCTGTGCTCACCGACATAATTGTCTGTTCTTTGAGGGTTACACCTAACGATAACATGACTAATTTATCACGTGATATTTAGCCTTATTCCAGTATGAAAATAAGCTAAATCAACTTGTTAAACGGTTAAATACAGCGATTAAGATCGCCCCTTCAAAAAGTGGTATACTTTTATTCAATCAGTGAATAGGAGTTACCCTTTGCGCTTACCTGAATTGCATTTTCGACAATATTCTGACGAAGTGATTTCTCATCAACATGATGGGCAGTGGCAAGTCGTATTGTCGTTATCTGGGCAAATGGAAATCAACATGCATCGGCAGCATTTCCAATTAAATGCAGGGAAGGGGATCGTGATCCCACCCAGTGTGAGCCATGCGTTTAGTGGGAAAGAGGGTAATCAAAACTATGTATTAGAGATGCCAGACACGGCACAGTGGGCATTGGACGAAAAAATGACGCAGTTTGCGTTAACGCCTTCTGCCATTGGTCTACTCCATTGGTTGCAAAGCTTTCCGCAAGCGCCAGAAAATAATTTTGCGGTGGCGCGTTTATTACTCGCGCAATTAAAACCAGAAAGTAAGTGGATAGATGCGGTTTCTCAGTGGATTGAGACCCGGCTACACTTGCCAATTAGTTGTGAAGATATGGCATTTGCTTTTTGTATGTCAGTCAGCACGCTACAACGAAAAATTAAGGGAGAAACACACTTAACTGCAATGCAATTCATTCAACAAAAACGAATGGAAGCCGCAGGGAGTTTATTACTCACCAATAGCAGTATCGAAACCATAGCCCTTTGCGTGGGTTATGATTCTCATTCTGCATTTAGCCATGCATTTAAAAAATACTATGGCAAAACCCCTCTGGAATATCGAACGCAAGCTACACTACCTCGTTAATGCTATTTTGTCTGCTTTGTGATCTGTGTTGAAATGGCTTGAGAGTACTCACCCCGTAAAAAATCGGTACTGATACCAGCTTGCCTTAATTTTAATTCGAGTAATGCTAGCTGCTTACTCACATTGGCATAATTCGGGTCTTCAACCGAAAGCCCCTGAAGTAGATGACTAAGCGTTAACGCATCTTTTCTTTGCTGTAATTCTGCGGGCAAATACCCTGAATTTTTTAATAGACGATATCCCGCCCTGAGCTCAGGGGGAACTAAGCTATCATCCTCAAGATGTAGCGGTTTGCCTTCACCATTAAGCTGTGACAATTCGCCTTTATTTAAAGCCTCTTGGATATGGCGTTCCGCCCAGAGATCGATAACAGACATAATTGTGACTCCAAAAACGCATTTTAACCTATTATAACCTTGCCTATGTACTGATCAAAATGCGCGATATTATGCTTGTTATAGATATTTATTTCGAATAATTACCAAGGTTTTATCGAGCATTAACAAATAGAGGGTTAACTATTTTTGTAGGGTGAAGTGGCTAAAAGTTGAAGTTTTTTTAGTGATAAATAGTGAAAACCTACTCTAAATAATGTGAAAATTGTTATATTGAGCACATTTATGGAAAATAATTTTTAGTTTTAAATCTGGATTTAATGCTTGTCTTTAATTAAATATATGAAATTAATATCTAAATAGATTGTTTTATTTATTATTGTGCTGAATTTTATGTCCAGTTTGCATGAATTTTGTTGTTTTCTAGTTATCTATTTGTAAATAGCAAAAAATAAAAACATTGTGTAATGTCCATTTTTCTTGTTTATAAGGAGAAAATATGGAATTAAAGAAACAAGAAGGAAGCCGTTTTTTGCGAACGGTTGAGTGGTTAGGAAATGCTCTGCCACATCCTGTTATTTTGTTTATTATTTTGATTGCTATTTTATTAGTTTCCTCAGCAATTGGTCAGTACTTTGGGGTTAGTGTTGTTGATCCTCGTCCAGAAGGGGCTAAAGGACGGGCAGAAGACGGTATTATTCATATAGTTAGCTTACTAGATGCCGAAGGTATCCGTAAAATTCTTGCCAATATCGTGACCAACTTTACTGGCTTTGCGCCTCTGGGTACCGTGTTGGTCGCTTTACTTGGGGTAGGGATTGCAGAACGCGCTGGACTACTTTCCGCGGCAATGCGTTTAGTGGTGATTAAAGCGCCACGTAAATTAACCACAGCAGCAATTGTATTTGCAGGTATTATGTCAAATACTGCCTCAGAGCTTGGTTACGTTGTATTAATTCCCTTAGCGGCGATTATCTTTCATTCTTTAGGTCGTCATCCATTAGCAGGCCTTGCAGCTGCATTTGCTGGGGTATCCGGGGGGTATTCTGCAAACTTATTATTAGGTACTGTCGACCCATTACTTTCAGGGATCACACAACAAGCGGCTCAAATTATTGACCCAACTTATATCGTTGGCGCAGAAGCGAACTGGTACTTTATGTTCGCCAGTACCTTTTTAATTACCATTTTAGGTTATTTTATTACTGAAAAAATCGTAGAACCACAGCTAGGGCCATACACCGGTGGAGGTGTCGATGCTGACGAAGATAACTTGCGGGCTTCCGCAGAGTTAACGTCATTAGAGAAAAAAGCGTTATTTTGGGCATCAGTGACATTCTGGGGATTAGCCGCGATTTTAGCGCTGATGGTGATACCTGAAAATGGTATTTTGCGTAATCAAGAAACGGGATTAGTCAGTAATTCGCCATTCTTAAAAGGGATTGTTGTCTTTATTTTTATCTTTTTTGCGATCCCCGGTATTGTTTATGGGTTTATTGCCAAAAGCATGCGTTCCGATAAAGACATCGTTGATGCGATGGCTGCATCGATGAGCACGTTAGGCTTATATCTGGTTATTATTTTCTTTGCAGCTCAATTTGTTGCATTTTTTAACTGGACAAACATTGGTCAAGTTATTGCTGTAAAAGGTGCCAATTTTTTAAACAGTATCGATCTGCATGGTGGTGTATTGTTTATTGGCTTTATTCTGATTTGTGCATTTATTAATTTAATGATTGGTTCTGCATCGGCACAATGGGCGGTGACCGCGCCTATTTTTGTCCCAATGTTGATGCTCGCAGGTTATGCCCCAGAAACTATTCAGGCGGCATATCGAATTGGGGATTCCGTTACCAATATCATAACGCCAATGATGAGCTATTTTGGTTTGATTATGGCAATAGTGGTGAAATATAAAAAAGATGCAGGTATCGGAACGTTAGTTTCGATGATGCTACCATATTCGATCATTTTCCTGATCGGTTGGTCATTATTCTTTATTGTTTGGGTATTTGTTTTAGGTATTCCTGTTGGTCCAGGCTCACCAATATATTTTACGCCAGGAAGTTAAAGATTACTTGATATAGAAAAAGTGGTTTAATCCACAGTGGCCCCCAATAGTTGGAAAACAATTACTGGGGGTTTTTATTAACCATTTTGTAGTGATGTTTTAGCGTTACACCATACGGATCCCTTCAAACGGGTTCCAGCCATCAAGCCCTTTGGTTTCTTTTAGATAGTATGCATAGTTGGCAATCATCGCCCAAAGTGCTGAGATACCGATAGATAGCCCAGAATAAACCCCGTTAGGAATGGTTCCACCAATCATAAAATCAATGATATTAAGAACGATACCCAAACCAATAGATATCCCCAATAACACTAAACCTTTTTTCCATAACCCGAGAATTAAAAAATAAATAATGCCAAAGAAAAAAGCAAAAAAGTTCATACTAATCAGGATCCGTCCGCCGAATGATTCTGCTTTTAATGCGTCTTTATACGCAGGGGTATCGGGGGCTCCATGGGTATCAAAAAATTCAAAGCGCTTTTGCCATTTATTAGAGTATGGTTTCTGTTCCATTTTTCATCCATTAATTATATCGATATAAAGTCGTGGAGCGATAATACTTGTAAATAGATGCGAAAATAGGGCAAATAGTCTCAAAGTGTTAAGTTATGGATTTTTCTTAATAAAGTAATAAAGCGATAAGAACAAAATGAAAGGGTTTTAAAGCGTTAAAAAGCAAAAACCCCCGCCGAAGCGAGGGTTATAAATGCGTGGTGCCCGGACTCGGAATCGAACCAAGGACACGGGGATTTTCAATCCCCTGCTCTACCGACTGAGCTATCCGGGCAACGGGGCGCATTAAACCGTATATAGCTGTTTGCGTCAATGAGTTTTTAATAAAAAAACGCTTTTTTTTGCTGAGTGTTTTCTTTTTCAACAAAAGATGGCTGTTTAACGCACGAATGGGGCTTTTTTAGCTTAATGCCCCTTTTTTACGGCATAACGCAATCGTCAAAATATCTTCAGAAAGGTGTTGAGCTGTTTCGACATCCTTTATATCACGTTGGATCAATAATCGATTTAAACACCCTTCAAGAACGAGTTCCATTTGGTTGGCAACAAGCTCAGAATCCTCAATATCTAGTTCATCCAGTAGATCTTTCGTGAAGTTAAACGAGTTATCTTTTTGCAAACGGCTAAGCTGGTGGATTGGATGCTCGGGATCTGGGTAATAATTACATGCGGAGATAAATAAGCAACCCGGGAATCGACCTTCGCTCACTTTCTCTGATAATTGTTGGTAGCGTGCCATTAATTTTTGTTGTGGGCTTAAAGACTCATCTAGCAGAGTTTGGCGCTGCCATATTTCAATTTGCTGCCCATGGAAACGTAAGCAATCATAAATGAGAGCTTCATCATCAGGCCAAAATTGGCGAATAGCCGAAAAATCAGACTCAATTTCACTGAGTAAATTTTCTGTAGATGCGGATAAACCCTGAATTTCCAATTGGTTTAAAGCATGATTTAAAATCGTTTCGCGCTGAATAGGCATAATCAACTCCATCACCATGAGGTCTATTTTTTCCATCATAGCAATGATCAATGCTGAATTATAGCGCTTTACTATGTAAGCAAGGGATTTGCCGGGAAGGTACGTAGCTCGCAAAATTACTATTTTTTTTATGTAACATAATGATCTTAAAAATGAAAAAAACAGGAGGGGGAATAATCCCCCCTGAATCTAAATGAATGGATTACTTCAAATTTAGATTAGAACCTTAATTAATCAACTTCGCTTCTAACGCAACATCGATATAGTAGAACTGAAATATTTTTTTCATAAAGTCATCGACATCATGTTTTCTGAGTTCAAGAGCTTGTAAAATCTCCAATAGCCCCTGTATGGTAATGGCGTTTTTGCCTCTTTCATAACGCGACACTTGCTGTTGACTAATACTTAATCGTGAAGCAAGCTGCGCTCCGGTTAAACCAACCGCTTTTCTACGCTGTTTTAAATAGGTTCCAATATAACTAGAAATATCGGTACTGTTATTTCTCTGAGTATTTAACATTCCTCCTCCAAATAAATTGATGTTTTTAAGGTTAGTTATTAAACTAATGGCTTTATTTTATATCTTAAGTATCGATTTAAAGATGGCAAAAAAGCCATGACGGCATTTTTGATATTTATTAAACAAGGATGAGCGCGTTATTACCAATATTTATTGCGGATTGATTTTAGTTGATCAATAGATAACACCTATTCGTTGTACTCATAAAAAGAGTTTTAAGTGCCTCTATTTTGGGTTTTTATTGCAAAGCTATTGCTTTTGACTATTTAACTTGGTGTTATATTCTAAGTATTGCGGTTCTTTGAAGATATATTTCTTTTGTTTTTTTTAGGAAAAGCTCGTGTTATTTAGCTGGTTTTTAATCAATATATTCATTGCTTGTTACACTTATATAGACATTATTAATATAAATGTTTCATTGGACAAATTTGGTTTTTTTATTCTTCTTATATAGCGTGAAATGTGGATATTGAATAGATATTGGAAGGCTATAATTAATATATTTTACGAAAATTATTAAATTGAATGTGTGAAAAGAAATAATATAGGCAGTTTATTTTTTAGGCTTAATATTAATTATCATGATAGTAGTGATAATTAAAAATGACATTTAAACATAAAAACCCGTGAACCATGCCACGGGTTTTCAAGCTATAAATCAGGCTTTACACAGTACTAGAGGATCATTCCACCGAATAGGAAGCCAAATGTAACTGCTAGTGCAACGGCAATGGTTCCCGGAATAAAGAATGGGTGGTTAAAGACAAATTTACCAATGCGCGTAGTCCCTGTGTCATCCATTTGTACTGCCGCAACCAGAGTTGGGTAAGTAGGCAGAATGAACAGACCAGATACGGCTGAGAATGAAGCGATAGCGGTTAATGGGCTAACATTGAGTGCTAAAGCCATTGGCATCAGTGCTTTGGCTGTTGCTGCTTGAGAATATAACAGCGCAGAACAGAAGAAGAAAATAACGGCTAACATCCATGAATGCTCGTGGATCAGGTCACCCGCAGTTTCTTTAATCCAGTCGATGTTATGCTGTACGAAAGTATCACCTAACCAAGCGACACCTAAGATACAAATACATGCGCTCATACCTGCTTTAAAGGTACTTGAATTCAAGATAGCATCAGTGTTTACACGGCACAGAATAGTGATTAACGTTGCTACGGTTAACATGATAATCAAAATTGCGTTGGTGGTGTTCATCAGCGGTGTTTCAACAATGCCTAAACTTGGGCTGTTGATAATTGCGTAACAAACGACGCCAATAACGCCGAGTAGGAACAACAGTACAGACGATTTAGCACCTGCCTTGATCTCTTTTGCTTGGCTACCGCGCAATTCAACAAGGCCTTCAGCTAAACGTTTCTGGTAGATTGGGTCATCAGACAGTTTTGAATTGAATGTCCAAGAGATAATGAAAGACATCAGAATGATAGCTAAGAAGGTAGCGGGTAATAAAATACCTAACAGCGTGATATAGCTAACTGTGTTTCCAGCACCAACCATCGCAGGGTTTTCCATGACTGATGCCATATACACAACCGCAGCGGAAATTGGCGAGGCAGTGATACCTATCTGAGCTGCAACGACCGCTGTAGACAGTGGACGACAAGGTTTCACACCTTGTTCTTTTGCCACTTCTGCAATAACGGGTAGCGTTGCTAATGAGATATTACCTGTACCTGCAAATAGCGTCAGGAAATAGGTCACGATAGGTGCAAGGATGGTGATGTATTTAGGATTGCGGCGCAGTAATTTTTCTGTTTGAGCAACTAAATAATCTAAACCGCCAGCAATTTGCATTGCAGAGATAGCGGCGATAACAGCCATGATAATGGAGATAACGTCAAATGGAATAGTCCCTGGTTTCACGCCAATTGCAGCGAGTACCAGTACACCAAGGCCACCGGCAAAACCGATACCTATCCCACCAAGACGGGCCCCCAAAAAAATGGCCAGCAGAACAATAATAAATTCTACGGCTAACATAGTGTTTACTCCTCGACAAAATGAAAATTAAAATTATGAAACTGTTATGTTAATTATTTGTGTGTGCATGAATCAAAAAAGGCACGCTTTCTGATGAGAGGCGTGCCTTTATTTTTAAGTATTATTTATGATAAACATAAAATTTTAGTCATCAAAACGTTTTGCTTTATAAGCTGGGTGTTTTAAGTTCTCAACAGAGAAAATATCGTCCAGCTCTGCTTCGGTCAGTAAACCGCGTTCAAGAACAACTTCACGTACGCTCTTACCTGTTTCTGCGCAAATTTTACCTACGATGTCGCCGTTGTGGTGACCAATGAATGGGTTCAAGTAAGTGACGATACCGATTGAGTTAAATACAAACGCTTCGCAGATTTCTTTATTCACGGTAATGCCGCTAATGCATTTTTCTTGCAGGTTGCGACATGCGTTGTTCATCAGTGAGATAGATTCGAACATCGCTTGACCAATTGCAGGCTCCATTACGTTTAACTGTAATTGACCCGCTTCTGCTGCCATTGTGACGCAGATATCGTTACCGATAACTTTGAAACAAGCTTGATTAACCACTTCTGGAATAACAGGGTTAACTTTCGCTGGCATGATAGAAGAACCGGCTTGTAACTCAGGTAAGTTGATTTCTTTAAGACCTGCACGAGGACCAGAAGATAACAGGCGTAAGTCGTTACAGATTTTAGACAGTTTCATCGCCAGACGTTTTAAGCCCGCGTGAACAGTGATGTAAGCCCCACAGTCAGAGGTTGCTTCGATTAAGTCTTCAGCGGGAACGCATGGTAAGCCAGTCACTTCTGCTAATTTCTTAACGGCTAGCTCAGAATAACCAGGCGCTGTGTTGAGACCAGTACCGATAGCAGTTGCACCTAAGTTAACTTCGAGCAGTAATTCAATGCTGCGTTTCAGGTTTTTCTCTTCTTCTTTCAGAAGGGTAGCGAAAGCATGGAATTCTTGGCCGACGGTCATTGGGACGGCATCCTGTAATTGGGTACGTCCCATTTTCAGAATGTCTTTGTATTCTTCAGCTTTAGCTTCAAAGCCTTTTTTCAGGTATTCAACAGATTCAATTAACTTCAGTACAGAGTTGTACACTGCGATACGGAACCCTGTAGGGTATGCATCGTTAGTGGATTGGCTTTTATTTAGGTGGTCATTAGGATTTAAGAATTCATACTCACCCTTTTTATGGCCCATCAGTTCAAGACCGATGTTTGCAAGGACCTCGTTGGTATTCATATTCAGTGATGTGCCCGCACCACCTTGGAATACGTCAACAGGGAACTGATCCATGCACTTGCCTTCATTCAACACAATATCACAGGCTTTAATAATGGTTTCTGCAATATTGCGTGGGATCGTTTTTAGTTCTTTGTTGGCTAAAGCAGCCGCTTTTTTAACCATAACCATGCCACGAATAAATTCTGGGACATCGTTAATAGTGCGGTCACTGATATAAAAGTTTTCAATCGCACGCAGAGTATGAACACCATAATAGGCATCAGCTGGAACTTCTTTTTTACCTAACAGGTCTTCTTCGATACGAGTATTGTTTGACATGAGAACCTTCTTAATTAGATTACAGTTACTGTCCGTTTATGTATGCGCTTATAAAAATCCATATATCGTAAAAACAAAACTTCACAGGAGATTAATATTGTAAAATAAAACTTTACAAGCAATTAACACCTTTTACTACGTTATCAGCATTATGATCTACTGATTTATGGGTAGATGATATGCTTTTAATGAAACAATGCCTTGAATCTAGATCACTATATAGTTTGATTTATGCAACAGATTTCGCGTTGTGTGATATTCATCACAGTTAAGTCGGATTAATCAAAAAAATCCGTGAGTTGAAAAGCGATATCTTTGCCCCAATTATTATGGCTATACTAAAGAAAAAAGCGAATATTGATAGTTGTCTCTTAGATGCAGTTCACAAAGGTTTTCCGAGGGGCGTAAAATAGTCGATAGCTTATTGAAATAAAGGAGAACTTGTGCGCTGGTTACCACTAATTCTGATAGGTATTCTTGTTTACATTGAGTCCGTCATTTTCGTGAGGGTGGCTTCCGAAGTGGGTGTTTTGATGACACTGATTTTGGTGGTGCTAACATCCTGTTTAGGTGTGTCTTTGGTGAAAAACCAAGGCATGAAAAACGTTTTGCAAATTCAACAAAAATTAGCGTCTGGTGAGAGCCCTGCGGCAGAAATGATCAAAAGTGTTGCACTCGTTTTAGCCGGTTTTTTATTAATCGTCCCCGGATTTTTCACTGATTTTATTGGTTTATTATTACTACTTCCTCCAGTACAAAAACTTATCGTTATGCGATTAATTCCGCATATTCGTTTTTACCAACCAGGTGCGGGTTTTAATCAGTCGAGAAATGGTGGATATCAAAACGGTAATACATTTGAAGGCGAATTCCAACGTAAGCAGGATGATCCGTCTTTTACCATTGATAACACAGAGAAATCAGATATATCAGATAAAGACGATCGCTCAAAACCGTAAATCCCTTTTATTTGCAGGGAGATAAAAATGAAAAAATTTTTATCTCCCCCCCTTGAAGTCCTTTCGCCTAGCCCCAATCTGCTCAAACATGGTACTAGTTTATTTAAGACATGCTGGTATCGTCCTTTTACCTAGTGTGGACTTTATTTATAGGAGAACTATTAATGAAAATTCGTCCATTGCATGACCGTGTTATCGTTAAACGTAAAGAAGTCGAATCTAAATCCGCGGGGGGCATTGTCCTGACCGGTACTGCGGCAGGCAAATCAACGCGTGGTGAAGTTCTGGCAGTAGGCCAAGGTCGCATCCTCGAAAATGGCGAAATCAAAGCGCTGGATGTGAAAGTTGGCGATATCGTTATTTTTAACGACGGTTATGGCGTGAAAGCTGAAAAAATCGACAATGAAGAAGTCCTGATCATGTCCGAAAGCGACATTTTGGCAATTGTTGAAGCGTAATTTTCACTTAAAACTTCTCAACGAACGAAAAGAATTTGAAGGAAAGAGACAATGGCAGCTAAAGACGTTAAATTTGGTAGTGATGCACGTACGAAAATGCTTCGTGGTGTGAATATTCTGGCAGACGCAGTTAAAGTAACCTTAGGTCCTAAAGGCCGTAATGTTGTTTTAGACAAATCTTTTGGTTCACCAGTTATCACTAAAGATGGTGTTTCTGTTGCACGTGAAATCGAATTAGAAGATAGATTCGAAAACATGGGTGCTCAGATGGTCAAAGAAGTTGCCTCTAAAGCAAACGATGCTGCGGGTGACGGTACAACAACAGCAACAGTTTTAGCTCAAGCTATCATTACTGAAGGCTTAAAAGCGGTTGCTGCGGGTATGAACCCAATGGATCTGAAACGTGGTATTGATAAAGCCGTCGTTGCTGCAGTTGAAGAACTGAAAGCACTGTCTGTTCCATGTTCAGATACTAAAGCGATTGCACAAGTGGGGACTATTTCTGCAAACTCCGATGAAACTGTAGGTCGTTTAATTGCAGAAGCAATGGATAAAGTCGGTAAAGAAGGCGTTATCACCGTAGAAGAAGGTACCGGTCTGGAAGATGAACTGGATGTGGTTGAAGGTATGCAGTTTGACCGCGGTTACCTGTCTCCTTACTTCATCAACAAACCAGAAACTGGTGCTGTTGAACTCGAAAATCCATTCATCCTGTTAGTTGACAAAAAAGTCTCTAACATCCGTGAATTACTGCCAGTATTGGAAGGCGTTGCGAAAGCAAGTAAACCATTACTGATCATTGCAGAAGATGTTGAAGGTGAAGCGCTGGCAACCTTAGTGGTTAACACCATGCGTGGTATCGTTAAAGTTGCAGCAGTTAAAGCACCGGGCTTCGGTGATCGTCGTAAAGCAATGTTGCAAGATATCGCCATTCTGACTAACGGTACTGTTATCTCTGAAGAGATCGGTATGGAGTTAGAAAAAACAACACTAGAAGATTTAGGTCAAGCGAAACGCATTGTGATCAACAAAGACACCACCACTATCATTGATGGTATTGGTGAAGAAGATGCGATCGCAGGTCGTGTTGCTCAAATTCGTCAACAAATTGAAGAATCGTCTTCAGATTATGACCGTGAAAAACTGCAAGAGCGCGTAGCGAAATTAGCTGGCGGTGTTGCGGTAATTAAAGTCGGTGCAGCAACTGAAGTTGAAATGAAAGAAAAACGTGCTCGTGTTGACGATGCTCTGCATGCAACTCGCGCAGCGGTTGAAGAAGGTGTTGTTGCGGGTGGTGGTACTGCACTGGTTCGCGTTGCCGCGAAACTGGAATCACTGGTTGGCGATAACGAAGAACAAAACGTGGGTATCCGTGTTGCTCTGCGTGCGATGGAAGCGCCAATGCGTCAAATCGTGACTAACGCAGGTGAAGAAGCATCTGTCGTGGTTAACAATGTTAAAGCGTCTAAAGGTAACGAAGGTTACAACGCAGCAACAGACACTTATGGCGACATGATCGACATGGGTATCTTGGATCCAACTAAAGTTACACGTTCTGCTCTGCAATTTGCAGCGTCTATCGCAGGCCTCATGATCACCACTGAAGCGATGATCACAGATCTGCCAAAATCAGATACCCCTGATTTAGGTGCTGCTGGTATGGGCGGCATGGGTGGAATGGGCGGCATGATGTAAGCCATTTGGCGACATCACGCTTAATCACGATAACTCGTGACTTAGCCTGAATAAGACCGGCACGGTGAGTTTATCTTATCGTGTCGGTTTTTTTTCGGCTTCAATCAATATTTAGTGAACCAAATCAATATACAATTGATGCGATATATGATTTATTTTTGCGTCAGCATTGCTTAGCGGGTTATATTTAACGTAAGGTAAAATGGTTTGAATTAGCAAAGAATAAAGCAGGTTCTCGGTTAATTTGTGATAGACTCTATGCGACTGGTGATGTGCGGCAATTGTGACGCAGTGTGTGGATCACCTCTTAGCTATTTGTGATATACCGTATTAGGGCTAATGAATTTCAAACCAGCTGCAAAAACACAATGAAAAATGAGGGAAAACATGCGAATTAAAGTCTTGCTTGGTGCTGCTGCATTACTGCTTTTAGCGGGTTGTTCAACGTCAACTAACTTGACTGCGGCAGGCTCACAAGTTCGTTTTGTTGAGAATCAACCTGGAAGTGATTGTCAACTTCTCGGTCAGGTTGTAGGGACACAAAGCAACTGGTTGAGCGGTGTAAACAATGAATCCAGTTCTATGCGCAGTGCAGCGAATGATTTGCGTAATAAAGCGGCTGACATGGGCGGAAATGTGATTTTTGGTGCAACCAGCCCGAGTGAAACCGTGCTCTCTAGCTTTATCCCGCTAGATAGTAAAATGGTTGGTCAAGTCTATAAGTGCCCCTAAAATGAATTAGCAATGCCCAAATAATCTTTATTTGGGCATTTTGCTGATTAGCTCTGCCTTAAGTTGAGATCGAGCAATGTTTTGCTGGGTTCTCCACCAATTTCCCGTGCAAGCTTAGGTACGAGATATCCGGATACCTTGCTTAATAATTGTTGTATCAATTGCCTTGCTTCCATGTCGCTGACTAAAAAGTGGGCAGCGCCTTGCACTTTGTCTAAAACATGTAAGTAGTAGGGCAGAATACCCGCATCAAACAAGGCATTACTCAAATTCATCAGCGCAGTCACGTTATCATTCACTTGTCGTAGTAAAACGCTTTGATTTAATAATGTGACACCCGCTTTTTTGAGCTTTTGCATTGATTTCGTTAATGCTTCATCAATTTCATTAGCGTGGTTGATATGCGTTACCATAACGACTTGCAAGCGTGAGCGTGCTAATCTTTCGCACAATGCATCGGTGATCCGCTCAGGGATCACAACAGGCAAACGAGTATGAATTCTCAAGCGGTGGATATGGGGAATAGCTTCCAGTTGGCTTATCAACCAATCGAGTTCATGGTCTTTTGCCATTAACGGATCACCACCTGAGAAGATGATTTCATTGAGTTCGGTGTGGTTTTTTATATAATCCACAGCCATCAACCAGTTATTTTTATTTCCTTTGTTATCTTCATAAGGAAAATGCCGGCGAAAACAGTAGCGACAGTTTACTGCACAGCCACCTTTAACGAGCAGTAATGCGCGGTTGTGGTATTTATGCAGTAAGCTTGGGATCTCATTATCCTGCTCTTCCAGCGGGTCAGTAGAAAAACCAGGATGTACATCAAACTCGGCTTTTGCGGTTAATACTTGCAATAACAGCGGGTCTAGTGGATCGCCTTTTTTCATTCGTGAGATAAATGGCATTGGGACACGTAATGGAAATAATTTACGTGCTTCACGACCTTCTTGCGAATCAAGATGATTTTCCAAGTTAAGTATTTGCAGCAATTCATCTGGATTAGTGATTGCTTCAGCAAGTTGTTGTATCCAGACTTCTCTGGATGAGGTATTTTGAGTTACAATATCGACCATTTTTTGGCTATGCCATTTTTAGTTTATAAATTAGAGGATCACCATGGCTACTTATAGTACCAATGAATTCCGCTCAGGTCTTAAAATCATGTTAGATGGCGAGCCTTGTGTCGTTTTAGAAAGCGAATTCGTAAAACCAGGTAAAGGTCAAGCGTTCGCACGTGTGCGTATTCGCAAACTGATTTCTAACAAACTGTTGGAAAAAACCTTTAAATCTACTGATTCTGTTGAAGGTGCAGATGTCATGGATATGAACTTAACTTACCTGTACAACGACGGTGAGTTCTGGCATTTCATGAACAACGAAACTTTCGAACAGTTAGCAGCGGATGAAAAAACCGTTGGCGATAACGCGAAATGGTTAGTTGACCAAGCAGAATGTATCTTAACACTGTGGGACGGTCGTCCTATCGCGGTAACTCCACCTAACTTTGTTGAGTTAGAAATCACCGATACGGATCCAGGTCTGAAAGGTGATACCGCAGGTACCGGCGGAAAACCTGCAACACTGAGCACTGGCGCAGTCGTTAAGGTTCCTCTGTTTGTTCAGATCGGTGAAGTTATCCGTGTTGATACTCGTTCAGGGGAATATGTCGCACGTGTAAAATAACGGCGTATCCTATACTGAATGGTTAAAAATAAAAAGCCGTGGTCGAGTGCCACGGCTTTTTTTTGCATATTTTTAAGGACTAACAGCACTTAAACCCACCTTTTCCTCCATAACGCGCATCTTGGCGTTCTTTAAAAAACTCCTCGTAAGTCATGGGGGGTTGATCAGGGTGAGTCCGCTGCATATGGGCGACGTAATTGTCATAGTCAGGGACGCCGACCATCATTTTAGCCGCTTGGCCTAGATACTTCGCCGCTTTCCCTAAGTTCCCAAACATTTTTTTCTCCTTCTTATTTCGCGCTACAGCGTTATTGACTGCTCTCGGCTACCCAAGTTACATACTTATGTATGCTCCTAGTTTCTCCTTCATACTCCACGCGGTTGCTGCGTTGGCTTCATTCGCTAACCCTAGTCACATACAGGTGTATGCTACTAGGGATTCTCTTCTTTGCCGCCTTGCTCCAACGTGAATTATTTTGGAAAAAGAACATGTACCCAAAACAATGAAAAGCTTTTCCGCTGAAATCAATGATGGCGGGTGTTCGCCACAATCTCTTCATAGTTAGCTGGCATTGGTTCGTAAGGCACTTCACTCGCCGTTGGTTGGTCAGATTTTAATGCTTTCAACGCAGTGCGGATGGAGAATAGAGCCAGTAACACCACGACAATCATAAAGAAAATCGTTAAGCCAGCATCTAAACGGTTATTGAAAATCAGCTGCGTGAGCTGAGATTCCGTATATTGTGCTGGAATATTGCCACTATCAATCATCGCTTGGAATTTATTCGCGACAGCTAAGAAACCAACGCGGGCATCTTCACTGAAGGTCTTTTCCCAGCCAGCGGTCATGGTACAAATCAATAACCAAGCCGTTGGGACGAGTGCAACCCATGCATACTTTTGACGCTTCATTTTGAACAGTACCACAGCACACAGCATCAATGCCATACCTGCCAGCATTTGGTTTGCGATACCAAACAGTGGCCATAAAGTATTAATACCGCCGAGTGGATCCACAACACCTTGGTGAAGGAAATATCCCCATGCGAGCACACACAGCGCCGTTGCAATTAGGTTTGCTGGAAGTGAATCGGTACGTTTTAATGAAGGTGATACGACACCGAGTAAGTCTTGTAACATAAAGCGCGCGGCACGCGTTCCTGCATCAACGGCGGTTAAGATAAACAAGGCTTCAAATAAAATGGCAAAGTGATACCAGAAAGCAACATTCATCAGGCCGCCAAGGGCGCCATGGAGAATATAAGCCATTCCAACCGCAAGTGTTGGTGCACCACCAGCACGGGAGATAATACTGGTTTCCCCTACCTCATTGGCAATGGTGTTGAGCACCTCAGGAGTGATTTGGAAGCCCCAACTACTCACCACTTGTGCAGCAGATGCGACGACATCTTGTGTGCCTGCGGGGGCTAGCATTGCCATTGGACTGTTCATGGCGAAATATACACCAGGATCAATCACACAAGCGGCGACTAATGCCATGATGGCAACAAATGATTCCATTAACATACCGCCATAACCGATAAAGCAAGCTTGGTTTTCATTCGCTAACATTTTCGGCGTCGTACCTGAAGAAATCAGTGCGTGGAAACCCGAAACGGCACCACAGGCAATAGTAATAAATAAGAATGGGAACAAATCGCCAGCCCAAACAGGGCCTGTACCATCAATATATTTCGTCAGTGATGGCATTTGCAGGTTAGGATTTAAAATTAAAATACCAATTGCAAGACCAATAATTGTCCCGATTTTTAAGAAGGTGGAGAGGTAGTCACGTGGCGCGAGTAACAGCCAAACAGGGAGTACAGCCGCAATAAAGCCATAGCCTACAAGCATCCACGTTAATTGCACACCCGTGTAATCAAAATAGGGTGCCCATGTTTCGCTTTCGGCAACCCATCCACCGGAAATAATGGCAAAAACAAGGAATATTAGCCCGATAATAGAGACCTCACCAATGCGACCTGGGCGTATATAACGGGTATAAAGCCCCATAAAAATCGCCAATGGGATAGTGAAAGCGACGGTATAAGTCCCCCAAGGACTATGAGTTAAGGCTTTGACGACAATCATCGCAAGTACGGCTAAGATGATCACCATAATCATAAAGCAGGCAATTAATGCTATCACACCCGCAGTGTTGCCCATTTCTTCTTTCACTAACTCGCCAAGTGATCGACCATCACGGCGGGTAGAAACAAACAGCACCATAAAGTCTTGTACGGCACCCGCTAATACCACCCCAGCAAGGAGCCATAGCATACCAGGGAGATAACCCATTTGTGCTGCAAGAACAGGACCAACTAAAGGACCAGCACCTGCAATGGCCGCAAAGTGATGACCAAATAATATCTTTTTATCGGTTGGAACGTAATCCAATCCATCATTATGACGAATTGCGGGTGTCATACGTGTTTCGTCAACCTGTAGAACTTTTTTGGCAATAAATAGCCCGTAATAGCGATACGCAATCAGGTAGATACACACCGCTGCAACCACAATCCACAGTGCATTGATCTGCTCCCCACGATATAAGGCGATATAACCGAGTGAAAAAGCACCGAGCAGAGCGAGCACAATCCAAATAAATTGTTTACCCATAGCCATCCCCATCTGTTCAATGAATGATATCCGTTATTTATTTAAATAAAACTGAGGAAGATATAGCCATAGTTAGGCTAAAGAAAAAGTAGCTAAAACGAGACACCCAATTGAAATTTGAGATAAATTCAATAATTGCTGCGAATATCACTAATTCAATATCATTTATTGGATTTTATTTGGTTTTAAGCTAACAAATAGTTGTTAAGTTGGTTAATTATCTTTATTTTGGCATTTGCATGGCATAAATCTCTGATGGGAAATAATGGATAATAGAGAAAGGGATAACGGTAGTTGTGAATACCGAAAGTTGAAAACCTTCGGTAATCAAATGAATTATCTTAAATATGTCTTAGGCGTTGAATAATTTTTTTACCAAAAAGCGTCGTAATGAGACCAAACATGATTAAAATTAAACCAGCAATTTGTATTCCGTTAATGTGTTCTCCAAGGAATAATGCACTACTGCTTAGGCCGAACACTGGGACTAATAATGAAAAGGGCGCAACACGCCATGCTTCATAGCGGCCGAGCAATATACCCCACAGGCCGTAACCAACAAAAGTGGATAAATAAGCCAAGTATAAAATCACACCAAGCACAGACCAATTGAAACCAGATAACCCACCCACAATTGCATCTTCACCTTCTAGAAGCCAAGAACTGATCAAGAAAGGGATGATGGGGATCAGAGCGCTCCAACTGACTAAAGATAGCGCACTACACTTTTCAACACCTTGATTTTGCATGATGATTCTATTGGTAATATTTCCACAAGCCCAAGATAAGCCTGCTATTAATGTAAAGGCTAAGCCAAGTAATGGGATGTCATCCAATCCTCCGCTAGTGGCTCCATTTGCTAATACTGTTAACCCTGCAATGGCAATAAACATACCAATAAAGTGGGTCGGTTGTAGTGTTTCTTTTAAAATCATAGCGCCTAGTAATAACGTGAAAAAGGCTTGAGATTGTAAGATCACCGATGTGATCCCCGCAGGCATACCAACGCGGATAGCACAGAATAAAAAAGCAAATTGACCAAAGCTGATGGTTAACCCATACAATAATAATAATTTGAACGGAATTTTAGGCCGCTTAAAAATAAAAATGGCAGGGAAGGCAACAAAAACAAAGCGTAACGCTCCGAGGAGTAATGGGGGAAGCGCGGTCACACCGAGCTTAATAATCACGAAATTAACGCCCCAAATAATCACTACGCAAAGGGCAAGTAATATATCTTTGAAACTCATGCTATTTTCTCGATGAATAGGCCTGATAGGATTTCCTACTTTACCTCTGCATACTGTTTAGTGCGATGGTAATGATGCTTATTAGCAAAAAACAGCATAAATAGGTTAAATAAGATCGCTAATTTACGCTTATTTGTTATTTTTTGTTGCTTGAGTCCGTGCTAGCGAATGTTTATAATGAGGTTCTCATCACACGTATTCAGGACGACCTGGATCACGTCATTCAATTATGGGGACGACCCCGAGTTAGTAACGGGAGCTACGACCATGGCATGGATCGTCCTTTTATTTGCAGGTTTACTCGAAGTTGTTTGGGCTGTAGGGTTAAAATATACCCATGGTTTTACACGTTTAACACCCAGCATTATTACGATTATCGCGATTATTGCCAGCATGGGGTTACTTGCTTACGCGATGCGTGACTTACCTGTGGGAACGGCTTACGCAATTTGGACAGGCATTGGCGCTGTCGGCACAGCAATTGTTGGGATTATTTTCCTCGGTGAATCTGCCAATATGTTCCGCTTATTAAGCCTTGCCTTGATTATTACAGGGTTAATTGGCCTTAAAGTATCGAGTTAGTCATTCAATATAAAATAGGCGGATAAGTTCAATAGCTATCCGCCTTTATGGCTTTATGCTGAACAGCGATAGGCATATGAAAGCTTAGTCCTCTTGTTTGTGTCTGTGATAACGAGAGGGCCAGATTTCTGTAGGGGCGACGCCTAAAAATTCAGCAATAATCCTTTCTCCTTTTGGCCATCGCCTTGAAAGTGCATTATTGAGTGTCGATGAATTTAAGCCTGCTTGTCGTGATAATTCTGAAAGGGAAGATCCTTTTTTCTTTATTGCCGCAATAATATCCGCAGGGTGCCAATCTTTTTTCATTTTATCTCCAATAGTTATTTATTAAATTATTTATGTTCTGCATCGAGTTATTTTTATTCTATTTTTTATTTCTTAATTTTAATACTCCTATTAAATTATACTTTTATTGTTTTTTATCTTGTGTTAAATATGTTTCCTCTTTGTTTGTGTTTTTGGTTAAATATTTAATTAAATTAAAAGGAATTATTATGAATGTTGAGAGTAAATATTTAGAAGATATGTGTTCAGGGCTGAATAATACATTTTCTAACTATTTTGATTGGAATGATATTGATTTATCTTTTTCTAGAATTGATATTTTAAATAAGCAAATTAGTATTTCATCAAGTAACTATGAATGGTTGTTAGTTTATTGGGATGCGGATTTGGATAAATTAATTAGTGAAAGATTATCTTCTGGTATCCAATATTGGAGTAATTATTCAAAAGTATATATGGATACATTGACAAAAACGAACAAAAGCGAAGTTAAAGTAGATTTCTGTGCAAAGTATGGCAGTGTATATGAAATTACTTCAATTAACTCAAAAAGAAAAATATCGATAAAAGATATGATGGCTATATGTAAATGTCGTCCTATAATTGCTGATTATACGCATGGGGTATGGAAACAAAGTGACGATAATTACTTGCCATTACGGGAAAATATTGAAATTTCAAAAGTAAATAGCCCTATTATAAGCAATCAAGAAACGGAAATTTTGGATATACATCAATATATGCGTTTTGGGAATATTCGCTTTACTCGAAAGGAAATTATTACTATACGGTTGTTGTTATCTCATTGTAAAGTTAAAGAAATTAGTTATATTCAAGGTTGTTCAGAAGCTTGTGAGCATAAAAGAATTCAACGAATTAAAGAGAAACTCGCGTGTCCTCATACATCTTCTAGCGGGTTGTTTAGTGCATTAAAGGAAAACGGTATTACCTTGGCATGCTTAGAAACTCTTGTTAGTTATCCTTAATTTAAATCGGTTAGTTTCAGGGATAGATAAAGGAAATAACATGAAATGGAAATTCAGATTTGGCGCAGTCGCTGGGAATGCGCTGGAGTATTATGATATTGCAGTTTTTGCAGCGATATCGACCTATTTAAGTGCTGAATTAACAAAGTTGGGTTATACACAAGCAACAGAAATGGTTTGGGGAATTTTTGCATTACGTTTTTTAATACGTCCAATAGGTGGTTATATTATAGGTCGCTATGCTGATATTTCGGGGAAAAAATCAGCTTTAATCTTAACTAGCTTTATTACAGGGATAGCAACTCTAATGATGGCATTATTACCTATTGAATTATTAGGTAACTATACGCCATTTGCAATATTAATTTTACAACTCGCATTATCATTTAGTTTTGCAGGGGAGTTTCCATCATTAATTACCTACTTATTTAAAGATGCACATACGAGAGAGCAAGCTAAGGTTTCCTCTATTATCGTTGCCAGTTCTTTATTTGGTGTTGTTGTCTCTCTTGGCGTTGTCCTTTTACTAAAAAACACCATGAGTGAAGAAATGATGCAATCAATAGGGTGGCGTATCCCCTTACTTATCGGTGTTGGGAATATATTAATCAGTTTTTGGTTTAGGATTAAACTACCAAATCATCAAGTAACTCATACCGTTAAAAAAACAATAATCTGGCAGAGTATTTTCTGGGTATTTGTGTTTACTATCCCAGGAACAGTCACATTTTATTCGCAGAATTTATCTACTTCATTGATTACAGAGCAATTAAAGATTGAGGAAATAAAAAGTTTTTATGCAATCTTATCGTCAGGTTTGCTGTTAATGCTCATGTTAATATGTGGCTGGCTAACGGATAAATATAGTTCAGCTAAGCAGGTTTTTAATATGGGCGTCATGTTAATGGTTCTTTGCTCTGCACCGCTTTATTTCATATTACAAATGAATAACCTATTACTTGTGTTAATAGCCCAACTGCTAATGTCCGTTTATTCAGCAATGATACTGTGCAATTTATCAGCGGTTCTTATGAGTAAGTCAAATGGTCAGGCAGCTATTTTAGGCATTGGTTACAACGGTGCTTCGGCTTCTCTTGGGGGGATAACACCTTTAATTGTCAGCTACCTCAGCCAATATCACTTAGTTTATGTTGGGGCATTTATTGCTGTTTGTGGATTATCGTATTTTATTTCTTATTTTTTACCAAATCCTGCTCATACTTAGTCTTTTTTCCATTTATCCCCTCGCTCAATTAATTGAATGAGGGGATGTGGATTATTTTTAGAGTAATAAGGTCCGCTACAAAATCTATGTTGTTCGACCGCCGACGGTGGTGCTTTTGTGCAATCTAGTATGGTTAAGGCAAAAGGCATCTACATCTGCGCTATAGCATAAGGCTTGGTTGATTCAGAAGGTAAGGTATCCATCTGTTAGCGTTTAATTAGCGAAACAACGTGCGGCGATTCTTATAAGGTGGCTGAGCATTTTGTTGAGGTAGATAGGCTTTTATTGGTATATCTTCTGGGCCAATCATCATTATTTTCGTTGGAAGTGACGGTCAATACATCCGTTTAGACAGCTGTGCTCGCAGTGTTTGATTAAAGCATGTCTCACTCATTTAATGCTGCGTTGAGAGGCTTTTGCCGAGTTCACTCGCGGCGAACCTCTCGCCTTGCCTAAAATGGCTTTAATTCGAAGAAAAATTAATCATCAAAGATAAACAGCCCCTAGCACAGATAGTAAACCAGCCGTCGACCAATATAATCATTTTTATTTAAGGGGGGATATTGAGTTTATCAAAAAGAATTAAATAACAATTTGATCTTTAAAGATAAAAATAGATAAGCGAAGAACATAATATTAGAAATGCAGCGAGGTATCGCTGCATGGATGGCAAACTTATTTTAGAAGTTGGCTAAAGCGTTGGTAAAGAATTTCGCCTAGATTATGTTGATTGTATTCCGTGCTATTCGCTAAGTTATCAACCGCGGCATGCATCGAATGATAAATCATTGTTGCCATCAGTTCAGGCGGTAAAACCGGCCACTCTTGGTTTTTTTCACCAAGCATTAAGATGGATTTGATTTGTTCGATGGCCCTGATTTCATGGTCATTGACACGCCCATGGTATTCATCGTGAAATAACATGTCGTGAATATTTTGCTTTTCAACATAGTATTTGACGCTATTTTCGCACCATGCTTTTAATTTCTCACAGGCACTTGCTTGGCTATCTAAAGCAGTTTGAATATAACCTAAATACCAATCCATATAGCGAGTACGTAGGGCTTCCATAATATCATTTTTAGATTGAAAATAATGATAAAAGGTTCCTTTTGCCACATCAGCAAATTGAACAATTTCACTGACGGTGGTATTTACAAAGCCTTTAGAAAGAAAGAGTTTTTCCGCCGCATTCATCAAGTCATCAAGTCTTTCTTCTGCAGGCTTGGTTCTTGGCTTTTTAGGTTGTTTTGTCATTGAAATGTCTCTTAACATCATGTTCCAAAAGCAAATCTGATGGGGATATCATAGCATTTAAATACCATAGTCTAAAATTTAGCTCGTCAATAATTTTGCTTTCTTTTCTACTCGTTTAGCATCTCTATAAAAAGTTAAATAAATAACCGTTAATAAAACATACATCAGTGCACCTATTATCCACACCCAGCCATCCCAAATCGCCAATGTTTGGCCAAAAATAAAGCTAAATAATAATGGACCAATAACCCCTGTCGCATTGGTTAAACTGACGAGAACGCCCTGCAATTTCCCCTGATTTTCATGACTTACTTGAGCTGACATTAATCCTTGAAGTGCAGGCAGGGCAATGCTACCTCCTGCCAGTAAGATAAGGGTTGGGTAAATCATCCATCCTTGAGTGAGTAGCGATAAAATTAAAAATGCGCTGCCATCTGCAATGAAACCGACAATAATGGTGGTCTTTTCGCTGAACTTTTTGGTAATTACTCCAGTAACGAATGCTTGAAATAACGCATGCATCACACCGAGTCCTGCTAAAGAGAGCCCGACCTCCATGCTACCCCATTGAAAACGGCTTTCGGTAAATAGTACCCAAGTTGTTGCGGGGATTTGGCCTATCAGTTGAGCCATAAAAAAGACAAATATTAGCAGTGCGATAGGCTTTGCCACTTGTAAAAAAGAGGTGGATATCGAAGGTGCATCATGCGTATTTTCATGTTTACTTTGAAGTTGCTGATCCTTAAAAATCAAAAAGACGCCAATAAAAGTCCCTGCGTTTAAGATGGCAGCAATGATAAACGGCATATGCGGGGAATACTCACCTGCAAAGCCACCGATCATCGGTCCGGCGATAAGGCCGAGACCAAACGCTGCACCAAGACGACCAAACCACAAGGTACGCTCATTGGGCTCGGTATTATCTGCGATAACAGAGGCGGCAACTGCTCCCGTTGCGCCAGTGATCCCTGAAATTAATCGCCCTAAATAAAGCATCCATAATGTGCTGGAAAAAGCGAGCAAGGTGTAATCGATCACCGCACCAGCTAAGGAGAGCAATAATATCGGACGACGACCAAACTTATCTGACCATTTTCCTAATACCGGAGCGAAAAATACCTGCATGACAGCGTACAGTGCCAGCAGAATACCATAATGATTTGCTAAATTTTCAACCGATACATATTCGCGCAACAATGCGGGGAGTACAGGCATGATCAACCCAATACCTATGGCATCAAGGGTCGTAATGGTTAAGGCGATAATTGCGGATTTATTCATAATTAGCTTCTCTATCACTGATAGAGTTGGAATGTATCCCTATCAATGATAGAGTGTCAAGAGTAAAAATAAGGAGGACCTATGGCTCGACTTGATAAAAAAACCATCGTTGATGCGGCACTTGAGTTATTAAATGAGGTGGGGATTGATGGTTTGACGACACGCAAACTGGCTCAAAAGCTTGGTGTGGAGCAACCTACACTCTATTGGCATGTAAAAAATAAACGGACACTATTGGATCTGTTAGCGATAGAAATGATGGAGCGATTTCATGACCACTCTTTACCGCGTGAAGGTGAATCTTGGCAGGATTTTTTACGCAATAATGCATTGAGTTTTCGCAGAGCATTGTTGAGTTACCGTGATGGAGCAAAAGTACATTTAGGGACTCGACCCGGCATTGACCAATATTCAACGGTCGAAGCACAGCTGAAATTTTTGCTCGACAGTGGCTTTTCGTTAAAAACAGGTCTTTATGCCATCAGTGCCATAGGGCATTTCACTTTGGGAGCTGTGCTTGAACAGCAAGAGCATAATACAGCGAAGAGTGAGAGAGAAACTGTGGATGAAAATGCAATACCTCCACTGTTAAAATCGGCTCTGCAAATTATGGATAACGATGATGGAACTGAGGCTTTTTTGTTTGGTTTAGAAACGTTAATTCAAGGCGTTAAACCTTAGGGGCTGTTGATCTTTGCTACTGATTTTTACCGCTAAAAAGGGTAAATAAACGACCAAAAAATGAATAAATGTATCTGTCGTGCTGACTGACGACGATTTGAATCAACAATTGTCCCTAAACACCTGCCCTATGGGTTCGATTAAAGCACGTTTCACGTATTTAATGTTGCGTTGGGAGGCTCCGGCCCGGTTCACTCGGCGGCGAACCTCTCGCCTTGCCTAAAATGGCTTTAACTCGAATAAAAGTTGACCATCAAAGATAAACAGTCCTAGGTTTTAAGGTACGACAATTAGCACGCAGTCATACCTTAAACGGTGGGAAACTATTTGGCGCATTGCGTATCAATTTGCCGTTTTCTTTCAAGCGCTTGTTGCGCCGTTTGCATCGCTAATTGTTGGTCTGATTGCATCCTTTCTGTGAATGCCTGAGGGTTATTGCCAATTAACTCATTGAATAATTTATATTCAAGTGGAGCAGAGCATTTGCATTTTTTCTCAACCGCCGCTTTTTGCTTTGCACGTTTTTTATCTACTGAAGATTGGGCTTCCCCTGCCATGGGTAGATAATTATAGGTGTTTGTGCTGACGCATTCATTATAGAAATCAGTTTCAGTTGGCATCTCATTTGCGTTTTTATCTTCAACAGAAAACGACTTAGCGTGAGCTGGTAATGTCATTATTCCAGAAAGAAGCAGTGAAACGAATAATCCTTTAAATTTCATTTTATTTTCCCTTACCATGAGTGATATAAAAAGAGTAGAAAATTACGTAATTTTAACTAATGCATTGATTTAATTTAGATAAAGAATTTATTTTTATCTTAAATTTATCATAGCAAGCCAATTTTTTATGGTAACTGGGGTTAATCTGAATATGGCTCATTGTAAATAAATACTATTTAATAATGCTCCATATCTGTTTGGACGTGTCTTTAGTGCTTTTGGTTTAATTTCGCAATGACGTTCATTTTCAGCGATAAAAAATATCCCATACTTGAATAAGTATGGGATATTCAGACTGCTGCCAAACATAACATGTTTGGCAGCAGGTTGGATAGGTTTTGAAAATAAACAAGGAAAATCAATATATTGATTTTCGCCTGATAACACAAAGTGGGAAAACCACGCTTTTATCCCACTTTGTCAACAACATCAATACCCCATACTTGAATAAGTATGGGGTATTGATGAGTATACAAATTATTGCGTGATTACAGTGTAAATACACCAATCAGAGCAATAACACTAATGATTGCAGAACCGCCGTAGAAAACCCATTTTGTTGCTGGAACATGGATTTTAAAATCGTGCAGCGTGTGGTGGATACGGTGCATCCCACACCAAACTGGCAGAATAATCATCAGTAACAAGAAAATACGACCGATAAAGCTTTGGCAAAATGTGAGAATACGTTCGTAGCTCAACATTTCAGGTGCGATCCCCAGTGGGATTAAAATCCCAAGTAGAATGATGATGGCCGGGCCAACAATAGCACTCCACATACCGCCGGCACCAAATAATCCCCAGAAAACTGGTTCATCGGAACGTTTAGGCGTTAGATTCATCAGATCCTCCGTTGATTAAAATAACAGTGCGATAGCTAAGATAGCGGCAGTTACCAAGATCGTTAATGCCCAAAAACCTTTAACAATAGGTTCTTCCGACATTTTTTTATCTTTAACAACAATATTGACTGCTTTCGGTGCCAGTTTAAACCACGTTGTGGTATGTAACAGCGTTGCAGCCAAAGTAATGATATTAATGATAAGCACGATAGGGTTGCTGAGAAAGCCAACAAAGCCGGCCCATGATTCTGGTCCGCTTTTTAGTGCAAATACGCCATATAATACTAAAAGGCTAAACCAAACCTGAAGAACCGAGGTACTTTCACGCATGATATAAAAGCGATAAAAACCCAGCTTTTGCCACCAATCGCCCTTCATTTCCCTGATATAGGGTTTACGTTTTGTTGTCATGACTTCAATTCTCCTTATCGTGGCTTCAGCATGGCGATAACAAAGTCTTGCGCGCTGGCTGCTTTACCTTGTTGGATAGCGGCCGCAGGGTCGACATGCTTAGGACAGACTTCAGAGCAGTAGCCCACAAATGTACAGCTCCAGACACCGTTATCCCCATTTAACAGAGGCATACGCTCTTTCGCACCATGGTCACGGCTATCTTGATTGTAGCGCTCTGCCAATGTAATTGCCGCTGGGCCGATAAACTCAGGGTTTAGCCCAAATTGTGGGCATGCTGCATAGCACAGACCACAGTTGATACAGCCTGAGAACTGATGGTATTTAGCCATCTGTGCAGGCGTTTGTTTATTTGGACCTTCAGAAGGTTTACGATCATTACCGATAATGTACGGTTTGATTGCTTCTAAACGTTCAATAAAGTGTGTCATATCAACAATAAGGTCGCGCTCGATTGGGAAATTACCTAATGGCTCAACCCTCATGCCTTGCGGATATTCACGCAGGAATGTTTTACAAGCCAGTTTAGGTACTTTATCGACCATCATGCCGCAAGAACCACAAATCGCCATACGACAAGACCAACGATAAGATAGGTCAGGAGCGAGGTTATCTTTGATGTAGCCTAACGCATCTAACAAAGAAGTTTGCTCATCGTAAGGGACATCATACGTCACCAAATGGGGCTCACTATCCGTTTCCGGATTGTAACGCATGATCTCCATTTTTAGGTGTTTCATATCATCCATTAGCTTGCTCCTTCTTCGCCTTATCTTGAGCTTCAGCTTCGGCACCGTAAACACGTTTAGCTGGCTGAGATTTCGTGATTTTCACATCACTGTATTCTAAACGAGGGGAGCCCTCAGGGTTATAGAATGCCAAAGTATGTTTAAGGAAATTCACATCATCACGTTCTGTACAGCCTTCGTCGAGACGTTGGTGCGCACCGCGTGATTCTTTACGATTGATTGCAGAGTGAGCCATACATTCTGCCACATCAAGACCAAAGCCTAATTCAATGGTGTACAGTAGGTCAGTGTTAAAGACGCTACTATGGTCAGTAATTTCGACGTGTTTGAAGCGCTCTTTCAGTTCAGCAATCTTATCAACGGTTTTTTGCATTAATTCAGGTGTGCGGTAGATACCGCAGCCTTCTTCCATTGACATCCCCATTTCATCACGAATTTTCGACCAGCTCTCTTTCCCTTTTTGGTTCATGAGTTTTTTCAGGTTATCTTCGATATCACGGGTACGTGCTTCAATGGCGCTCGCATTTGCAGGTGTTGCTTCAGCGGCATGGCGTGCGGCTTCTTCACCCGCTAAACGACCAAATACCACCAGCTCTGCCAGTGAGTTAGAACCTAAACGGTTTGCACCATGTAAGCCTACAGAAGAACATTCACCCACAGCAAACAGACCTTTAATGCGTGTTTCAGTACGCTGATCTGTTTCGATACCACCCATAGTGTAGTGAGCGGTAGGGCGAACAGGAATTGGGTCTGTTACAGGGTCAACACCAACATAGGCTTTTGCAAGTTCGCAAATAAACGGTAAACGCTCATGGAGTTTTTCTGCGCCGAGGTGGCGAAGATCGAGATGTACAACATCACCGCGGTGAGTGCTGATAGTGCGACCTGCACGCCATTCATGCCAGAAAGCTTGTGAAACTTTGTCTCGAGGACCAAGTTCCATATATTTGTTTTCTGGTTTACCGAGTGGTGTTTCAGGCCCCATTCCATAGTCTTGCAAATAACGGTAGCCATCTTTATTAACCAGTATACCACCTTCACCGCGACAACCTTCGGTCATTAAGATACCAGAGCCTGGTAACCCTGTTGGGTGATATTGAACGAATTCCATATCGCGCAGTGGTACACCGTGGCGGAATGCCATACCCATACCGTCACCTGTAACAATACCCCCATTGGTATTGTAACGATAAACACGACCTGCACCACCAGTTGCCATCACGATAGCATTAGCACGAATTTGTACTTTCGTGCCTTCCATCATGTTGATGGCAACCAGCCCACGAGCTTGACCTTCATCAACAATAATGTCGAGAACAAAGTGCTCATCAAAACGTTGAATTTGAGGGTATTTTAATGATGTTTGGAAGAGAGTATGGAGCATGTGGAAGCCAGTTTTATCGGCAGCAAACCATGTACGCTCAATTTTCATTCCACCAAAGCGGCGAACGTTAACTGAACCATCTGGTTTACGGCTCCACGGGCAGCCCCATAATTCAAGTTGGGTCATTTCTGTAGGGCAATGTTCAACGAAATAATCGACGACATCTTGCTCACACAGCCAGTCCCCACCTGCGACAGTATCATTAAAATGATAGTCATAGGAGTCATGAGCCTGAGTAACTGCAGCTGATCCTCCCTCTGCGGCCACGGTGTGACTACGCATTGGGTATACTTTTGAGACCAGAGCAATCTTGATATTGGGATTTGCTTCAGCGGCAGCAATTGCTGCACGTAAGCCTGCGCCCCCGGCCCCGATAATCGCTAAATCGGCATTGAAGGTTTGCACTGCGCTTCTCCATTGTTCAAGTGTAAATTGATAAATTCTTTTAAATACTTTTGATAATTAGCTAGGTCATTTTCAATTCAATCTAATGTTAAATTGTCAAATCTCTCTTTTTTAATAGTAAATAATATAATAGCTAATAATGACTTATCTTGCTGTGAATTATAACGAATAGTCCCAGCGATAAATTTGATATAGAGGGGTGTTTTGGGTGAATTTACCTGTAAAGTGTGAGCTATGTCGATTTTTTATAAATTGTTTTTACAATTAAGTTATTTTTAGTGTGTTAAGGGTGAATAAAAAGAAATTTCAAATGATTATCATTATTTTTACATTAAAAACTAGTATTAAAAACCGAGTAAATTGGTCGGGATTGGTTTGTGATAAGTGAATAATAGGGTTATTTGCCGTGAAGATTTTAATTGATACCGAATATTAAATTGGGATTTGCTTCACTATTTATTTAAATGCTTTTTGTATTTTTTAATTTCTCCTTTTCTATTTGCTGAGAAAGCGAATCGTTTCACTTTTTTATTAACAGTTTCGTCACATAATATAAGAAATAATCATATTTCCCCTTGTGTTAAACAAAGGCGGCTAGTGCGATTTTACTAGGGGCTGTTTATCTTTGATGGTCAATTTTTATTCGAATTAAAGCCATTTTAGGAAAGGCGAGAGGTTCGCCGCCGAGTGAACCGGGCAGGAGCCTCTCAACGCAGCATTAAATGAGTGAAATGTGCTTTAATCGAACCCGTAGGGCAGCGTTTAGGGACAATAGTTGATTTAAATCGTCATCAGTCAGCCACGACGGATACATTTTTCACTTTTTGGACTGTTTTTTAACCTTTTTTAGCGGTAAAAATCAGCAGCAAAGATAAACAGCCCCTCGCTGAGCTTAAACGGCAAGACCCCGTTATTTGCCAGGGTTTGCTTAATCGAGTAAAGCCGAGGATAATCATGCCATCTATACTCACTTCTAGTGCGAAGAACCCGGATTATTTTCTCACGACCTTTTTATGCCAGATAAATGTGCGTAGAAGCGTTGAAAATGCATTGTGCGTTGTTTGAGAGGTGAGTACACTGCACGACTAAGTTTATTTTGGAGTCATCTTAATGAGTGATATAGCGAACTGGCTGCCAACTGCCCCCATCGCTAACCTGTTGCAGCGCGCAAAAATTATTGCGGAAATCAGACGTTTTTTTACTGATCGCTGTGTACTAGAGGTCGAAACCCCGGCAATGAGTCAGGCTACTGTGACTGACTTCCATCTTGTGCCATTTGAAACACGTTTTGTTGGCCCTGGTGCTGCGCAAGGCATTAATCTTTATCTGATGACCAGCCCTGAATACCACATGAAGCGCTTGCTAGCCGCAGGTAGTGGACCGATTTATCAGCTCGGTCGTAGTTTTCGTAACGAAGAAGCGGGGAGACATCACAATCCTGAGTTTACCATGCTTGAATGGTATCGCCCGCATTTCGATATGTACCGCTTAATTAATGAAGTGGATGACTTGTTACAACAGGTACTGGAATGTGAAAGTGCAGAGTTACTTTCTTATCAACAAGCCTTTTTACGTCATTTAAATATTGACCCATTATCCGCAGAGAAAAGTGAGCTGCGTGAAGTGGCGGCACGTCTTGATTTGAGTAATATTGCTGAGCAGGAAGAGGATAAAGATACGCTGTTACAGTTGCTTTTTACTATGGGGGTTGAGCCGCATATTGGTAAAGAAAAACCGGTTGTAGTGTATCACTTTCCGGCAACTCAGGCTTCTTTAGCGGTAATTAGCACTGAAGATCACCGTGTCGCAGAACGCTTTGAGGTTTACTATAAAGGTATGGAGCTGGCAAATGGTTTCCATGAATTGACCGATGCTAGCGAACAACGCCAACGTTTCGAGCAAGATAACCGTAAACGTGCAGCGATGGGATTACCTGTTCAACCGATTGATGAACATTTATTGGCGGCATTAGAACATGGACTGCCAGATTGCTCAGGCGTCGCAGTGGGGGTTGATCGTTTGATTATGATTGCGCTAAATGCAGAAAAAATCAGTGATGTGATTGCTTTTCCAGTGACAATTGCATAACGCATATCAAGCTTATTTCCCTTTATATAATGCAGCCAAATGGCTGCATTATTGGTTATTTTTACAGAAAACTATTTTTGTTTCTGTAAGAACTGCACACCTAAATCAGGGAAGTCAGTAAAGGCTCCATCAACATCGGCTTGGTTGTAAATGATATCGTAAAGCTGCTGCCCATCTTTCGCGTATTTCGGCAGTTTGTCGACACGGATGGTAAATGGGTGAACCGCCATCTTGTTTTCGTGGGCTTCTTTTACCATACCATTCACTTTGATATTGTTTGGGGTGGACTCTTCACTAATTAACATATGATAATCAGGACCAATACCATCTGCATAGGTGGCAATTTCTTTCATGGCACCGGGCTTCATCATCCAATCATAATTGTAATTAACCCACGTTCCGTCAGGTTTTTGCTCTTGAGTCTCGTTCCAATCGGTATAAGCAATCAATTGAATTAATTTAATATCCATTCCCATTTCTGGCATCAAGGTATTTTTGATACGTTTTAGGTCATTTGGATCAAATGACTGTAGATAAACGTTGGAATCCTTGGTGGTGTAGCCATATTCTTTAAGAACTTCGAGTGTTTTCTTGGTGATATCTTTGCCTTCTTGCAGGTGGAACCAAGGGGCTTTAATTTCTGGGTAGATACCAATATTTTTACCAGTTGATTTGTTTAATCCTTGAACAAATTCAATTTCTTCTTGGAAGGTATGGATGCGAAAATCTGATTTACCCATCGGGAAACGATTTGGGTAGCTTTGCACTCGCTTGCCATCAACAATATCGAATCCTTCCGTGAATTTTAGAGACTTTATCTCAGGTAAAGTGAAATCAATCGCGTAATAACGACCATCTTTACGAGCGCGGTCAGGAAAACGCTCAGCCACATCCGTCACACGGTCAAGATAATGGTCGTGTAACACAACCAGCTCATTATCTTTCGTCATCACGAGGTCTTGCTCTAGAAAATCGGCACCTTGTGCATAAGCCATCGCTTTAGCTGGTAAGGTGTGTTCAGGTAAGTAACCACTTGCACCACGATGGGCAATGACCACTTTATTTGTCGCTTGCGCGGCAGCAGACACTGACATCACTAAAACCATACTTGCCACCAATGTTTTTAATGGGAAGTTCATGATTATATCTCCTTGGCACTTTTTTGATAAAAAAAGGGCTATATCGTAGTGATATAGCCCTTGAGGTTAGCGCTTATTCATAAACAAAATGTTTATTGAGAGTTCGCTAATTCACGTTTGTGTTTGTTTTCGCTAACCATCACGATGAACAGTAAAGCAACCGCAAGAGCTGAACCGCCAATCATGACCGCGAAGCCACCGTCCCATCCGAAGAAGTCAACGGTATAACCCACGATAGCACTTGCCGCGACTGAACCTCCGAGGTAGCCGAACAGACCCGTAAAGCCAGCGGCAGTACCAGCGGCTTTTTTCGGTGCGAGCTCAAGGGCGTGTAAACCAATCAGCATCACTGGACCATAGATTAAGAAACCAATGATCAGCATACATGCCATGTCAACGTTCGGATTACCCGCTGGGTTCATCCAGAATACGATAGTCGCAATAGTAACAAGAACCATGAAGAATACGCCTGTAGCACCACGGTTACCGCGGAAGACTTTATCCGACATCCAACCACATAATAATGTGCCTGGGATACCAGCGTATTCATATAAGAAATAAGCCCATGATGATTTATCCATTGCGAAGTGTTTCACTTCACGCAGGTAAGTTGGTGACCAGTCAAGAACACCGTAGCGCAGTAAGTATACGAATACGTTCGCAATCGCAATCATCCATAACAGTTTGTTAGGGAAAACGTACTTCATGAAGATTTCTTTTGCTGTTAACTCTTCTTCATCAGACGCTTTATAGTCTGTCGGATAGTCGTTTTTGTATTCTTCGATAGGTGGAAGACCACAAGATTGTGGCGTATCGCGCATTAACGCAAATGCGATAAGGGCAACAAGGATAGCGGCGAATGCTGGCATATACAGAGCTGCTTTCCAGTCATTAAACCATGCCATACCGAGCAGGAATAGCAATGGCGGGATACCACCACCAACGTTGTGGGCACAGTTCCAAACCGAAACGATACCACCACGTTCTTTTTGTGACCACCAGTGCACCATGGTACGTCCACAAGGCGGCCAACCCATACCTTGGAACCAACCACAAAGGAACAGTAATATGAACATGATCATGATGCTTGATGTTGCCCACGGTACGAAGCCCATGATTAACATCACAGCAGAAGCTAGTATCAAACCAGCAGGTAAGAAATAGCGAGGGTTCGCGCGGTCAGAGAATGACCCCATGATAAATTTAGAAAAGCCGTAAGCAATTGAAATTCCTGATAAGGCGAAACCTAAGTCACCTTTAGAAAACCCTTGTTCAACAAGGTATGGCATTGCTAAGGCAAAGTTCTTCCGAACTAGGTAATACGCTGCGTAACCAAAGAAAATTCCCATGAAGATCTGCCAGCGAAGCTTGCGATAGACAGGATCTATCTTATCTGCTGGCAGCCTCTGTATATGAGGTGCTGGTTTAAAAATGCTTAACATATACGCCTCCGATGGCATGCTAATATTTATTTACACTTCATCGTCCTCGAAATAGAGAAGGATTGAGTGTTTATTATTGGTGAAGTAACAAAAACGAAAGCAATCGAGTAATTTAAGATCTTTTATTTTCTTAATTGCTCTAAATTGTATCTATTAGAAAACATTTTATCTGTAATCTAACGCACAATTATTGATTTTGTTTATAAGGTTGCATAGTAAATGACATTTGTGAATGGAATGGAACTAGAAATGTTAATTATTTTGTGACTTTCGTCACGATATTGTTCTTTTCACTACTAAAAATGTACTAATCGCTTTCGTTTTTGTTCCTTATCAAACATTGAGCACGTTTCTGGTCTATATTTAATAATAGATTATAAAAATAGAACCTGTACTTATCGATTATAGAAATGTTTATTAATGTGAGGAATGCAACATGAATGGCTCATCTGTGACTGAAACGGATGTCATCATTATTGGTGGTGGCGCAACAGGCGCAGGGGTCGCTCGTGACTGCGCTCGCCGAGGTCTAAGAACTGTTTTACTTGAAAGGCACGATATTGCGACCGGGGCAACAGGGCGAAATCACGGTTTGCTCCATAGTGGGGCTCGCTACGCAGTAACCGATAGCGAATCTGCAAGGGAATGTATTGAAGAGAACAAGATCCTAAAGCGGATTGCTCACCATTGTATCGAGCGAACAGATGGCTTATTTATTACTTTGCCTGAAGATAGCCTCGAATATCAGCAAAAATTTATTACAGCTTGCCAAAGTGCAGGTATTGATGCGAATGCGATTGATCCCGCAGAGGCGATCCGCCTTGAGCCGTCAGTCAACCCTCATTTAATTGGTGCGGTTCGAGTACCTGACGGCACAGTTGATCCATTCCGCTTAACAGCAGCAAACATGTTAGATGCGCGAGAACATGGCGCAAAAGTGCTGACTTACCATGAGGTTATCGGCCTTATTCGTGACGGTGATACGGTGCGTGGTGTGACGGTCTACGATCATCAGGCGAAAAAGCAGTACGATATTTATGCTGAAATTGTCGTCAATGCAGGCGGTATTTGGGGACAAAAAATTGCAGAATATGGTGACTTAAAAATCAAAATGTTTCCGGCTAAAGGGGCACTATTGATTTTAGGTCATCGCTTAAACAACATGGTGATCAATCGTTGTCGTAAGCCTGCGGATGCTGACATTTTAGTGCCTGGTGATACCATTTCCCTGATCGGTACCACCTCTACGCATATTGAATATGACCAAATTGATAATATGTATGTCACACCGCAAGAGGTGGATATTCTCATTCGTGAAGGTTCGATGTTATCACCGGCATTGGCGACAACGCGTATTTTACGCGCTTACGCAGGAGTTCGCCCTTTAGTCGCCAGTGATGATGACCCGTCAGGGCGAAATGTCAGCCGTGGCATTGTCCTTTTAGACCATGCAAAACGTGATGGAATGGAAGGCTTTATCACTATTACGGGTGGTAAATTAATGACATATCGACTGATGGCTGAATGGGCAACGGATAAAGTCTGTGAAAAACTCGGTCACTCAGCGAAATGTACTACCGCGGAAGCTCCTCTTCCTGGGTCACAACACAGCGCTGAAGAAGCGTTGCGCAACGTCGTCTCCATCCCTGCGCCAATTCGTGGTTCTGCGGTCTATCGCCACGGTGACCGCGCTTCTGCAATTTTAAGCGCCGACCGCTTGGATAAAAGTTTAGTCTGCGAATGTGAAGCTGTCACTGCGGGAGAGGTGCGTTACGCCGTCAATTCGCTCACAGTGAACAATCTATTGGATTTACGTCGTCGTACCCGTGTAGGCATGGGGACTTGCCAAGGAGAGCTTTGTGCTTGTCGTGCTGCGGGGCTACTTAATCGATTTATTGTCGCCACACCACATGAAACTGAACAGCAATTGAGTCATTTCCTAAATGAACGTTGGAAAGGCGTTCGTCCAATTGCTTGGGGGGATGCATTGCGTGAAAGTGAATTTACTAGCTGGGTTTATCATGGGTTGTGTGGGATGAATGAAGCCACACTGGGTAGTGCATCTCAGAAGGAGGCGGATAATGAAATATGATGTTGTTGTAATGGGAGGCGGCCTTGCAGGGCTACTTTGCGGTATTCGCCTGACACAATCTGGTTTGTCTTGCGCAATAGTGAGTGCAGGGCAAAATGCACTCCATTTTTCATCAGGTTCGTTAGATTTATTAACCCATTTACCTGATGGGAAAATAGCAGAAAAACCGCTGACTATGCTTGGTGAGTTGAAATCTCAAGCACCTGCTCATCCTTATAGTTTGATCGGGGAAAATAATGTTGCAGAATTAGCCCGAATGGCAGAGTCAATTTTGCAGCAAATAGGCATTCGTTTAAAAGGTTCTTGCGAAGAAAATCATTATCGTATCACGCCGTTAGGCCATAAACGCATGACGTGGCTAAGCCCTGAATCAGTCCCTACCGTTGGCTTACATCAAAAAATGGATGTGAGTAAAATTGCCGTAGTGGGCATTGAAGGGTTTTTGGATTTTCAGCCCCAAATGGTTGCTGATGAGCTGCAGCGTGAAGGCGTACAAGCAAGTGCCCATTATGTACATTTGCCACTACTTGACCGCCTCCGTGAAAATCCAAGCGAATTTAGAGCAATTAATGTCGCACGTTGGCTAGACAGACTTGAAAATATGGAGCAAATCGCCGAGGAGATTTTGCCATTAGTCTCGGACGCAGAAGCTGTTTTTATGCCGGCTTGCATAGGGTTGGACAGCGAGCAGCCCATGTTAGAGCTACAAAAGCGCTTAGGAAAACAGCTGTATTTGCTACCAACGTTACCCCCTTCATTATTAGGTATTCGCTTGCATGAGATGCTGTTACGCCAGTTTCGTCGACAAGGTGGAATTGTGATGCCAGGAGATAAAGTGACGTCGGTAAACTACACTGAAGGTCGCATTGCATCCGTGCAGACACGTAATCATGGGGATATTTCACTCAAAGCCAAACACTTTGTTTTGGCAACAGGCAGCTTTTTTAATAATGGATTAGTAGCAGCGTTTGACCGAGTATACGAACCGCTGATGAATTTAGATTTGTGTGAGATTTCAGAACGAGCGAAGTGGACCAATCAAGCATTTTTTGCTTCCCAGCCTTATATGGCATTTGGCGTGAAAACGGATGAAAAACTGCGCGCTCAAAAAGCAGGAAAGGCGATTGAAAACCTGTATGTCGCCGGTGCTGTTCTTGGTGGTTTTGATCCACTTACTCAAGGTTGTGGTGCCGGAGTTTCGATGATTAGCGCACTATTTGCAGCGAATGAAATCATTAATGAAGTGAATAAAAACAAAGCAATGCAGGCGGAGGTGGCACAATGAGTATTCAAGATGCAAGCTTTGAAAGTTGTATTAAATGCACTGTGTGTACAACATATTGCCCCGTCGCGAAAGTTAATCCATTATATCCTGGACCCAAACAAGCAGGTCCAGATGGTGAGCGTTTGCGCTTAAAAGATCCGATGCTCTATGATGAGGCACTGAAATATTGTACTAACTGTAAACGTTGTGAAGTCGCTTGCCCATCAGATGTAAAAATCGGCGATATTATTGCGCGTGCAAGGAATACGTATAGCCAGCAAAAACCCAAAATTCGTGATGCTATCTTAAGCCATACGGACTTGATGGGCTCACTCTCTACGCCTTTTGCGCCAGTGGTGAATACTATTACTGGATTAAAACCTGTCCGCCAAATTCTTGATAAGGCATTAAAAATTGACCATCGTCGTGAGTTGCCTAAATATTCATTCGGCACATTCCGTCGCTGGTACTCTAAACAAGCAGCGGAACAAGCTAAATTTGAAGAACAAGTTGCATTTTTCCATGGTTGCTATGTCAATTATAACCACCCTCAGTTAGGGAAAGACTTAATCAAAGTCTTTAATGGGATGAATATTGGTGTTCAATTACTTAAACGCGAAAAATGCTGCGGTGTTGCATTGATTGCTAACGGTTTTATGAAACAAGCAAAACGCCAAGCGAATGCTAACTTAGAGTCACTTCAAGAAACGATCTTAGAAAAACATGTTCCCGTTGTCGCCACTTCATCAACCTGTACGTTTACAATCCGCGATGAATATCCCCATGTGCTAGATGTAGATACTTCAGAAATGCGCGATAGCATTGAACTGGCAACACGTTATATTTATCGTTTATTAGAGCAGGGGCGTGAACTTAAACTGAAACATACCCCATTAAAAGTGGCATACCATACACCATGCCATATGGAAAAAATGGGCTGGACATCCTATACGCTAGAACTCATCAAGCGCGTACCCGGTGTTGAGTTGATAGTGCTTGATTCACAGTGCTGTGGCATTGCAGGAACCTATGGGTTTAAGAAAGAAAATTATGAGGTTTCGCAAGGTATTGGTGCAGGCTTATTCCGTCAAATAGAAGAAAGTGGGGCGGATATGGTGATTACAGACTGTGAAACCTGTAAATGGCAAATTGAGATGTCCACGAGTAAAAAATGTGAGCACCCAATTTCCCTTTTAGCAAGGGCGTTATAATTTATTATTCATTGAATTGTAGGGTTGTTATTGATTATTTTAGTTCAGTTTAACCCGTTTGGAGATAGCATTTCGCTATCTCCTTTTTTTGGTTATGTGGATTGCCGTGCTATAAAAGGAAGTACTTCTGTATTTTCAAAGTGAAATTTGTAAATTAGCGAATTAAACTTCAAGACAATAGCAATAATGTGAAAAACAATATCCAACTACGTGCCTTACAGTTCAGTGATAGAGATTTCTTTTTTTATCTCTATATGCATGCCAGTGTCATTCGCTATATCTCTTCCCTTCCCTTAATGTTGATTCGCAAATTGCTTTTTGCCTGAATTTGCAAAGAAATATTTTAAAATCAAGTTCAGTAAAACGCCGTAAGCAGGCAAGAAGAATAACATGCAAATAAGTAGCTTAAAGGCGTAATCAACTAACGCAATTTCCACCCAGTTTGCAGCCATAAATGGGTCACTGCTACGGAAAAATGCAATAAAAAAGAAGGCAATGGTATCAATTAAATTACCAATAAACATCGCACAAGCGGGAGCAACATACCAACGTGCGTTCTGACGTAACTTATTGAAGACGCTGACATCTAAAATTTGCCCAAGGACATAAGCCATAAAACTTGCGGCGGCGATACGAGCAACAAATACGTTAAACCCAGACAGAGCAATAAACCCTTGCCACTCACCTTGGAAAAATAGCGCGGAAATAACATAAGAAATTAGCAGTGCAGGTAACATGACTGCGGTGATAATTCGCCGAGCAAGTGGGGCACCATAAATACGAACAGTTAAGTCAGTTGCCAGAAATATAAAAGGAAAAGTAAATGCCCCCCATGTGGTGTGGAAACCGAAAACAGTGATCGGCAACTGCACAAGGTAGTTACTGGAGGTAATAATTAAAATATGAAATAAGGATAGCCAAATTAACGCAGTGGCTTTTTGCTGCGGAGTAAAATCAAACATATTGTACCTTTTTAGTCACAATGGGGTGAGGGAACCCATGAAATACATCCCTAACTTGGGAGTAGCGCATCATACGCCTGTTGCGCAACAAAAGCAAAACTGTTCATTCATCAAGGCACGTTTTATTATATAATCAAATTATTGATCACTTTTAGAAGTTGTTTATATGTCTGATTTATTTGCTAACGCAACTAAAACCCTTGATACACTAGGCTTACGCTGCCCTGAGCCAGTGATGTTAGTTCGTAAGACTGTTCGTAATATGGCAGAAGGCGAGACGTTACTGGTTATTGCGGATGACCCAGCGACGACACGTGATATTCCCGGCTTTTGTCGTTTTATGGAACATGACTTGCTCGCAGTTGACGCTGAAAGTGCCCCTTACCGTTATTTGTTGCGTAAAAAGGCCAGCGGGTTATAAGCGATTTTGTGTAAAACAGCGCTATGATTGCCAATAAGGAAAATGTGCTGTTTTATGCATATAATGAATGACGAAAAGTTACGTTCTTTTCAACGAGATACAAATTGGTCATTTTTACTGGGAGTCAAGCTATTTGGGCAATGAGCTCAGTGCTTCGTGGCTTATACCTGTGCTTTTAATTACTAATTCTAAGCCGATGCCGTTTTTTAATAGGTACAGAGCAGTTGCAAGTTGTTGTTGATAAGCTTGCTGACGAGCTTCTTTATGACCTTCCAAACGCCCTTTTTCTTGTAAACGTAGAGCAATATTCATAATAACCCCCTGATGTTTTTCTGTTGCTTCACCCAGTTGCTGAACAATATATTCAAACTGAATCGAGTTCAGAGTAATAAACTTACAATGAAGTATGCTGCTTTATGATTGTAAGGACATAACTTCTTCACGGCTTAAGTTTGTGCTTTTAATTACTAACTCTATGTCGATGCCGTTTTTTAATAGGTACTGAGCAGTTGCAAGTTGTTGTTGATAAGCTTGCTGACGAGCTTCTTTATGACCTTCCAACCGTCCTTCCAAACGCCCTTTTTCTTGTAAACGTAGAGCAATATTCATAATAACCCCCTGATGTTTTTCTGTTGCTTCACCCAGTTGCTGAACAATATATTCAAAATGGATTGAGTCCACTGTGATAAAGAGATAATTAAGAATAGTGATGATATCATCGTCACTATTATAGTGCTGATTTAGCGCTTGAGCCAACAAGGGGACAACCTGTTGAAACTCATCACGTAAGTCTTTATGTTTCATTGCAAGCTCCATAATGGCGACTTTGCGATGATTGACTAGCTCGTTGTCATCAATGACCGTGACATCAACAATTGGAAAGGGTTTGTTATATAAATCTGACGCAATATCAGGCCAATGAAAGCAATGTGTCCAAGGTTGAGCATAAGGATAAGGGCTCATTTTCCCATGGTAAAATAAAATGGGCACGACCAGCGGTAAGTCTTTATTTCCTTGTTGTAAGTGCTGATTCATGGCTAAAAATGCGTAGTGCATCAACCGCCATCCCATCAATTTATCTGGAGTTGATTGGTGTTCAACTAACATATAAATATAACCATCACCTTGCTGCGTTTCGACTGTATACAATATATCTGAAAAACGAGAACGTAGCTGTTTATCAATAAAGGATGTGTTTGTTATTGATAATGTATCGAAATGACATAATTGCTTAATGCTGGTAGGAAGGTGAATATCAAAAAAGTCACGCGCATTGTCAACTTTAGACATAAAACCTTTAAAGGCCGCGTCATGGGGTGTTGAATTGGTTTGTTTTACCATGTTGTCTTCCCACCAAACAGATAGCTCGCTGACGTGGGTAATTTTACTCAGATTTCGTGCGTGTGGATAAAAAGTTAGTCCTAAAATTGCTTTTAAAAACAAATAACCTTTTGTAATAACTTGTTTTATTGCCTTCGGTTTCAAAAAAAGCGCCGCATGCGGCGCTTTGCTTAGGTGATGAAATACTACTTTTTCACTTGAGGTAATTTTACTCGAAGTAACCGTACCGCATTTGCAGTCACAAGTGCCGTTGCACCCGAATCTGCAAGCACGGCAACCCAAAGCCCAGTGATCCCGAGTAAACTGGTGACTAAAAACACGCCTTTTAGCCCAAGGGCTATCGCTATGTTTTCACGGATAATTTTTCGAGTAGCACGGGATAGCGCTATAATTTCAGGTAAGCCTGTTAAGCGGTTATGGGTTAGGGCTGCATCTGCTGTTTCTAACGCGACATCAGTCCCACTGCCCATAGCTACACCGATACTCGACGCTTTCATTGCTGGGGCATCGTTAATACCGTCTCCCACCATCATGGTGCTATGGTTGCGATTGAGCGCCATCACAGCAGTCACTTTGTCTTCCGGTAATAAGCCTGCACGGAATTCCATACCTAATTGACCGGCAATTGCCCCCGCAGCGCGAGGGTTATCCCCCGTTAACATGACTGCATTGACTTTAAGGGCTTTGAGCATACTCATCGCGTCCGTTGCGTCACTGCGTAGTGTATCTTGCAGCGCGGTTAAGCCGATGACACGGTTGTCTTCTAGTGTGACAACTACGGTTTTTCCTTCAGCCTCTAGTGTTTCAACTTTGCTTTGCCATCCCTGTTCTAATGGCGTGTCTAAACGACTCGGTGCACTAACCAGTATGTGCTTGTTATTAAGGAACCCTTCAACCCCTTTCCCTGCAAGCGCCTTACGATCCAGTGCTTCGGTTACCGTGAGAGAGAGTTCTTGCGCCTTGTTCACGACCGCTTTTGCTAACGGGTGATGGGAACCGACCTCAACAGACGCTGTAATTTGAATTAGTTCACTTTCGGTCATTCCATCAACAGGGACTAAGTCAGTGACGTGGGGTTTCCCTTCCGTCAGCGTACCTGTTTTATCTAATGCGATAGTCGTAATGGTGCCTAGCTGCTCAAGTGCTGCACCACCTTTAATCAATGCACCACGACGGGTTGCTGTTGCAAGGGCTGAAGTTATCGCCGCAGGGGTTGATATGACAAGTGCACACGGGCAACCAATCAACAGTAATGTTAAACCGCGGTAGATCCATGTTTCCCAAGATGCAGCAAAGAAAATAGGTGGGATAATAATCACTAACGCTGAAATCAACATGATAATCGGTGTATATACTCGACTGAATCGGTCGATAAAGCGCTCAATTGGCGCCCGGCGTTCTTCGGCTTCCTCGATCAACTGCAAAATACGGTCGATGGCATTTTGCCCTTGTTCAGAAACCACCTTCATTTGCACAGCACGGTCAACCGATAGACAGCCTGCGGCTACTTTTTCGCCAGCGTTGCGTTCAACAGGAACGGATTCCCCTGTTAGAGCACTTTCATCAAAGCTGGCAAAACCTGACACTAATACGGCATCCGTTGGCAAACGCCCACCTGGTGCAACTTCGATAATGTCTCCGGGACGTAACTGTGCCACAGGAACCGTGGTTTTTTGCCCATCTTTAATCAGAACTGCATCTTCTGGGACTAATGCCATTAATGCACTGACTCCTCGGCGAGCACGACCAGCCGAGTAGGATTCTAGCATTTCTCCTAACATAAACAGTAAGATAACCATGGCTGCTTCTTCTGTGGCTTGAATAAAAATTGCGCCCACAGCGGCAACGGTCATTAATGTTTCGATAGCAAATGGGGAACCAGTACGAATTAAGCGTAATGATTTGCTGGCTATTGGGTATAACCCGTATAACGTGGTTAAAATAAAGGCGATATTGCCGATTTTTGGACTAAATACCTCAATTCCCCAACTGATTGCCATCAATATTGCTAAGATAATGACAGGTTTAGCTTCACTGAGTAAGCTTTGTGGTGGTGCGATGGACGCAGCACTATTACCACCGACCTCAAGTAATTCATAGCCAGCAGCTTCTACGGTGGAGCGTACCGCGGCACTGATATCCGTATTGGCATCAACAACTAACTTTTCAGTTGCGAACAAAACTTTAGCTTGTTTAACATCACCGATTTGGCTTACAGCGGTTTCAATTTTATTGGCACAGCTTGGGCAGTCCATTCCACGGATAACCCAGCTAAAACGTCTCCCTGCCGCTTGCAGAGGCTCAACGTCATTGATTGTGCTCGCCGTTAACCCACAGCTTCCGCCATGTTGATGATCATGATCTGAATGGCTATCACAACTGTGTCGATGAGACTCCTCGTCTTCATCAGATTGTTTATTTAGGTGGCTATGTTCATGAGTATGTGAGTCATTACTTACGTGTGTGCTATTTTGTGTCACGGTAGATGAACACGCGCTGGTACTTGAACAGCAAGAGCTTGTATGTGTATGATTTTCTTTATGAGAATGTGAGTGCATAAGCGCCCCCTTATCTAACTATAATGAGTTCCATTATTGATTACTGATAAGTTTACACTTTGGAGTCCACTCTAGAGTCAAATAAAAAAAGGGAGTGCCAACTGATAAAATTCTCAAATAGCATTTTTTATCAATTGGCATTTTTCACTTTACAAGGGGACTATAAATAAATTGCACGAACAATAAAGAACTGTCCTAGAAAATAGAGCGCAGCAACAATGGCTTTTGACGCTTTAAATGGAAAGCGGAAATGGGCAATTAACCACACACAATTAGATAAAAAGAGTAATGTTGCGCCCACCATGATTGAGAAGTTGTATTCACGCCCAAGACCAAAATATTGATCGCCAGCAACCCAAGCCATAATCATACACATGATTAAAGATGCAAAAACAATTGTTTGCAGATTTTCCAACTTACCCCAAATAAGGACAAGTGTGATGGCAGCAATAACCAGTGGGGCAACCAGCCAAGGTAAAAATAGACCGAAGTTTAATTGCATGCCAAAACTAATAGTATAAATCAAATAACTGAGGAACATTAAAGCGATAGAAGTTAGTAAGTGTTCACTTGAAAGCATCCTAGAAAGGTCTGCAACCAGAGAAACGAATAATCCACCTAGAATAAGGTAGTTCTGTAGGTTTAAATCATCAGAACTCCAGCCCCAAAAGAGTAATAATAACAGCGTAATAGGGCGGAATAACCAGCGTTGCCATCCTGGACCGCGATAGGCGGCGTCGACATATAACCAGCCGGAGAAAAGCACTGCGAGAAATGGCCAACTAATCATACACATATCCTTATAGGTTCAATGAAGGGAACGACAAAAAGCCGCTCGCTGAGATAACGTGTTCTGTTTCTACAAATAAGATAAACTATAGTTAGGTTCTTTTTAAGTGAAACGCACAAAATATGAATAAGCCAATACTATTAATCGTCGTTATTGCAATTATCGCGGTACTCGCTACTAAACGTTTTTTCGACCAGCGTAAGCAAAATGAAATCAACGATAATTCTTTACCCGTTAGTTACTTAGTAAAAGTAGATAACAAAAAAGATTACCCTTATCCGAATATGCGTTCCCGGGAACGGGATGTGGTTTCACCTGAAACTTTTCGCTATGAAATTTATTTTAAAACGTTATCCAGTGGCGAAGTCATTAAAACCATTGTTACAGAAGAACAATACCGTGATGTTGAATTGGGTCACGAAGGCAAACTTACCCTACAAGGAACGCGTTTTATCCGTTTTGAATCGAATTAACGTATTGATATTACTGTTCTTTCTTTTTCTCTTCTAAGGCGGTTTTGGTTTTTTTCTGCATCGCTAACATTTCGAATACACCGAAAAAAAACAGACGGGTTTGCACTAAACCTGAAATTTTTTCCCCTTTAGGTAATGTGGCTTTTAGAAAAATAGTTTGTAATGCGTGCATGAAAATCATAAAAACCATTGCAATATCCATAAAGTATTTCAATGGCTTAGGGAATGGGTGGATCAGATTGAAGATCATAAAACCCCAAACACAAATCATAAGCAGGCGACCAACGTTAATTAACATGTTTTTTCCTAAAGTGAGGTTCGAATAAAAAGGCGATAGGCAACTTGGCCTGCAATTTTTTCACGGTGAAGTTGCCAGTTTGCGGGAATGTCAGTAAGTGATGACTCCGCCTCTGATTCAACATATATCCAGCTTTCATCTGCTAGCCATTGGTTTTTTTCGAGCAACTGAATTGTTTCATTGAGTAAGCCTTTACGAAATGGTGGATCAATAAAAACCACGTCAAAAGGGGTTCCAAGTTGGCTTAAAACGGTTAGGCTACTGTTGGTGATGACAGTTGCGTCATCGGCTTGTAAGCGGGCCTTATTTTCAATGAGTAGCTGTGAGTTTTGCTTATCTAGCTCAATAAATGTCACATTCTGTGCGAAACGGGAAAGCGCCTCAAAACCGAGTGAGCCACTTCCTGCAAAACAATCAAGGCAGCGAGCGTCACGGATCACAGGCATTAACCAATTAAATAACGTTTCTTTGATGCGATCTGTAGTTGGACGTAAGCCCTCACTATCACGAACAGGTAGCTTTCTCCCGCGCCATTTCCCGCCAATGATCCGAATTTGCCCTAAAGGTGCTGATTGTGTTTTTTTTGCCATAATGTGTATTGCTATTTAGCTAATTGTGTACTTAAAAATGATTGTTACCATTGTATACCTGTCAGGCGATAAGTTGCAGTGTTGTTATCTCCAATTGATTGAATTTCAATTATAGCGCGTCATTTTCACAGGTTTAACACAAAAACGCCGATTAAATTACTAGGATTTTTCTTTCAGATATGTGTTGCGGGGCAATGAAATGATAGACTGCATGTAATTTGATTGCGATTTGATTATCGAGTGCCATATTTTTACCGCGAGGAGTGTAGTGGCAGATGGCTAAAGACAAGAAAAAAGGCTTTTTTTCATGGCTAGGTTTTGGTCGTAAAGATGAAGAAGAGACTCAAAAACAACAAGCTCAGCAGGTAGAAACTGCAAAAGAAGTTGAAAATCAACAACCAGTAGAAGATGTTGTTGCCGCAGAAGCGGAGCGTCAGTATCAAGCAGAGCAAGCTGCGATTAATGCTGCGGAAGAGGAAGCTAAGCGTCAGTATGAAGCGCAGCAAGCCGCAATAGAAGCGGCAACGGAACAGGTGGAACTTGAACGTCAGGCTCAGCTAGATGCGATTAAAGCTGCTCAAGAGCAAGCTGAACGTGAGCGTTTTGAAGTTGAAGAAGCTCGTCTAGCTGAAGAAAAGGCAGAGCGTATTCGCCAAGAGGAAGTCGCTCAACGACTTGCCGAAGAGGCATTAGAACGTCAGCGCCAAGCGGAATTAGCAGCCATCAAGGCTGCGGAAGAGGCCGCAGAGCAACAGCGCCAAGCGGATTTAGCCGCTATTAAAGAAGCAGAGGACAAGGCAGAGCGTGAACTGCAAGAAGCCGCACGTTTAGCCGAAGAGCAAGCAGAGCAAGAGCGCCAAGCCGCCGAAGCTGCACGCTTAGCCGAAGAGCAAGCAGAACAAGAACGCCAAGCCGCCGAAGCTGCACGTTTAGCCGAAGAGCAAGCAGAGCAAGAACGCCAAGCCGCCGAAGCTGCACGTTTAGCCGAGGAGCAAGCAGAACAAGAACGCCAAGCAGCCGAAGCCGCGCGTTTAGCCGAAGAGCAAGCAGAGCAAGAGCGCCAAGTAGCCGAAGCTGCACGTTTAACGGAAGAAGAAAAAAATAATTCATCGAAAGAGCAAGAAAAACCGAAAAAAGAAGGTTTCTTTGCTAGGCTGAAGAAAGGGTTATTAAAAACTCGTCAAAATCTGGGCTCAGGTTTTCTTAGCCTATTTACAGGCAAAAAAATTGACGATGACCTATTCGAGGAATTAGAAGAACAATTGTTAATCGCGGATGTCGGTGTCGAGACAACACGTAAGATTATTGGCAACCTCACCGCTCACGCAAGTCGTAAAGATCTGAAAGATGCTGAAGCTTTGTATAGTAAATTGCGTGAGGAAATGTCTGATATTTTAGCAAAAGTCGATAAACCTCTCGTGATCGAAGATAAAAAACCCTATGTTATTCTTATGGTTGGGGTTAATGGGGTCGGTAAAACCACGACGATTGGTAAATTAGCTCGCCAATATCAATCAGAAGGAAAAAGCGTGATGTTAGCGGCGGGGGATACATTCCGTGCCGCCGCGGTTGAACAATTACAAGTGTGGGGCGAACGTAATAAAATTCCTGTTGTTGCACAGCACACAGGGGCAGACCCGGCATCCGTTATTTTTGATGCGATACAATCAGCTCAAGCGAAAGGTATCGATGTGTTGATAGCGGATACTGCGGGTCGCTTACAAAATAAATCGCACTTGATGGAAGAATTGAAAAAAATCGTCCGCGTGATGAAAAAGCTGGATGAAAATGCACCACATGAAATTATGTTAACGCTGGATGCGAGCACAGGACAAAATGCGGTTAGTCAGGCGAAACTTTTTGATGAAGCAGTAGGTCTGACTGGTATAACATTGACTAAGCTCGATGGTACAGCAAAAGGTGGCGTAATATTCTCTATTGCCGATCAATTTGGTATCCCAATTCGTTATATTGGGATTGGTGAAGGGATTGAAGATTTACGTCCATTTAAAGCCGATGACTTTATCGAGGCCCTATTTGCCCGAGAGGAATAATTTTCGATGATTCGCTTTGAACACGTTAGTAAAGCTTATCGCGGTGGCCGCCAAGCTCTCCAAGGGGTTGATTTTCATTTACAACCCGGGGAGATGGCATTTTTAACGGGCCACTCAGGTGCAGGTAAAAGTACGTTACTCAAACTCATTTGTGGCATAGAACGCCCAAGTGCGGGTCATATTTTGTTTAATGGTCATGATATTAGTCGGTTGAAAAATCGGGAGATCCCTTTTCTGCGTCGGCAGATTGGCATGATTTTTCAAGATCATCATCTACTGTTTGACCGAACGGTGTATGACAACGTAGCGATGCCGTTGATTATCTCGGGTGCGAGCACAGAAGATATTCGCCGACGTGTTTCTGCGGCATTGGATAAAGTGGGCTTGTTAGACAAAGCTAAAAACTTTCCGATCCAACTATCGGGGGGGGAGCAGCAACGTGTGGGAATTGCCCGCGCGGTCGTCAATAAGCCGACGATGTTATTAGCCGATGAGCCAACAGGGAACCTTGATGGCGAATTATCGGAAGGCATTATGCGCCTATTCGAAGAGTTTAACCGTGTGGGGGTGACTGTTTTGATGGCAACGCACGATGTTGCATTGATTGAACGTCGTAACTACCGCGTTTTGACATTAAGCGAAGGTCGGATGCTTGGAGGTCAACATGGCTAAAAATGCCCGTAAAGCCAAGCCTGAACGTACGATACAGTCAAAAAGTAAGGCGCTCAAAGGGGGATGGCGCGAACAATGGCGTTATTCTTGGTTGAATGCGCTGGCAGATATGCTGAGACAGCCCTTAGCAACCTTTTTGACTATCATGGTGATTGCGATTTCATTAACATTACCTAGCTTATGTTATGTGGTTTGGAAGAACGTCTCCCAAGCGGCGGCACAGTGGTATCCGACACCACAGCTAACTGTTTATTTAGATAAATCCCTTGATGAACAAGGCGGGCAGAATGTCGTGACGCAACTGCAATCTCTTGAAGGTGTGGATCATGTGAACTATTTATCACGGGATCAAGCCATGAGCGAGTTTCGCAGTTGGTCAGGTTTTAGTACTGCATTGGATATGTTAGAAGAAAATCCATTACCTGCGGTGGCTATTATTACGCCAAAAATTGATTTTGAAGGGACGGATGTATTAACCACATTAAGAGACCGGGTCAGTCAAGTCGATGGTATTGAAGAAGTACGTATGGACGATAGCTGGTTTGCTCGACTTGCTGCGTTGACCAGCTTAGTAGGGAAAGTGGCTTCAGTTATTGGTATTTTAATGATTGTGTCGTTGTTCTTAGTGATAGGTAACAGTGTTCGGCTCAACATTTTTGCTCGTCGAGATACCATTAATGTCATGAAACTGATCGGTGCAACAGATGGCTTTATCATGCGGCCATTTTTAAATGGCGGCATCGTGCTCGGTGGTGTGGGGGCGATTATTTCGCTGATCATGACCTTCTTATTAGTTTGGCAGCTTAGTAGTGGTGTGGCACAAGTGGCTAATGTATTTGGCACACAGTTTCACATTGAAGGGCTACTTTGGGAGGAGTCCCTATTAATCCTGTTGCTATCAACTATGGTTGGTTGGATAGCGGCTTGGTTAGCCACCCTTCAGCATTTACGCCATTTTACGCCTGAGTAACAGCTTATTTTCTGATATTTTTAGTGAGGGCTATTGGCAGTAGTATCGCCGTGGCCCTTGATTTTATTCGAAAATCGTTTTAGAACTGAACTTAGTCTGAATTGTTTTGTCTTATATTGACCTACCGTTAACAATTCTCGTATATAATTTATTTAATGCGGTAAAAATGGTAAACTATTTACTGGTTTGCTGCATATTGTTTCTTCATTGTTAACCTATGCGGTTATCAACATCGAATAAATTTCACTCCTAATATTTATAGAGGATCTGAATGACCAAAGACATGCAATCATTAACGCTTGTTCCGCAAGGAAGTATAGAAGCCTATGTTAGGGCGGCTAATGCTTACCCAATGCTGACCGCTGAGGAAGAAAAGGAACTTGCTGAACGGCTGCATTATAACGGCGATCTGGACGCTGCGAAGCAACTGATCTTATCGCATTTACGCTTTGTTATTCACATTGCTCGTAGTTATGCAGGTTATGGATTACCGCAAGCGGATTTAATTCAGGAAGGAAATATTGGCCTGATGAAAGCCGTGCGTCGTTTTAATCCTGAAGTGGGTGTGCGTCTTGTTTCCTTTGCTGTGCATTGGATCAAAGCAGAAATTCATGAATATGTACTGCGTAACTGGCGAATTGTTAAAGTCGCTACTACAAAATCACAGCGTAAGCTATTCTTTAATTTAAGAAAAAATAAGAAGCGTCTTGGTTGGTTTAATCAAGATGAAGTGGATATGGTCGCTCAAGAACTTGGGGTAAGCACCAAAGATGTCCGTGAAATGGAATCACGTATGGCGGCGCAAGATATGGCATTTGATATGTCAGATGATGATGATAGCGCAGACTTTGGTGGTCCTGTAGCGCCAGTATTATATCTACAAGATAAATCATCAGATTTTGCAGGTTCAATCGAAGATGATAACTGGGAAAACCATGCAACTGATCGTTTGGCGGATGCACTTGCCTCATTAGATGAGCGTAGCCAAGATATTATTCGTGCTCGTTGGTTAGATGATGATAACAAAACTACATTGCAGGAACTGGCTGATAAATATGGTGTTTCTGCTGAGCGTGTTCGCCAACTAGAAAAAAATGCGATGAAAAAACTGCGTCTGGCCATGGAAGAAAGCGACGACGAAATGTAGTTTATTTCCCCGTAGATGATCTGCATTTATTGCCTTTAATCAAAGGGGGATAGATGCAGATAATCAGATTCAATTGTTTAGGCTACAGATTGAATCATACTTTATATCTATTCTTCGCTATACAACTCTAAAGGCAGGCCATCAGGGTCAGTAAAAAATGTAAACCGCTTTTCAGTATAGGGATCCGTTCTTACGGCTTCACATGGGACACCTTGCTGTGCTAAATAATCAATCCACGTATCTAAGTCATCGACACTAAAGGCTAAATGCCGAAGTCCAGCCGCTTCTGGATAGCTTAGCCTTGCTGGTGGGTTGGCAAAGCTGAACAATTCAATTTGATAATCTTCACCAAACGCTAAATCGGCTTTCCATGAGTTATTATGTGGACGGTAATGTTCACTGAGCAAGTTCAAACCTAAAATGCGGCAGTAAAACGCCTTACTGACTTCATAGTTAGAAGCAATAATTGCAACATGATGAATTTTATTTAATTTCATTTAATTGGCCTACCTTAAAGTCCCATACCTCTGCCTGTAAAGTGGGATGAAAGTCGCAAGCGGTTAAAAATGCATGCATGATCTGCCTTGGTTTTTCATCTAGCGGAGCAAACTGAAATTGCCACACTGTCACTTGTGGGTGTGCCCGGCGAATTTCTTGTAATAAATAGAGCCCCACTCCCCGCCGACGGGTCACTTCCCGCACACAAAAATCGCTAATAATGCCTTGTGTTTCGGCGATGGACACTTTTGCTGCGGCGAGTAATCTGTCATTAAAGCGGGCTGCATAAATTAACTGTGTTTCATCAAGCGGTTGCGGCCATTTATCGGCTTTCTGGTCTGGCCAGATTTTATCTAAGTCTTGTTGTTGCTGCTCAGTAGGATTGACCAAATGAATAATAGTGAGTCTCATAATGTTTTATCTGTTTCCCTGTAAGGCTTGCAGATACTCGTCCTGCCAGAGTGATCTGTAACCGATTTTTTGATTTTAGAGAGAAAAATTTTGCCTGAGTGCATTTTCCGAGTTTCACTCGGATTAATTTAAATTTAACTAGAATATAACACTAGTATTTACAAAAAACCTACTTAAACACATCAGTTTTTTATTCTGCACCTAACGTAATAACCTATCATATCCATTTGCTATTTAGCATAATTATCTTGTTTAATACCATGAAATATATAGCCTTATTCGCTATATTTTGAAATATCAGGCATTGTACCTGTCAGCCATAATAAACGATTATAAATCAAACACAAACACTCAGAACCATGAAGACGGGGACGATATAATGAAGAATATGAATAAAGCATTATTAGCGGGCTGTATCGCAATGGCATTCAGCTCAGCAGGATGGGCGAAAGAAATAAAAATAGCGGTTGTAGGCGCGATGTCTGGCCCTGTAGCGCAATATGGCGATATGGAATTTACGGGCGCTCGACAGGCAATTGCAGATATTAATGCAAAGGGTGGGATTAATGGTAACACGTTAGTTGCAGTTGAATATGATGATGCATGTGATCCGAAACAAGCGGTTGCGGTTGCAAACAAAGTCATCAACGATGGAATTCGTCATGTTATTGGTCATTTATGCTCCTCGTCTACCCAGCCTGCATCGGATATTTATGAAGATGAAGGCGTTATCATGATCACACCTGCGGCAACGAATGCGGATTTAACTACGCGTGGTTACCAAATGGTATTACGCACAACGGGATTGGACTCTGACCAAGGCCCAACCGCAGCGAAATATATTCTTGAAGAAATTAAGCCATCACGTATCGCTGTTGTTCACGATAAACAGCAATATGGTGAAGGTTTAGCACGTTCAGTCCGTGAAAGCCTCAATAAAGCAGGTACAAAAGAAGTGATGTTTGAGGGCGTCACTGCTGGGGATAAAGACTTCTCTGCATTAGTGGCAAAACTGAAAAAAGAGAATGTGGACTTTGTGTATTTCGGGGGGTATTACCCTGAAATGGGGCAAATTTTACGCCAAGCAAAACAAGCTGGTCTGAATATTCGTTTTATGGGACCTGAAGGTGTGGGTAATTCCTCACTGTCGAATATTGCCGGTGATGCATCTGAAGGGATGTTAGTGACGTTGCCAAAACGTTATGACCAAGTTGCGACCAACCAGCCGATTGTTGATGCTATCAAAGCGAAAAAAGAAGATCCAACGGGGCCATTTGTGTGGACAACTTACGCAGCCATTCAGAGTTTAACCACAGCAATGGAGCGCACAGGTAGCATTGAACCCGAAGATTTAGTCAAAGATCTGAAAGCAAATCCAGTGGATACTGTGATGGGGACACTTAGCTGGCAGCCAAATGGCGACCTGAAAGGTTTCGAATTTGGTGTGTTTGAATGGCACAAAGATGGGACTTCCACCTCTGTAAAATAGTACTCAGTAGTGTTCCAACATAGTGAACAATAACCGGAAGTGAGCTGACTCGCTTCCGGCTTCTGTTCTCTATACAGGACAAGCAGTTCGAAAGGAAAGTCTTATGTCAGATCAAATTCTTTATTTTATTCAGCAATTTCTTAATGGGTTAACCCTTGGTAGCACCTATGCGCTAATTGCTATCGGCTATACGATGGTATATGGCATCATCGGGATGATTAACTTCGCCCATGGTGAAGTGTATATGATCGGAAGCTATGTCTCTTTTATTGTGATCGCGGGCTTGATGATGTTAGGGATCGATGTCGGTTGGATCCTTGTTGCCGCAGCCTTTATTGCAGCGATCATCGTTTCCAGTGCTTATGGCTGGAGCATTGAGCGCGTAGCGTATCGGCCGGTACGTCACTCTAAGCGACTGATCGCGTTAATCTCAGCGATCGGGATGTCCATTTTCTTACAAAACTACGTCAGTTTATCTCAAGGTTCCCGCGACCTCGCATTGCCTAGTTTAATTACAGGTCAGTGGGTATTAGGGGGAAGTGATGGTTTTGAAGCGACAGTGACCAAAATGCAACTGACTATCTGGGGGGTTACACTCCTAGCTATGTTAGCATTAACCTTATTTATCCGTTATTCGAAAATGGGGCGTGCATGTCGTGCGTGCGCAGAAGACCTCAAAATGGCAAGTTTATTAGGGATAAATACTGATCGCGTTATCTCGTTAACCTTTGTGATAGGCGCAGCGATGGCTGCGGTGGCAGGGGTTTTATTGGGGCAATTTTATGGTGTGATCAATCCATATATTGGTTTTATGGCTGGTATGAAAGCCTTTACTGCCGCGGTATTAGGGGGGATCGGCAGTATTCCTGGTGCTATGCTGGGTGGCTTGATCCTGGGGGTTGCTGAAGCGATGACTTCGGCTTATTTAAGTACCGAATATAAAGATGTAGTGTCATTTGGTTTATTGATTGGTGTGTTGTTAATCATGCCTACCGGCATTCTGGGACGCCCGGAGGTCGAAAAAGTATGAGAAAAGAAAATTGGCTTAATGCCATTGTGGCATCGGCAACATTTTTTATTTTAGCCTTGTTTATGATGGGGTTACAACTCGCGTTGGATGGCACAAAATTAGTTGTGACAGTGGGGGATTCGGTTCGATGGAATTGGATCATCGCAGGGATTGCGATTATTTTTGTTTATCAATTGGTGCGCCCAACATTAAGCAAAGTTTGGCAAGGTGTACCAAAAAAAGCATGGTCAATTCCTGATTTTGACGGTTCGACAACCAAGCAAAAAATTCTTGCCGTCCTTATCATTATTGCAGCCATCATTTGGCCATTTATTGTTTCACGAGGAAGCGTTGATATCGCCACCTTGACCCTCATTTATGTGATGCTTGGTTTAGGGTTAAACGTGGTCGTGGGCTTATCTGGCTTATTGGTTTTAGGCTATGCGGGTTTTTATGCTATTGGTGCTTATACCTTTGGTTTACTTAACCATTGTTATGGCTTTGGTTTTTGGGAAAGTTTACCTATTGCAGGATTAACAGCAGCACTGGCAGGCTTTTTACTGGGGTTTCCGGTTCTGAGGTTAAGAGGGGATTACTTAGCCATCGTCACACTTGGTTTTGGTGAAATTGTTCGTATCTTATTACTGAATAATACGGAAATTACAGGGGGACCTAATGGGATCAGCCAACTGCCAAAACCGACGTTTTTTGGCCTCGAATTTAGCCGAACAGCAAAAGAGGGGTGGGATACCTTTCATAATTTCTTTGGCTTAGATTACAACCCGGGTGATCGGATCATTTTCCTTTATTTTGTCGCCTTATTACTGGTGGTTTTAACACTATTTGTGATCAATCGATTACTGAGGATGCCACTCGGTCGTGCTTGGGAAGCGTTGCGTGAAGATGAAATTGCTTGTCGCTCGCTAGGTTTAAGCCCTACACGGATCAAGCTCACTGCCTTTACTATCAGTGCGGCATTTGCTGGTTTTGCGGGGACATTGTTTGCTGCAAGGCAAGGGTTTATTAGCCCTGAATCATTCACATTTGTTGAATCAGCATTTGTTTTAGCCATCGTGGTTCTGGGGGGAATGGGTTCACAAACCTCGGTGATTTTAGCGGCAATTATCTTAGTTGTATCAAGGGAAATGATGCGAGATCTCAACCAATACAGCATGTTACTGCTTGGTGCATTGATGGTATTAATGATGATTTGGCGACCACAAGGTTTATTGCCGATGAAACGTCGCCAAGTTCAGGTGAAAAAAATACCTGAGGGAGAGGGCGTATGAGCCAATTAACCACGCCTTTATTACAAGTCAGCGGTTTAACTATGCGTTTCGGTGGTTTACTTGCGGTGAACAATGTTGAACTCACTATTCATCAAGGTGAAATTGTTTCTCTGATTGGGCCAAATGGTGCTGGAAAAACCACTATTTTCAACTGTTTAACAGGTTTTTATAAACCAACTAGCGGGACGATTCTGTACCGTGAGAAACACCTTGAAGGTCTGACAGGTCAAGCCATTGCACGCCTTGGTGTAATTCGAACATTCCAACATGTGCGGTTATTTAAAGAAATGACCGTTCTCGAAAACCTGTTGGTCGCACAGCATCAACATTTAAAAAATGGTATTTTTTCAGGATTATTAAAGACTCCTGCTTTTCGCCGCGCAGAGTCTGAAGCTTTAGACAATGCAATAAAATGGTTAGAGCGAGTAGATTTACTGCCATTTGCCAATCGACAAGCAGGTAACTTAGCCTATGGGCAGCAACGTCGATTAGAGATTGCGCGTTGCATGGTTACACGTCCTGAAATTTTGATGCTAGATGAACCCGCAGCTGGGCTTAACCCAAAAGAAACCAACGACTTAGATGAGTTAATTGCTGAGCTGCGTACTCATTATCATGTTTCCATCTTATTAATTGAGCATGATATGAAATTGGTAATGGGAATTTCAGATCGTATTTACGTCGTTAATCAGGGCACGCCATTGGCGAACGGTACGCCGAGTGAAATCCGCCAACATCCTGATGTCATTAAAGCCTATTTGGGGGAAGCTTACTGATGTTAGAGTTTAGAAAAGTTTCTGCTCATTATGGAAAAATTCAAGCCTTACATGAAATTAGCCTGAATATCCAAAAAGGTGAGATAGTCACTCTGATTGGGGCAAACGGGGCGGGTAAAACGACGCTTCTCAGCACGCTTTGTGGTGATCCAAGAGCATCCGAAGGGCAAGTATTGTACCGCGATGTGGATATTACTCAGCTTCCGACATCAAAAATAATGCGTGAAGATATTGCGCTAGTGCCAGAAGGTCGCCGGGTCTTTTCCCGTATGACGGTAGAAGAAAATCTTGCCATGGGCGGCTTCTTCGCCACACGTCAGCAATATCTTGAACGCATTGAACGAGTATATAAGTTATTCCCAAGGCTATTTGAACGCCGCAATCAGCGTTCAGGGACGATGTCTGGCGGGGAGCAGCAGATGCTCGCAATTGGTCGGGCACTCATGAGCCAGCCTGAATTGCTGCTACTGGATGAGCCTTCATTAGGGCTAGCACCAATCATCATTATGCAAATATTTGATACGATCCAGCAACTGCGTGAAGAAGGAATGACAATTTTCCTTGTGGAGCAAAATGCTAACCAAGCCTTAAAACTCGCTGACCGTGGATATGTATTAGAAAATGGGCATATTGTACTGGAAGACACCGGAAAAGCGTTATTAGCCAATGAGGCTGTACGGAACGCCTACCTCGGTGGCTAAAATTTTCGTCATACTTCTCGCTGTAGCGGTGTTGGCTGCGCTCGCTAACCCTAGTCACATACTCATGTATGCTCCTAGGGCTTAGCTCCGCTTGCCGCCTAGCTACAGCGCGAATTATTTAGAAAATGACATTTTCGTACGCTTAGCGTTGTAGCGGTGTTGGCTACGCTTGCTAACCCGAGTCACATACTCATGTATGCTCCTAGGGCTTAGCTCCGCTTGCCGCCTAGCTACAGCGCGAATTATTTAGAAAATGACATTTTCGTACGCTTAGCGTTGTAGCGGTGTTGGCTACGCTTGCTAACCCGAGTCACATACTTATGTATGCTCCTAAGGCTTAGCTCCGCTTGCCGCCTAGCTACAGCGCGAATTATTTAGAAAATGACATTTTCGTACGCTTAGCGTTGTAGCGGTGTTGGCTGCGCTCGCTAACCCTAGTCACATACTCATGTATGCTCCTAGGGCTTAGCTCCGCTTGCCGCCTAGCTACAGCGCGAATTATTTAGAAAATGACATTTTCGTACGCTTAGCGTTGTAGCGGTGTTGGCTACGCTTGCTAACCCGAGTCACATACTCATGTATGCTCCTAGGGCTTAGCTCCGCTTGCGCCTAGCTACAGCGCGAATGATTTAGAAAATGACATTTTCGTACGCTTAGCGTTGTAGCGGTGTTGGCTACGCTTGCTAACCCGAGTCACATACTTATGTATGCTCCTAAGGCTTAGCTCCGCTTGCCGCCTAGCTACAGCGCGAATTATTTAGAAAATGACATTTTCGTACGCTTAGCGTTGTAGCGGTGTTGGCTGCGCTTGCTAACCCGAGTCACATACTTATGTATGCTCCTAAGGCTTAGCTCCGCTTGCCGCCTAGCTACAGCGCGAATTATTTAGAAAATGACAGTTCATTACAGTGAGTGAGAAAATCACTAAATTACCATCTTCTTCTTTGGTTATCGGGTCATCTATTAATATAGGTGACCCGTTTTTGTTTCTGGCATATGTCATTTATATGAGTCTGCCCGTTGTACACAGTAACAAGCTTCTGTGAAGCGACTCGCAAATCTATTATTTACTTGTTTCTATACATAAAATTAAATGTATATACAACTTTTCCTATAGAAACAGAGAGCTACTTATTGTTGTATAACCTCCCTTTCCTCTAGATCTCCACTCTTCGTATAAAATTTCAAAATTAAATGTATATACTTTGTGAATCAAATGTATATATATTTAAAAGCAAGTGAAATGGTTCCACTGTATAAGTCGCTTTTAACATGTTAGTTAATTATTAGTTTGTTGATTTTTAATGAATTAATTTATTTTTAATAAAAGTAGACAGTCACTGACAAAGTACCTCACAGAGTATTACCAACAAAAAGTTGTTAAATTGGTGTTAAATAAAAAATGGATGATAGGGGATATAACCATGTTAAACCGTACTGACTCAACACGCGTGATCCGCGCACCCCGTGGCAGCGAAAAGACCTGTAAAAGTTGGCTGACTGAAGCTGTCTACCGCATGATCCAAAATAACCTCGATCCTGATGTGGCTGAGCATCCGCAAAGTCTTGTTGTGTACGGCGGTATTGGTCGCGCAGCTCGTAACTGGGAATGTTACGACAAAATTTTAGAGGTGCTGAAAACACTGGAAGATGATCAAACGTTGTTAGTCCAGTCAGGTAAACCTGTTGGCGTATTCCCAACTCACGCAGATGCCCCTCGTGTTCTGATTGCAAATTCGAATATCGTACCGCATTGGGCGAATTGGGAGCATTTTAATGAGTTAGATCGTAAAGGTCTGATGATGTACGGTCAAATGACGGCGGGATCGTGGATTTACATTGGTTCACAAGGGATCGTTCAAGGCACTTACGAAACCTTTGTCTCACTGGCAAAACAACATTTTAACGGTAATGCCGCAGGGCGTTGGATCTTAACGGGGGGTTTAGGTGGAATGGGCGGTGCGCAGCCATTAGCGGCCACAATGGCTGGATTTAGCATGATTGCTGTCGAATGTGATGAAAGCCGTATCGATTTCCGCTTAAGAACTCGCTATGTTGATAAAAAAGCCACTTCCCTTGATGAAGCATTGCAATACATTGAAGAAGCAAAAGTTTCTGGTAAGCCCGTGTCTGTTGGTCTGCTAGGAAATGCTGCGGATGTGTATAGCGAATTAGTGAAACGCAATATCACACCAGATTCTGTTACTGACCAAACCAGCGCTCATGACCCAGTGCATGGTTATTTACCACAAGGCTGGACATTAAACCAGTGGCGAGAAAAGCAAGAAACAGCGCCAGCCGAAGTCACTCGCGCAGCAAAAAAAAGCATGGCAGTTCAAGTAGATGCAATGTTAACCATGCAAAAACGTGGTTCGGCAGCTTTTGATTACGGTAACAATATTCGCCAAATGGCAAAAGATGAAGGTGTGACAAATGCCTTTGATTTTCCGGGTTTTGTTCCTGCTTATATTCGCCCTCTATTTTGTGAAGGTATCGGTCCGTTCCGCTGGGTCGCTTTGTCTGGCGACCCCGAAGATATCTACAAAACAGACCAAAAAGTGAAAGAATTACTGCCTGATGACAAACACTTACATAATTGGCTCGATATGGCACGTGAGCGGATCGCTTTCCAAGGTTTACCCGCACGCATTTGCTGGGTGGGTTTAAAAGACAGAGAAAGATTAGGGCGTGCCTTCAATGAAATGGTGAAAAGTGGTGAGCTAAAAGGTCCTATCGTGATTGGTCGTGACCACTTAGATTCAGGCTCTGTTGCTAGCCCACATCGTGAAACGGAATCGATGAAAGATGGCTCTGACGCAGTTTCCGATTGGCCATTATTGAATGCACTATTAAATACGGCAGGTGGCGCAACATGGGTCAGCTTACACCATGGCGGTGGTGTTGGTATGGGCTTCTCCCAGCACTCAGGTGTTGTGATTGTTTGTGACGGCACGGATGCGGCAGATAAACGTTTGGCGCGTGTTCTGCACAACGATCCTGCCACAGGTGTCATGCGTCACGCGGATGCGGGATATGATATCGCCATTAACTGTGCGAAACAGCAAGGTTTGAATTTGCCAATGGTGAAGTAGTGTCGATTGCCAATTTAGGTTGGCAACTTTCTGAAAAATAAGGAATTCATTATGAATGCTGCGTCAACTCAGAAAAGACAAGGGCCACTGGCTGGGATCAAAGTGATTGATTTAAGCCGTGTTTTAGCCGGGCCTTATTGCACGGGGATGATGGCTGACCTCGGCGCAGAAGTGATCAAGATTGAAGTACCAAATCATGGTGATGATAGCCGGCATCTAGGGCCTTTTATTAATGGTGAAAGTGTTTATTACGGTTTAATCAATCGAGGAAAACGCAGTATCGAGTTGGACCTGAAAGAGCAGGAAGATCGGGCCATTTTATTCCAACTCGTCAAAGAAAGTGATGTCGTGGTGGAAAACTTTCGTCCAGGGGTCACTCAACGTCTCGGTATCGATTTTGACAGCTTAAAAAAACACAATCCAAAACTTATTTATGCAAGTATTTCAGGCTTTGGGCAAAATAGCCCGTTAGCCAGCTATCCCGCTTATGACATCGTCGCACAAGCTATGTCGGGTCTTATGAGTGTAACGGGGTTCCCTGAAACGGGGCCAACGCGTAGTGGGGAGTCTATCGGTGATGTGTGTGCGGGGATGTTTGCATCTTGGGCGATCAGCAGTGCGCTATTCGCTAGAGAACGTCATAACGAAGCGGCGCAATACATTGATGTTGCGATGGTGGATGTTCTTCTTAGTATGCAATTAACAGGGCTTTCTAACTTATTTGCACAAGGTAAAGCCCCAAGCTTAGTCGGTAATCGCCATCCTGTATCTACACCGTTTGATACTTACCATGCTAAAGATGGGTTAGTTGTTATCGCAATTGCCAGTGAAAAATTGTTCCAGCGTTTTTGTGAATGTATGGATAAAGCGCATTTGTGCCAAGATCCGCGTTTTCAAGATGACCCAAGCCGTACCTGCCATCATGGGGAGTTAAGGAGTGAAATTGAAGGCTGGACAGCACAAAAAACTGTGAATGAAGTCTGTGACTTACTGCTAAACGCAGGTGTTCCAGCTTCGCCAATTCATAATCTACAACAAGCCACGCAGAGTGAACATGCCAAAGTCCGTCAAGTACTCACGTATCTCAATGATGGTGGTACTCCATTGATTTCTCAGCCTGTTTTCTTTAACGGCAAAAAACCACATTCAACGTTAAGAGCCCCTGTATTGGGTGAAGCAAATGCACAGTATAAATCGGCAATAACAACAAGCAAAAATAGGGAGGCCGTACAATGAGTTTTGAAATTAATGAAACCGAACAAGCCATTGTCGATGCAATTGAAAAGGTATGTCACGATATTTTGCAACCCAATGCACAGCATTATGATGAAACCGAAACATTTTGTGCAGAAAGTTTAACTGCATTAGGTGAGATGGGGGCTTGGGGAATTAACTTACCAGAACAATATGGTGGGTTTGGTCTTGGCAGTATCGCAATGAGCATGATCGTTGAGGCGGTTGCAGCAGCTTGTGCCTCCACATCGTCCTCGTTAACAGCGCATTTCTTAGCCACGGATTCTATTTTGATTGGTGGAACCGAAGAGCAAAAAGCGTATTGGTTACCGAAAGCCGCTTCAGGTGAATTACTGGGCGCTTTTGGTCTCACAGAGCCCGCTGCGGGGTCGAACCCTGCGGATATGCGTACTGTAGCGACACGGGAAAATGCAGGCTGGCGTATTCGGGGGAATAAACACTATATCACTAACGCCAAAGAAGCGGATTTTATTGTGTTATATGCCAAAACGGATGTTGAGGCAGGGGCGAGAGGCATCAGTGCATTTATCATCCCAAAAGGGACTGAAGGGATAGCATTTTCTCAACCTGAAAAAACGATGGGATTGCGCGGCAGTACCATTTACGAGTTAGCACTGAACTGCTGGCTACCTGAATCAGCGTTACTCGGCGAAGAAAATAAAGGCTTCCATACTGCAATGGAAGTATTAGATAAAGGTCGTGTTGAAGTTGCTGCAACGTCACTTGGCATAGCCCGCGCAGCGATGGAAAGTACGTTAGGTTGGGTGAAAGAGCGCCAAATTGGTAAAAAACCATTAGCCGCTTACCAAGGGACTCAATGGCGTCTTGCGGATATGCACACACAGCTTGAGGCCGCGCGTATGTTGACTTGGCGAGCCGCTGAACTGCGTGATTCAGGGGAGCGCTTTAGTTTGCAATCTGCGACTGCAAAACTATTTGCTGCGGAGTGTGCCGGTTTTGTTACTGATGCTGCGCTACAACTTCATGGGGGCTATGGTTATATTCGCGATTTGCCTCTTGAGCGCTATGTTCGCGATGCACGTATTTTACGTATCTTTGAAGGTACGTCAGAAATCCAAAAAATAATTATCTCACGTGCTGTATTGGATGCAGTGTAGTTTATTGAAATCGTTATTTTTACCAGAAGCGAGTAGACGGGACAGGCGGCTACTCGCGAGTAAAGTAATCTAGGAAGCACTACCTGACAACAGGATCATGGAATTAAAAACACAACAACAATCAGGTTTAAGAATGTATTTCAATTATTGATTATGGGTGGACAATAGAGAAAACAGCACCCAATGTAATGTGTAATCACTGTACTTCACGTCACGGTTTTTACGAATTCATTACAGCTAATTGGTTCATTCTTTAAGCCAGCCTGCTTAAAGAGGAGTTACCATGACAGTTTCAAACGACATCGCAACAGGGCAAAAAGGTCGGCAGGATAATGTCCCGCTTATCGAAGCTCGTTCTATCGATTATATCCCTGAATCTGAGCGCCATGGCACTTTATCTAGCCAGTTTACGCTTTGGTTTGGTGCTAACTTGCAAATTACCGCAATCGTTACTGGGGCTCTCGCCGTTGTGTTAGGGGGGGATGTATTTTGGTCATTAATTGGATTATTTATTGGGCAAATATTAGGTGGGGCCGTAATGGCTTTGCACGCGGTACAAGGGCCTAAACTGGGGTTACCGCAAATGATTTCAAGCCGTGTGCAGTTTGGGGTATATGGTGCGGTTATTCCTATCTTGTTAGTTTGCATGATGTACGTTGGGTTTTCTGCGAGTGGAACTGTCTTAGCGGGTCAAGCGGTAGGGCAATTACTCCATGTGACGGATTGGGTTGGGATCTTAATTTTTGGTGTGGTGATTATCGGGATCACGATTTGTGGTTATCGGATCATTCATATTTTAGGTAAGGTCGCGAGTATTGTTGGGATCATTGCATTCTTTTATCTATTTTTCCGCCTGTTTTATATGAACGATGTGTCTATTTTATTAGAAAATCGCCATTTTGATTGGACACATTTCTTATTAGCGATGTCATTATCGGCATCGTGGCAAATCGCTTTTGGGCCTTACGTTGCTGACTACTCCCGTTATTTACCAACCAAAACACCAACCATTAAAGCTTTTATGGCGGTAGGCTCAGGAACTGTTATCGGAACGCAAGCATCAATGATTTTAGGCGTATTTGCTGCGGCCCTAGCAGGCAATAAATTTGCGGGTAATGAAGTTTCCTACATTGTGGGGTTGGGGAGTACAGGGCTCATTGCTGCACTGCTATATATCACTATTTTCTTTGGGAAAGTGACTATTACAGCGTTAAACGCTTACGGCAGCTTTATGTCAATGGCGGCGATTGTTTGTGGGTTTAGAGGAAAAAATACCATTACAAGAGGGCAACGGCTGTTCTTTATTATTCTGATGGTGAGTTTTTCAACGTTATTAGGGTTAGCCGGTCAGCACTCATTCTTAAAATTGTTCTCTGCTTTCTTACTGTTTTTACTTGCCTTTTTTACTCCATGGAGTGCGATCAATCTTGTTGATTATTACTGGGTAACAAAGGGGCGCTACGATGTGCCTGAATTGGCGAACCCGAATGGTCGTTATGGGCGCTGGAACAAAGTCGGTATCCTCACTTACATCATTGGTGTACTGATCCAATTACCATTTATCTCAACAGGTTTCTACACGGGCCCATTAGTCGAAAAACTCGGCGGTGTGGATATTTCATGGATTGTTGGCTTAGTCGCGACCAGTATTATTTATTATATTGCGATTAAAAAATGGCCAATGTCTGTTGCTGATAGGCTGATATTACCAACCACGAAATAACCAGAAGCATCATTTAATGTAATTCATAAAAGAACATTTGAGCTAGCCAATAGCAGTGACGTTTTCACTGCTAAGGCTTCTCTCAACCTAAAAACGATTTAAACCACCTTTATTAAAGCCAATCGTTAATAGAATTGGGATAGGAGTTGCTATGAAAATTTTAGTCGCAGTGAAGCGAGTGATTGACCATAACGTCAAAATACGCGTAAAAGCCGATGGCTCGGGGGTTGAGTTAGCTAACGTTAAGATGGCACTAAATCCCTTTGATGAGATTGCCGTTGAAGAAGCCGTTCGTTTAAAAGAAGCCGGTAAAGCGACTGAGGTTGTCGCTGTTTCTATTGGTGATATGAGTTACCAAGAAACCTTGCGCAGTGCGATGGCCATTGGTGCAGATCGGGCCATCTTAATCCAACGTCCCACCGAATTGGTTCTTGAACCATTAGATATCGCCCGTTTATTGCAGCAAGTGGTGATAAATGAGCAACCGAATTTAATTTTATTAGGCAAACAAGCAATTGATGATGATTGTAACCAAACCGGGCAAATGTTATCGGCGCTAATCGATTGTGGACAAGCGACGTTTGCTTCGCAAATTGTCCTTGAGGGAGATTCATTACAAGTCACCCGTGAGATCGATGGCGGTTTGGAAACCCTTTCGATGGCGCTACCTGCGGTTGTGACAACCGATTTGCGACTCAATGAACCTCGTTATGCAACTTTACCTAATATCATGAAAGCTAAGAAGAAACCGTTAGATATTATCGATATTTCGGACATGAACTTTTCTCCGTTGGGGCAAACCAAAATCATCAAGGTGTCTGAACCGAAAAAGCGGATGGGCCAATGTACCTTACTTAATAATGCCGCCGAACTGGTAAGCACATTACAAGCAAAAGAAGTTATTTAATCTAGGGGAATGATCATGAGCCAACCATCAGTTTTAGTTATTGTTGAACATGATAATCAAACGATAAAATCATCAACTTTTCATAGCATTACGGCAGCACTGGATATTCTGTCTGCGGGGGGGCAACTGCATTTGCTTGTGGCGGGTAATGACTTAGAAAAAGTGGTGGAACAAGCTGCGAGTTTAAATGGTGTGAATAAAGTCCTTGCTATTCAAGCGGATGCTTTAAAAGAACAGTTGGCTGAGCCTATGACTAGCGCCATTGTTTCAGTTGCACAACATTATAGTCATTTATTATTTCCAGCGACCACATTCGGCAAAAATATTGCTCCCCGAGTTGCGGCAAAGCTGGGTATTGCACAAATTTCTGATATCACACAAGTGCTTGATGCTCAAAACTTTATCCGTCCTATTTATGCCGGAAATGCATTGGCAACTGTACAGAATAACGGGCAGCAAGTGGTGATCACTGTTCGCAGTTCGGCATTTAGTCGTACGCATGAGGCAAAAAATAGCGCTGAAATTGACCATATAACACCGAGTGAGTTAACGCAGCGTACTCAATTGAAAAGCCAGTCACTCACACAAGTTAGCCGCGCTGAGTTGAGCTCAGCGAAAGTGGTTATTTCCGGTGGTAGAGGGCTAAGTTCAGGTGAAAACTTTGCGCTATTAGAAACGATAGCAGACAAACTGGGGGCAGCGGTTGGGGCATCCCGTGCAGCGGTGGATGCGGGCTATGTTCCCAATGATTATCAAGTGGGGCAGACAGGGAAAATTGTCGCACCAGATTTATATATTGCAGTTGGGATTTCTGGCGCGATTCAACATATTGCTGGTATGAAAGAGAGCAAAGTGATCGTGGCTATTAATAGCGATCCTGAAGCGCCGATCTTCCAAGTGGCTGATTATGGCATTGTGGGTGACCTGTTTGAGATCTTACCTGAATTTAATAAGGCACTTGCGTAAGGGGGGGATATGGCTATCGACAATATTGAAAATATAAATGGGGCTCCCGAGCGGGAATCGATGGAATTTGATGTCCTGATTGTCGGTGGCGGGCCTGCGGGGTTATCAGCGGCGATCCGCTTAAAGCAGCTTGCTGCTGAGCAAGGCACTGAATTGTCTGTGTGTTTGATTGATAAAGGTGCCGAAATAGGGGCGCATATTTTATCAGGCGCAGTGATCGACCCTCGGGCGCTTGATGAATTATTGCCAGATTGGCAGCAAAAGGTGTCCGTTCCTTTAACGCCGGTCAGTAGTGACCAGTTTTTATGGTTGAAGGAAAATAAAGCTAGCCACTTACCTTTAGCGTTATTACCCACTTGTTTGAAAAATAAAGGTAATCTTATTGGTAGTTTAGGCCAAATTTGTGCAGCGCTAGCTGCTGAGGCCGAGGCGCTTGGTGTTGATGTGTTTGCTGGGTTTGCTGCCACACAAGTGATATTTGATGATGAGGGAAAAGTGATTGGCGTGACTACAGGGGACATGGGGGTAGATAAAGCAGGAAACCCAACTGTCATGTACCAAGCAGGTATGAATTTAGTCGCGAAAATGACTTTTTTTGCCGAAGGGTGCCGTGGTCAACTCGGTAAGCAATTGATCTCTCATTTTGATTTGGCAGCGAATAGTAGCAAACAAACCTATGGGCTGGGGATCAAAGAAATATGGCAGATCCCTAAAGAGCAGCATCAGCCTGGATTAGTTATCCACTCGGTTGGCTGGCCGTTAGATAATCACACATACGGTGGTGGCTTTGCCTATCACTATGGTGAGAATTTAGTTGCGGTGGGTTTAGTCGTTGGTCTGAATTATGAAAACCCGTATTTATCTCCATTTGAAGAGTTTCAACGCTTAAAAACACACCCTGCATTTAGTCAGTTTTTGTCTAAGGGTGAACGGCTCAGTTATGGCGCAAGAACCATGGTCGCGGGGGGATTATCAGCGCTTCCTAAATTGAGTTTCCCTGGTGGTGCATTAATTGGTGATGACGCCGGATTTCTAAATGGCGCGCGGATCAAAGGCTCCCACTGTGCTGTGAAAAGTGGAGCATTAGCCGCGGAGGCTTTTTGGGCTTGCTTTAATGACCAATCGGTTGGTGATGTTGAATTTAACATTCAATATCGCCAAAATTTTGAGCAAAGTTGGTTATATCAAGAGCTTTACCAGACCCGTAACTTCAAACCCTATATGAAAAAAGGATTAGTAATGGGGTCTATGTTATTTGGTGCTGAGCAGCTATTGTTAAAAGGTCGTAGTCCCTGGACATTAAAGATCAAACAGGCGGATCACGAGGGGCTAAAAGAAGCTAAAAATTTTAAGCCAATAATTTACCCCAAGCCTGATGGTAAATTGACCTTTGATCGAGCTTCCTCTGTATTTTTATCCAATACTCACCATGAAGAAGCGCAACCTTGCCATCTTAAATTAGCGGATACAAATATACCGATTCAAATAAATTTAACCAAATATGCTGCGCCAGAAACACGTTATTGCCCTGCGGGAGTATATGAAATTATTGGGGGGCAGCATCAAGAGAAATTACAAATTAATGCGCAAAATTGCTTGCATTGTAAGGCTTGCGACATTAAAGACCCAATGCAAAATATCACGTGGACCGCACCTCAAGGGGGAGAAGGACCAATTTACCAAGGGATGTAAAAAACAAATTTGTTGTGATGTAGATGTGCTTGATATTTGTTGATATTTATCAGTCGCTTTGGGGCAACTTTGCCCCATTTTTTTTATCTTTGCACTAATTCTCAATACGCGAATGTAATTTTAATTTGTAACGAGAACCTGCCGTGACCATATTGACGTAGCTAATTAACGTATTTCCTGTCCATGTACGACGGCTAAGTTGCAAACAGGGGGAGTTTTCTTTAATTGATAATAATTGTGCGATGGACTTGGTCGCTAATGCTGCTTCTATCGTGTGTTCCATTTCGCTAACAGGAAAATGGCGCTGTAAATAGCCACTTGGTGTTTCCGTATCCCCATATTTTTGCTTCACAAAGTCAGGAGCGATAGTGTGGTTAACGTAGCGCTCTTCTAACATGAGTGGAATATCATTTTCAAAATGCAGAACTTTACAATAACCGACGTCGCTTCCTTCACTAATTCCGAGTTGCAGTGCAATTTCAGCTGAAGCTGGAATGATTTTTAATTGTAATTGATGCCCACTATATTTGTTGCCACTTATGGATATTTCATCAAATATATCAAATGCTTTAGTTACCGGAAGCTCATGCTTTTGCGTTGCGACAAATGTGCCTTTCCCTGCAATTCGATTCAAAATTCCTCTTTGACTTAATTCTGAAATGGCTTTGTTCACGGTCATACGACTAACATTAAATTGCGCACAGAGTTCAAGTTCTGTGGGGATTTGTGTTTCGGGTTTAAAAATACCCAAATCAATGCTGCGTAAAATGTAAGACTGAATTTGCTTATAAGCAGGTTGTGATGTCATGGCTTTTATTCAAAATTGTCGTTAGAGGAAGATCAGAGCAAAACGGTTTTATTGCCATATTTTATGTATAAACTTTTTTGTGATTGCAAGTCTATCAGTATTTGTTCGCTTTACTAGTAGATAGCGCGTATTTCCAAAGATAACACCTTAAAAAATGGGTGGATAATGGCGTTCGTCATTATCTGAATTATTTTATTATAAGATAAGTTTCGCTAGGGCTATATGCCTTTATTTATTATCATAATGTTAAATTTACTTAACAAAATAGGCATTATTCATGCGAGTTCAGTATTTCCATGTCAATCTTACTCAGTGTGACTATCAAAATGTTAGTCCAATTGGTATGGCAAGGTTGATAGCGTCAGGAAAAGTGTTTTTCTTTAATCAAGATGACTTCAAAAATAGTCAGGTCTTTTTAGAGCGTTTAGAAGAAGGTGACTCTTTGGTTATTTGTGCAGAAGAACTGAATGATGGCAGTTATTGGCTTGAGTGGGTTTATCACGAAAAACATGGGCGATTAGAACCCGATAGAAACGTTTGCTTTACGCGATCTCTTGGTAAACAGTATATCATTTCACTGGTATTAATGGCTTTAATCCCAGCTGTATATTATTGCTTCATACTTGCAGAAGATAGCTTTTTAATGATAGCACTGGTGGCAATTTTAGGCTGTGCCGCTTTTTGTGGCATCGTGCTGTTTGGTTTGGCACTTGCTGAAACGAAACGGATTATTAGTCCTAAACGAAAACAGATTTTAAAAGCGTTAGATCTTGTTATAGAAGGGCGATTCAAAATTAATGAGCATAGCTCATTAATTGAGATTGAAGGTATTAAAAATGCAAAAATTAAAGCCAGTAAATTACACAACGCAGTAGATGTTCCCATTGATAAAACATCATTATCTGTTACTCGTGGTAAGGTAAGTATTAAGGATAACCACAGTTTAACTGTAAGGACAGGGGATACTGAGGAAGCGCTGAACCTTATCAAATTACAAATTAATAAAAGTCATATGGACGTTTTAGTTTCAGCAAATGAGCCGCTGTTTAATAACCATAGTTTATTTATTGCTCAAGGCGATGACCTTGAAGTTTTCCATAAAAATATCCAAGACCACTCAAGTCAACAAGCGATATTTGGTATCTATAATCACCAAGACGGGCTCGCTTATAGTTTAATAGGTAGGGGGGCTCCTCAAGAACGTAGTTTCTACTTTGGTTTATGGGGGATTACCTGTTTTATTTTAATTTTCTTTGTCCTCGTTGCAGGTGGATTATCTATTTCAGAAATCGTAGAGAAAGGGGGATATTGGGACTATTGGGACTGGATTAATATCTTGGATACATGGGGGATGTATATTAGCTTTGTTATTACAATTCTATTGGGAATTAGCTTTTTGATAGGATTGGGCGTCGCAATATATTACCAAGTTTCCCGACGTGGAAACGCTTATTATCAATCACAATATGTTTTAAAACACCTGCGTCGCCAACATGGTCAAACAGATTATGTGACGGAGGTGCGTTCATGAATCCCTTTCTCAGCAAGCGCTTTATGCTATTAACTGCGCTTTTTTCATTGAGTTTGTTAACGACATTTTTTATCTTTGTGCAAGACGGCACTGCTGCTTGGCAGGTACAAAATCATCAAAAAAAAGGTACAGCAATTAGCGATTATGATTGGGCTAATACCTTCCAAGCCGAAAATGGCACATTAATAGTTACGCAAAAAAGCCTGAGTTCAAACTATTACTACTCAACATATAACTCATATTCATACGCTAGAGAATACGACTACCAAGTATTATTTGCAGATAATCAAGGCGTGCGTTTTATCACCCGCGGTGATTCCAGTTTTTATAATGCAGTATGTGAAAAAAAACAATGCTTACTATTTCTCAGTGATGGTTATCAAACTATCGATTTAGCGACGTTATCAGCAAGCAATGTAATGCCATGGAAGGACAAATCAGGCGTTCAATTCTCTGGATTAATAACAGGTAAAATTTATCAAACCAAAAATTACCCAGCATATATTGTCGCGAACAATGAAAAGATTTTTGTTAGCCAGGATAAGGGGATGACATGGGAACACTTTATGGATGTTCGGAATTTGGTCCAGTCGCTGTACCCAGAAGAAATTGATAGCCGTTCTGAATTTGTATATGCCATGTATAGAGATAAAGTGGTTATGTGGTATAGCTATGGTCATCAAATGGGATCATTAGAGGTGGTTATGGATATTCCGACCAAACAAGTGATTAGTACTAAATGGCTACCAGTACGTATCAATGAAGCGTCGCAAAATCTGAATGGGGATATTTTTGTGATCGCTCAAGAACCATCTCGTAAATTGTTTTCTTTAATGCAATATCAAACTAATGGTAGTTTTAAATTAATTACAGAAACGGGTTATAATTATTTATCAAGCTTAAAAGTGGGTAAACAAGGGGTAGTGGTTTCAGAATCGGTGAGAGGATCGCAGCAATTTCTAACGGTGGATTTACAGACAAATGAAATTTCACATCGCCCTGAACTGCCCATGTATAAAATCATCTTTCATGGCGTTGATAACGCATTTATTGAATTAGATAGCGTTTACTCTGGGGACGTTGACCTTACTGAAGGTACAGCTGTTTCGTATCAATTAATGCATTAACTATGTCTAGAGTATAAAAGGATAGGGAGATTTCCTATCCTTCTCACTGATTATTCTACGCGTTTTGTTTAGTCATTAAGTCACTGCGGTGGCAGTAATGGCGGCGATAGCAAAGATAAAAAATTCAATAAACAGCCCCTAGCAATATAGACTCTAAAGAACATACTGACGAACGCATTGCTATTTAGCCCTCTTAACTTAAAAAGGGGTAAATTTCATGATTTATATTTGGTCAAGGTGGGGAGTACTGTGCCTATTATATCGATATCATCTCCTTCAAATAAAATGCTCATCTAGCAAAGCAATAAAAAAATCATTGTATCCAGAATCAGCCGCTTACATGGATTTTCTAATGAAGAATAAAGGGAAAATAAAATGAGACGTTTATTCATACTCGGCAGTTTAATGGTTGCTTGGTTATTAACAGGGTGCGCACAGCCAACAAAAGTCGATTACACTGCATTCCATCAAAGTAAGCCAAAAAGCATTTTAGTACTATTACCGCAAAATAGTTCGCCTGAAGTTCAAGCAAGCCACGGGTTCTTATCACAAACAGCATTACCATTAGCAGAAGCGGGCTATTATGTTTTTCCAGTTGCTGTTGTTGAGGAAACATTTAAACAAAATGGCATAATGAATGCAGGTGATATACACGCTGTCCCACGGGCTAAGTTGCGCGAGATTTTTGGTGCTGATGCCGTACTTTATTTGGATATTACAGAATACGGGACGAGCTACCAAGTTATCGCAAGTGATACTCGTGTAACTGCTAGCGCAAAATTGGTTGATGCGCAAACTGGCACATTGTTATGGAGTGGTTCTGCAAGTGCATCAAGTCTGGAGAATAATTCTTCTTCAAATGGTATTTTAGGGACACTGGTATCTGCCGTTGTGAGTCAAATAGCCGATACGATGACAGATAAAAGTTACTCAATAGCGGGTATAACAAGTGTTCGCTTGTTATCAGCAGGCGGACCCAATGGGATTTTATATGGTCCAAGATCACCAAAGTACGGTAAAGATGCCCAGTAATGGTTAGCTAATTGGTGGATAAGGCTATTATCTAGCTTTATCCATTTTATTTAATTTAAGGCTTCTTTATATTAAGTTAAATTACTCTTTTTAATTATTGAATTATCTCTTCCTATTTAAATATTTTTAACACTTAAATTGCATAAAATAAACATTGTGACTTCGCTCAAACGGTTTATACTATTTATCTAAAATTCTGTGATATAAGTATAATAACAAGACAATTGGGGTTAATTTAAAAATGTAACTGTTATATATATAATGTAGATGGTTGTACTAATTCCTTGTTGATAGGAGTCATAGTATGTGCTTGTTAAATGAATTGCTCATATCAAGGTATTTCTTCTATATGAAGAAATGGTTCAATATTGACATTTCCTTAGCCTTCTTTTTCCCAAATAAATAACCTTTCAATTTTTAATTAATTAAAAACTTCGTTAGCTTATTTTTTATAAGTTCGAATTCTTATATTTATTATTTAATGGAAAATTAAAGGTATTATCATGGCTAAAAGAATCGTAGAACCGTTCCGTATTAAAATGGTAGAAAACATCCGTATCCCATCAAGAGAAGAGCGTGAAGCAGCATTAAAAGAGGCGGGATATAATCCATTTTTATTACCAAGTAGCGCCGTTTATATCGATTTATTAACCGACTCAGGCACCAATGCCATGAGTGACCACCAGTGGGCTGCGATGATCACGGGTGATGAAGCGTATGCAGGATCTCGTAACTACTATGATTTAAAAAATAAAGTTAAAGAGATGTTTGATTACGATTATGTGATCCCAGCTCACCAAGGCCGTGGTGCTGAAAACATGTTATTTCCAGTGCTTCTAAAGGTTAAACAGGAACAAGGTGGCGCTAAAAAACCAGTATTTATTTCAAACTTCCATTTTGATACCACAGCAGCTCACGTCGAATTAAATGGTTGTAAAGCGATTAATATTGTTACTGAAAAAGCTTATGACTCAGATACCTACGATGATTGGAAAGGTAACTTTGATATTCAAAAATTAAAAGATAATATCGCAGAATATGGAGCGGAAAACGTTGTTGCCATTGTTTCGACAGTCACTTGTAATAGTGCAGGTGGTCAGCCTGTTTCAATGGCGAATTTGAAAGAAGTTTATGAAATTGCAAAACAACATAATATTTTTGTTGTTATGGACTCAGCGCGTTTTTGTGAAAATGCGTATTTTATTAAAGAGCGTGATCCAAAATATAAAAACGCAACAATTAAAGAAATTATTCTTGATATGTACAAATATGCTGATGCATTAACAATGTCAGCGAAAAAAGACCCGTTATTAAATATCGGTGGGTTAGTCTGTATTAAAAATGACGAAAAAATCTTTACATTGGCAAGACAACGCTGTGTGCCAATGGAAGGTTTCGTCACTTATGGTGGATTAGCTGGTCGCGATATGGCTGCGATGGTTCAAGGTCTTGAAGAGGGGGCTAACGAAGATTACTTACATTATCGTATTGGCCAAGTAAAATATTTAGGCGATCGCTTACGTGAAGGTGGAATATCCATTCAATATCCTACAGGTGGACATGCGGTATTTGTTGACTGTAAAAAATTGGTTCCACACATCCCAGGCGATCAATTCCCTGCACAGGCAGTGATTAACGCATTATATTTAGAATCAGGTGTTCGTGCTGTTGAAATTGGTTCATTCTTATTAGGACGTGATCCTGAAACAGGGAAGCAAAAACACGCAGATATGGAATTTATGCGGTTAACTATTGCAAGACGTGTTTATACCAATGATCATATGGACTACATTGCAGATGCTCTGATTGGCTTAAAAGATAAATTTGCAACCTTAAAAGGTTTAGATTTTGAATATGAGCCACCAGTATTAAGACACTTCACAGCAAGATTAAAACCAATTAAATAATAATTAGGTATATCTTATGGTTCCCGTGCAATGCGGGAACCTTATCCTTATTCTTAAGGTGAACACCATGAATAATTCGGTAGCCAAGAAAGAACCCTCCATAATGGTAGGGGGTTTTGTGCTAGGCGGTGCAATGATAGGGGCAGGAATGTTTAGCTTGCCAACTATTATGGCAGGTGCTTGGTTTATTAACTCTGTAGTTATCTTGTTAGTTGTTTGCTTTTTTATGTTTCACTCAGGGATTTATATTTTAGAATGTATCTCAAAATATGGGGCAGGGACGAATTACTTTTTTATATCAAAAGAACTCTTACCAAAATGGGCCTGTTATATTGCGAATATGGCGTTAATATTCGTACTGTATATCTTAATTTATGCCTATATATCTGCTGCTGGATCGGTTATTAAAGAAGCCGCAGCTATTTATGGTTATGATATTAATTTAAGACTTATATTTATTGTCTTCACATTAATATTAGGTGCAAGTATTTGGTGGAGCGGTGTTGGTGCGAGTCGACTAACATCATTATTTTTATTTATCAAAATTATTTTATTTATACTCGCATTCTCCGGTTTATTCTTAATTGTCAAAACGGATTTATTGTTATCATCACCTGTAGAAGGTGGGCAAATCACGTTATTACCCTTCGTCTTTATTATTATTCCCTATGCGATCACCTCGTTTGGCTATCATGGCAATGTGTGTAGTTTATACAAGTTATACCATGAAAATGAGAGAAAAGTAGTTAAGAGCTGTGTGATTGGTTGCGTGTTAGCACTTGTCCTTTATTTCCTTTGGGTCATGGGAACAATGGGGAATTTACCAAGAGCTGAGTTTTTAACGATTATAAATAAGGGGGGGAACTTAGATGCGTTTATTGAATCACTTTATGCCGTGCTGAACAGTAAACACATTGCGACATTTTTACTTTGGTTTTCTATTAGTGCCGTATTCTGCTCATTTTTAGGTGTCGCTATTGGGTTATTTGATTACATACTTGCTTCCCTAAACTTTCAAGATAATCCATCTGGTCGAATGAAATCAGCATTACTTTGTTTTTTACCTCCATTAATTCTTTGCATATTATTCCCAAATGGATTTTTAATTGCTATTGCATACGCAGGTATGGCGGCATGTATTTGGGCTATCATTTGTCCTGCCATTATGGCATTGAAAGTTAGGGAACGTTTCCCTGATTCAAAATTTAAAGTATGGGGCGGAAAAGGACTCATTTATGCTGTTATTGCTTTTGGCGTCTTTGGTATAATTTGCCAATTACTGGCGCAATTTAATTTGTTACCGATATACCGTTAATGTTTCAACTTTGTTTTAAGCTAACTGTAAAGGTACAGCGGGGTTTGCTGTGCCTTTTTTACCTAGCGGCATATCATTTCGATATTATTAATTGAATCTTCAGCTACTTTAGTAGCAAGCTCTAAGGTATCAGCCGTTGCAATTACATAATCTCATCCATCATCGCTATCTTTTAGTTTAGCAATTGTAATAAGAGGGGGAACAAGCTGATATATTATCGGTTTAATTAGATTAAAATGTGTTTGTAGCTTTGTAATGGTGCCTTGCCTATCTGTAATTAACAAGCGTATTGCAGAAAATAGCTGTTTCAATTTTTCTTGGGGCTTGTACTCTATATTTTTAACAACGTGTGATAAGTCGCAGTGAACAAGATCAAAGCCTGTAGATAATAAGCAAAGAGTATCAATCATACCTCCTGCAACATGAGGATTTATTTCTATTAATGAAATATGGCTTTTCATTTAATCTGCAAACTAATAATGCATTGGAATTAATTTAAAGCTATTAATTATTATATCAATGCAGACGTATACCAAATATGGTGAACGCTAAACACGAGCTTGAAATTTTTCAATCATTGGTATTATTTCGAGACTCATGTCAAATTTTTGAAATTAACTCGAAATATTGAATGAGCTTAATTTGTTCTAAAAAAAAGTAATAACCTATTGGAAATATAGGTATTTATACTTATCTTGTCTCTTTTGAACAATAATTAACCTACACAACAGCCTAATTTTTTTCTGTTTATCGCCGATAAAGTTAAATATCGTCATTTTATCCCACCAAAAGAGAAATTCTATGCAGAAACTTCGAAACTACTCAATTCGCGCTGTTATGCTCGTTTTATTAGGGCTTCTATGCCTGATCTTGGGGGGAACCAGCCTTTATAGTGGTTGGTCATTGTCTCGGATTGCTGATGGTAATGATATCGATAGGCAATTGGTGAAACAGATGACAGTACTCAGTCAGGGGAATGATCAATACTTTCGTTTTGTGACACGATTAACTCGCGTAATGGAAAGCAAAAATGAAGGAAAAGACGTAGATTATGCACCAGTGAAAGATGCCATGGAAAAAATGGGCGGCTACTTAGAACAAATGAAGTCGATTTCCCCCGGTCCAATGGATCCTGAAATATCACAGCAGGTAATTAATAGCTGGCAGTCATTATTTGATAACGGTGTGACTCCTCAATTAGCTTTAGCGATAGAGAATGATCCTCAAAAGTATTTAGCTCATGCACATAATGTCACACCAGCTTTAAGTCGTACATTTGGTGCATCAATCAACCAGTTCAATCAATCGGCTGAAGGATTGATTGATAGTGCGCGGCAGCACGTTGATAAGGTTATGAACATCACACGTATTGTGATGATCATGGCGACAGTTTTAGGGGTGATCACGCTAATATTTACCGACCGTTATTTGGCAGCGATGATGCAAAAGCCATTAGATTTACTGAGACAATATTTTTCACACATTGCGAAAGGGGATTTAAGTCATCCCATTAAACCTTTTGGTCATAATTGTGTTGGCCGGCTCTTTCCTTTACTGGAGGAAATGCGTAATGATTTAAGAGAGTCTGTTAGTTTGATCAGACAAGGCAGTGAAAATATTTATCTAGGTGCCAGTGAGATCTCAAATGGCAATAGTGACCTTTCATCGAGAACAGAAGAGCAAGCCGCCGCACTCGAAGAAACGGCGGCAAGTATGGAGCAGATCACCGCTGCTGTTCAGCTCAATATGGAAAATACCCACCAAGCTAACCAATTAGCGAGTGAGGCGTTTGTGGTGGCTAACAAAGGAAGTGAAATTGTGGGGTCAGTGGTGATGACTATGGCGGAAATTTCACAAAGTTCGCAAAAAATTGCGGATATTATCAATATGATTAACGATATTAGTTTTCAAACTAATATATTAGCGTTAAATGCTTCTATTGAAGCCGCAAGAGCAGGGATACATGGTCGTGGTTTTATGGTTGTGGCAGCCGAGGTGCGCAAGTTAGCGAGTCACAGTGCCGATGCGGCAATGGAAATTGAACGTTTGATTGCCGATTCTGGAGCTTGTGTTGAAAAAGGAACAGGGCTTGTCAATGAAATGGGTAAAACCATGGAAACTATTTTGCAAGGTATCAATGACGTGACAGCCATCATGAAACAGATAACGGTAGCTTCTGAAGAGCAAAGTAAAGGAATTGCACAAGTGGGCGTAGCGATCACACAAATGGACAGTGTCACACAACAAAATGCCTCTTTAGTTGAACAAGTCGCAACTGCTGCCAGCTCACTTGAGCAGCAAACACAAGAGCTACAGCAGGCGGTTCAGCAGTTTAATTTGCATGCACAGATAGCTTAATTTCATTAATCCTAAGGTAGCAAAAAGCCCTCACTGCATCACAGGGAGGGCTCACAAAAACACTGCATTAACCGACTAGGATTAGTTCATGCCGTATTTTTTCAGTTTCTTACGCAGAGTGCCACGGTTGATACCCATCATCAGGGCTGCACGGGTCTGGTTTCCACGGGTATATTGCATAACCATGTCCAACAAAGGCTGTTCTACTTCAGCCAATACCAGCTCATATAAATCATTAACATCTTGATTGTTTAATTGAGCAAAATAGTTCTTCAGTGCTTGCTTAACTGAATCACGTAACGGTTTTTGAGTTACTTGATCTTGTGAATTTACAGTAGCAACGGTTAGTACGTCAGAATTTACGCGTTGTTCGAACATAGTTCTGTCAGCTCTTATCTTTATTTACGCAAAAATTTTCAAAAAATGCTTCCAACACCTCCAGCTGTTCGCTGGCATCCTCAATGGCGTTGAATGAGCGCCGAAACTGGTCATCAGGTGCATGTTCTTTTAAGTACCAAGAAACATGTTTGCGCGCGATACGGGCTCCTTTGCCTTGACCATAAAAGTCGTGCAATTCCTGTACGTGCGCGAGCATAATGCGTTGTACCTCTGCCATAGGCATTGGTGGCAATAGCTCACCTGTGTCCAGATAATGCTGGATTTCCCGAAAGATCCAGGGTCTTCCCTGAGCGGCTCTTCCTACCATCAAGGCATCTGCCCCTGTGTAGTCTAGAACTGCTCTGGCTTTAAGCGGGTCAGTAATGTCGCCATTGGCAATAACCGGAATGGTAACAGTCTGCTTAACTGCCCGAATGTTGTCATATTCAGCTTCTCCATTAAACAGACAGGCTCTAGTTCTGCCGTGAATAGTGAGAGCTTGAATGCCACAATCTTCGGCCAATTTGGCAATCTCTATGCAGTTTCGTTCTTCAGGTGACCAGCCTGTGCGGATCTTAAGGGTGACAGGCACATCCACTGCCTTAACAACGCCTTCTAGAATCGATTTAACGATATCTGGATAACGTAACAGTGCTGAGCCCGCAAGCTTACGATTCACTTTCTTAGCCGGACAGCCCATATTGATATCGATGATCTGAGCGCCACTCTCAACGTTGATTTGAGCCGCAGCAGCCATTTCATCGGGATCATTGCCAGCTATTTGTACAGAACGAACCCCAAGTTCATCACGATGAACCATTCTGAGCCTAGATTTGTCAGTCTTCCAAACTTGTGGATTAGAAGAAAGCATCTCCGATACCGTCATCCCTGCGCCCATGTCATAACAGAGTGACCTAAACGGTTTATCTGTAATGCCTGCCATGGGGGCAGCAATAAGACAGTTTCTCAACTGATATTGTCCGATTCGCATATCTAAATGGGGGCCATACTGTGACTGCAAGGGCGCGTATATTACGCATTTTTTACGAGATATGAAAGGACAAACTTTGAGCAAACGGTTATTTATCACTAATTTTTTTATCTTGCATTTTTGCAATTTTAAAATTAGTTATATTTAACAGTTAGTTAAGATATTTCTATAACCATTTATTAAAATAACTGTTGTACTGTTCAAATCTCGTGCAGAACAGATTATCGCCAGCAACTGAGCAATATTTGAGCTATAAGATAATCTATTCTGCCGTTATTTTCAAAGAAATTATTCTCTGATTTTTAGAATATTTCTGCTAAAAATGCTTGACACCGGTGATTCGGCACCATTCTTCTTTCTCTGCAACAGGGTCGATTTCAAAGGATGGGCGATAAGCATCAGCGACCCCTTCCGCTTGTGTTGCGAGAACGCCAGAAAGACCAAGTAACCCACCTGCACGTGGTAACACGCTAATCATTGGTGCTAATTCACGTAATGGGCCTGCAAGGATGTTAGCCACGACGACATCGGCTTGTAGGTCTTGGGGTTGGTCTTTGGGTAAGTAGAGAGATAAACGTTCTGAAACGCCGTTACGCTGCGCATTATCACGGCTTGCGGTAATAGCCTGAGGATCAATATCGATCCCTATCGCATGAGCAGCGCCGAGTTTGAGAGCGGCAATCGCTAAAATACCCGAACCACAACCAAAGTCGATTACAGTTTTACCTTTTAAATCAAGGCTATCAAGCCATTGTAAGCACAACGAAGTTGTTGGATGTGTCCCTGTACCGAATGCTAAGCCGGGATCAAGCATCACGTTAACAGCGGTTGGATCGGGAACCTCTCGCCAGCTAGGGCAGATCCACAAACGTTCACCAAAGCGCATTGGGTGGAAGTTATCCATCCACTCTCTTTCCCAATCTTTATCTTCTAACTGTTCGATTTTATGGGTAAAGCCTGCACCAAGCAGAGGGCTATTTTCTAATTGAGCAACAACGAATTTCATCTCCGTCTCTGCGTCAAATAGACCTATAACATCAGTGTCACCCCACAGACGAGTTTCCCCCGGTAGAGGTTCAAAAACAGGCGTGTCGTGGCTGTCTTGAAACGTGACGGATACCGCCCCTGCTTCTATCAGCTCATCACCGAGCGCTTCCGCTTGCTGACCTGTTGAGTTAATTCTAATTTGTATCCAAGGCATATTCGTCTCTTATTTCAAAATAGGTATTCGTTAAACAGTTAATGTGTTGCTAATTGTACGTTTTTTTTGCCAAAAAGGTTACCGACTAAAAAAGCAACAAGGCTGAAAATCAATGATGGAACGATGGCATGGAAATCCATAATCTCAATTTTAAAGCTTGCTAGTACGGCGTAACTCACGCCACCCACCACCATGCCACTAATTGCCCCTGTCCCATTGGCTTTTTCCCAATACAGGCCGAGTATTAATGGCCATAAGAAAACAGCTTCTAGACCACCAAAGGCCAATAAATTTAGCCAGATAATCATTTGCGGTGGGTTCCAAGCCGCAATTAAAAGTAATGCACCTAAGACTAGGGTTGAAAGACTGGAAATCCGAGCGAGTCGTTTCTCATTTGTCATTTGTGTAGGCACGCTATTTAAATAGATGTCTTTCACAATGGTTGCTGAAGATTGTAATAATTGTGCGTTGATGGTCGACATAATTGCTGCCATCGGCGCTGCCAAGAAAATTCCCGCAGCGAAAGGCGGCAGCACTTGTACCATCAAGGTCGGGATCACTTGGTCAGGGATGGTTAGATCAGGGAGTATTGCTCTGCCTAATGCGCCCGCAAAATGCATACCAAACATTAATACCGCCATCACGATGGTGCCTAGAATAATACCACGATGAACAGCCTTACTGTCTTTGTAGGAAATACAACGCACCGCTGTATGCGGTAAACCGATAACACCAAAGCAAACGAGGATCCAAAATGAGGCTAAGAATGGCGTACTTAGTATGTTATCAGCACCTTCTGGAGAGACCAGCTTCGGGTCAATGGATTGCATTTTTTCAATGGCAGCAGGGAGACCACCTGCATGATAAATAATGGCAACAAGTAAAATCACTGTACCGAGCAGCATGACAAGCCCTTGTAAGGCGTCATTTAGCACACTTGCCCTAAACCCACCAATCGCAGTGTACAGCGCGATAGAGACGCCAAAGATGATTAGCCCATAAGTGTAGGGGATACCTGCTGCGGTTTCGAGTAGCCTTGCCCCACCAATAAATTGTACCGTCATCGCGCCAAAGAAAGCGATTAATAGGCTAATACTGGCGAACCAGACTAAAAAGCGGCTTTGGTAACGAGCATATAACATATCGTTAAGGGTCACCGCATTATAGCGACGAGCTAAGATCGCGAACTTTTTCCCTAATACTCCGAGAGACAACCAAATAGCCGGCAGTTGGATCATCGCAAGCAGCACCCAACCTAGACCGTATTTATAAGCGGCCCCCGGGCCACCGATAAATGAGCTGGCGCTAATATAGGTTGCTGTAATGGTCATGGCAAGGACAAATCCCCCCATGGAACGGTTACCTAAAAAATACTCATTAAGGAATTCCCCTTTCGTCCGTTTTTTATAGGCATAGACAGATAACAGGAAAACCAGTGTTAGGTAACCAATAAGAGGGAGAAGCACTTCAATCTGCATCCTTCTCCTCCAGAGAGATATCTTTAAAAATGATTTTGACCATCATGATACAGAGCAAAATAAAGATGACGGGTACAATAAGGCATGACCATTCAAACCATAACGGTAGACCAGTGACACCACGCGTATTATCAGGTAGGTAGGCGCTAATTATCCAACCTATCATGTATGCGATGGTCAAATAAAGAGACCAACGCGCTTCCTTATTGGATTGAAGAAAACGTTTGTCCATCCGTTATTCCTCCTTACTCACATAAAAAATAATCAGGGATTGTACGATAATCCGCAGGTAGAGTGTAAAAAAAGCAGAAGAAAAGTATGAGAAAAGGGGTTTAACGTAAAAAAATGCCGCAGAGCAGAGCTTCGCGGCATTTATTAACGATGAGTCAAACAGACAATTTCAAGATCACTCAGAAATGCCCAGTTTTTTCTCTAAGTAGTGGATGTTAGTTCCACCTTTTTGGAAGTTTTCATCGTTCATGATCATTTGGTGCAGTTCGATGTTGGTTTTAATACCATCAACGATCAGCTCGTTTAATGCATTTTTCATGCGAGAAATTGCGATTTCACGAGTTTCACCGTAGGTGATCAGTTTACCGATCATTGAGTCATAGTACGGCGGCACGGTATAGCCAGCGTAAATATGAGATTCCCAACGTACACCAAAACCACCTGGAGAGTGGAAACGTGTAATTTTACCGGGGCTAGGAATAAAGGTTTTCGGGTCTTCAGCGTTGATACGGCACTCAACAGCATGGCCGTGAACTACGATATCTTCCTGTTTCACCGATAACGGTAAACCTGAGGCAATACGTAATTGCTCTTTGATTAAGTCAACACCGGTGATCATCTCAGTTACTGGGTGCTCAACCTGAATACGAGTATTCATTTCGATAAAGTAGAATTCACCGTTTTCAAACAGGAATTCAAAGGTACCCGCACCACGATAACCGATTTCAATACACGCGTTTGCACAACGTTCACCGATATTACGGCGAATTTCAGGCGTGATACCCGGTGCTGGCGCTTCTTCAACCACTTTTTGGTGGCGACGTTGCATTGAACAGTCACGTTCAGCTAAATAAACCGCATTGCCTTGACCATCGGCCATGACTTGGATTTCAATATGACGTGGGTTTTCAAGGTATTTTTCCATGTAAACCATGTCGTTATTAAAAGCCGCTTTTGCCTCTGCACGTGTCAGATTGATGGAAGATTCCAAATCTTTTTCGTTACGAACTACACGCATACCACGACCACCACCGCCACCAGAAGCTTTAATGATCACAGGGTAACCGATGCGTTTTGCAATGGTTTTATTTTTTTCTGTGTCGTTACCTAATGGACCATCAGATCCTGGAACGCACGGAACTCCGGCTTTTTTCATTGCGTTAATCGCAGAAACTTTGTCACCCATTAGGCGGATGGTTTCAGCTTTAGGGCCAATAAAAGTAAAGCCTGAGTTTTCAACTTGTTCTGCAAAATCTGCGTTTTCAGCCAAGAAACCGTATCCGGGATGGATCGCTTGTGCGCCTGAAATTTCTGCTGCGGAGATAATCGCAGGGATATTCAAGTAACTTTTTGCAGAGGCTGCTGGGCCGATACAAATTGTTTCATCAGCCAGCAACACATGTTTTAGATCGCTATCAGCCGTGGAGTGAACCGCGACCGCTTTGATGCCTAACTCTTTACAGGCACGCAAAATACGTAGTGCGATTTCACCGCGGTTTGCGATGACAATTTTTTCCAGCATGGAGACGCCTCGTTATTCGATGACAACTAATGGCTCGTCAAATTCTACTGCATCACCGTTTTGCAACAGAATGGCTTTAACAACGCCAGCTTTGTCTGCTTCAATTTGGTTCATCATTTTCATCGCTTCAACGATGCAAAGTGGGTCACCAACGCTAACAGTTTGACCAATTTCAACGAATGGTTTCGCTTCTGGGCTTGGCGCACGGTAGAACGTTCCTACCATAGGTGAACGAACTTGGTGCCCTGCAACCGCTGCCGGCGCTGCAGGTGTTGCCATTGCTTCTGATGGCGCTACTGCACTTGCTAGTGCCGGTTGTTGTGCAACTGGCGCTGAGTAAAATTGTTGAGGTGCAGCCATAACCTGAGAAGCTGGGGAAACTCGGCTAATGCGTACTGACTCTTCACCTTCAGAAATTTCCAGTTCAGAAATGCCAGACTCTTCGACCAGCTCGATCAGCTTTTTAATTTTACGAATATCCATGGATATGATTCCGTACTCTTATATTTGGATTGAATTAATTAGGCGCACGCGGTTAACCGCTGCTTGTAAAGCAAAACGATAACCGTCTGCACCTAGACCACAAATTACACCGACTGCCATATCGGAGAAATAAGAATGTTGGCGAAATGGTTCTCTCGCGTGAACATTAGACAGGTGGATCTCGATAAACGGGAGGCACACCGCCAGTAATGCATCACGTAGCGCTACACTGGTATGTGTGAATGCTGCCGGGTTAATAAGAATAAAATCAACATCATGGCGCGCAGCATGAATCCTATCAATGAGTTCATGTTCTGCATTTGATTGAAAATGACTCAATTTTACACCTAACTGGCCCGCTTCGACGTCTAATTTGGCGACGATATCTGCAAGTGTTTGGTTACCGTACTTGTCTGGCTCCCGTGTACCTAGCAGGTTCAGGTTTGGCCCGTTCAAGAGTAAAATGTGAATATCTTCTGCCATTATGCTGCTAACTCCGACGATAAATCAATAGTCCGACAACATAACGCGATGTTGAGCGTTTGTCATCTTTTATCATAAAAATAAATGGAATTTCTACTGACAAAGGACGCTATTATAATTATTTCGTGGCATATAGCAGCAAAATACTGGTCTTATCAGAGAAATTACCCGAATTTATTTTGTGAAATGTGCGGTAATCCCTATTTTTGCCAGAGAGCCGCACGTATTCCGTTATTTTTCGCAAAGATTGACGAGGGTGCGTCCAGTGATTTCATTTTTTAACAGTTTTTTGGCATATTCTGCGGCATCTTCTAATTTGATTTCAGAGCAAACTTGCTCATAAAAAGAGGCGGGCAGCAATTGAGCAAGACGCTCCCAGACTTTCGCACGCTTAGCCGCAGGGAAATAAACAGAATCGACACCTTGCAAGCGGACATTACGTAAAATAAATGGCATCACACTGGTTGGTAAGTTAAATCCACCGGCTAAGCCACAGGCGGCAACGGCTCCATTGTAATGGGTTTGTGCTAGCAGGTTCGCTAATATCTCTCCACCAACGGTATCAATAGCGCCCGCCCAAAGCTGTTTATCAAGCGGTTTGGCAGGATGAGTGAAATCACTGCGTGGTAGCACACGCTTAGCGCCTAACTTTTGCAAATATGCGTTATTTTCTTCACGCCCTGAAATCGCGACTACGTCATAACCTAATAAAGAGAGTAGTTGAACCGCAGTGCTACCGACACCGCCACTTGCGCCACTGACGACAACTTCGCCTTTATCTGGCGTAATCCCTGCCTCTTCCAGTGCATTCACACACAGCATGGCGGTGAAACCGGCTGTACCAATAATCATGGCTTGTTTTAAAGAGAGTTGCTCTGGCAGGGGCGTTAAGTAATTCGCAGGAACACGAGCTTGGGATGCTAAACCACCCCAATGGGTTTCACCCACTCCCCAGCCTGTCAATAAAACATGTTGTCCAACTTGAAATCGTGGGTCTTCACTGTGGTGGATCACTCCGGAAAAATCGATTCCCGGCACCATCGGATATTGCCTGACAACGCCGGCTTTACCATTAATGGCTAGTGCATCTTTATAATTGAGTGTAGACCAGTGAATATCGACTATAATATCCCCGGCAGGTAGCATTTCGGTTGTCAGATGTTGGATATTTGCAACGATTTTTTCATCTGATTGATTTAGGACGAGAGCTTTCATCGTTCACTCCTAGTGAAATGAGTAATTATGTCATTTAAAAATGCCGAAAATTTAACGGTATTTCATTGACGTAGTGACGGTTCTTAAGCTATTAATAATGTAATTATTTTGTAAAAATTTATTTTTTTCTGGCATAAATAGGCTTTTATCATGCAAAATAACGCATCGCGACGAATTCATTTTGCGTACTGATACAAACTTGCTTTATTTTTGGTAGATAATAGAGCTAACACTCGTGAAGTTCATCTAATTTGTGGTGAAAATAACTAGCGGGTAGCAATAATAAAAAGATATAAATATTATTTGAACTTGTAGTCATCATTACTTGTCACACTGGGAAGACAAACAATGGAGTATATAACAGCCAAAGAATAGAGGTTGTTTTTACGTAATTCCATCTAGTGATGGAAAAAGTAAAATTAATATTTATTTTTGAGGTTTTTATCTGCTTCGTTTCGATAAGAAGCATGTACAGTACAGTACGTGAAAAATAGATGAATTGACCATATTTTAGAAGCAGCTCATTAACGCCTTGAGACCGCTTCAAGTGGTTGGTAGAGTAGACGGGTTTATATTCGTCCCCAGCTTGCAGGATAACTCTTTCGTTATGTTTAAAAAATTTCGTGGCATGTTTTCTAATGACCTGTCGATTGACTTGGGTACGGCCAATACCCTCATTTATGTCAAAGGACAAGGCGTAAAATTAAATGAACCCTCTGTAGTTGCTATTCGTCAAGACCGTGCGGGCTCGCCAAAAAGCGTAGCAGCAGTGGGTGGTGAAGCTAAACAGATGCTGGGGCGTACACCAGGTAATATTTCTGCAATCAGACCAATGAAAGACGGTGTTATCGCTGACTTTTTCTTGACTGAAAAAATGTTACAACACTTCATTAAACAAGTTCATAGCAACAGTTTCTTACGTCCAAGCCCTCGTGTGCTGGTCTGTGTGCCTGTCGGTGCGACTCAAGTTGAACGCAAAGCGATTCGTGAGTCCGCTTTAAGTGCAGGTGCGCGTGAAGTATTCTTAATTGAAGAACCTATGGCTGCCGCTATCGGTGCGGGTCTCCCTGTTTCTGAAGCAACAGGTTCGATGGTGGTTGATATCGGTGGTGGTACCACAGAAGTGGCAGTTATTTCGCTAAACGGTGTGGTGTATTCATCTTCAGTTCGTATCGGGGGTGACCGTTTTGATGAATCCATCATTAACTATGTTCGCCGTAACTATGGCTCACTGATTGGTGAAGCGACGGCTGAGCGTATTAAACACGGCATTGGTTCCGCATTCCCAACAGATGAAGTGTTTGAAATTGAAGTTCGCGGCCGTAACCTTGCTGAAGGGGTTCCACGTGGATTCAAAATGAACTCTAATGAAATCTTGGAAGCATTACAGGAACCGCTAACAGGCATTGTCAGTGCGGTCATGCTGGCTCTGGAACAATGTCCACCTGAATTAGCGTCTGATATCTCAGAACGCGGAATGGTGTTAACAGGTGGTGGCGCACTGCTTCGTAATTTAGATCGCTTATTAATGGAAGAGACGGGGATCCCAGTCATCGTTGCGGAAGATCCGTTGACCTGCGTCGCTCGTGGTGGTGGTAAAGCGCTAGAAATGATCGATATGCATGGTGGTGACCTGTTTAGCGAAGACTAAATGGCCAACTAAAAGCAGTTAGGTCGATGCCTAGCTGCTTTGACTATTTTTGATCCTCTGACATTAGCGAAACATAGCCACACATGAAGCCCATTTTTAGGCGAGGTCCATCCCTACAGTTACGCATTTTTTTTGCGGTAATCATTGCACTTGTGCTGGTGGTGATTGACCATCGATTCGAGCCTTTCAATAAAATCCGTAACTACCTAGACACGGCGGTCAGCCCATTCTATTTTTTAGCCAATGGTCCACGTCAATTTCTGGACAATATCTCTGAAAGTTTCTCTTCTCGGGAACAGCTGCAATTTGAAAACAAAGCGTTGCGCCAAGAGCTGTTACTGAAAAAAGCGGATAACTTGTTGCTGGAACAACTTAAGCAAGAAAATGCGCGTTTAAGGGAGCTTCTTGGCTCTCCGTTACGCCAAGATGAACACATGATGGTGACGCAAGTCATTTCAGGTGCCAATACGCCTTACCGTGACCAAGTGGTGATCGATAAAGGCAGTAATGAAGGCGTTTATGAAGGGCAGCCAGTTATTAGTGACAAAGGTGTTGTTGGTCAAGTTGTGGGGGTAAGCAACTTCAATAGCCGTGTGTTATTAATCTGCGACACCACTCATGCTTTACCTGTGCAAGTTCTGCGTAATGATGTCCGCGTTATTGCGGCGGGTTCTGGGTGTGCTGATGATATACAGCTTGAACCATTACCAGAAAATACCGATATTCGGGTTGGTGATGTGTTAGTCACCTCTGGTTTAGGGGGGCGTTTCCCAGAAGGTTACCCCGTTGCGGTCGTCTCATCGGTTAAACATGATACTCAGCGCGCATATACCATTATTAATGCGAGACCAAGCGCAGAATTACAGCGTTTACGCTATCTTCTGCTTTTATGGGGTAATGACAGCGATCCGAAAACACCGTTACAGCCTTCAGAAGTCTACCGTGCAGCCAATGAACGCTTAATGAAAGTGCTTCCGCAAGTTTTGCCGAATCCAAGTGAAATTCAAGGGCCACCACTGCCACCCTCAATGGCACCGCAACCATAGGTAAAGGAAACGTTATTATGGTTATGGGTAGGAGGAATGAATTAAATGGATGAATACCGTGGTAATGGTCGTGCCATTATCTGGCTCTCTTTTATTATTGCACTGATTTTGCAAGTCATGCCGTGGCCGGAACAGCTTAATTTTTACCGGCCATCATGGTTGCTATTGATTTTAACTTACTGGGTGATGGCACTGCCCCACCGCGTTAGTGTCGGCACAAGTTTTATTTTAGGCATTATTGTTGACTCCATTCAAGGCTCAGCACTGGGCGTTCACGCACTCTCTTTCAGTATTATTTGTTATCTTGTTGCTTATAAACATCAATTATTACGCAATATGGCGTTATGGCAGCAAGCGCTTGTGATTGTGCTACTCACAGTTATCCAAGATCTGACCGTATTCTGGGCAGAATTTTTATCTTCTCAGGTATTATTCCACCCTCAAGTATTCTGGAATAGTCTCGTCAATGGTATCCTGTGGCCATGGTTATTTTTGCTTTTACGAAAAATTCGTCGACAGTTTTCAGTGTGTTAGGATTTTAGCTGTCGCTTCTGGCGGGAAATACGTTTTATGAATTTAATTTATCTGGCATCGGGTTCACCTCGTCGGCGCGAATTGGTGCAATATCTTGACTATCATTTTGAAATTTTACGGCCAGAGGTAGAAGAAAAATGGCAACAGGGGGAGACGCCAGAAGATTATGTGCAGCGTCTCGCTCGTGATAAATCCTTAGCAGGTGTTGCCATTGCGCCAGAAGATAAACCCGTTTTAGGTGCGGATACCATCGTGGTTCTCGAAGGAAAAATCCTTGAAAAACCAAGAGATAGCCAGCATGCACAAGAGATGCTCTGCGCGCTAGCGGGTAAAACTCACCAAGTGATGACCGCTATTGCACTTTCCAATCGCCAGCAGACATTACACGCATTAATTGTGACAGATGTGACATTTAGCGGGTTATCTTTACTAGAAATACAGGATTATATACAGTCAGGTGAACCAATGGATAAAGCGGGGGCCTATGCAATTCAAGGTCTTGGTGGTCGTTTTATTCGTAAAATTAATGGCAGTTACCACGGTGTGGTCGGTTTACCTTTGGTCGAAACAAATGAATTAATTCAACGATTTTTAGCGTTAGGTGATGGTAAGGGGAAGTCATGACAGCGGAACTATTAGTGAATATTACACCATCTGAAACGCGCGTAGCTTATATAGATGGTGGGATCTTACAAGAAATACATGTTGAGCGAGAAGCAAAAAGAGGACTTGTAGGGAATATTTACAAAGGCCGCGTGAGCCGTGTTCTACCCGGAATGCAGGCGGCCTTTGTTGATATTGGTCTGGATAAAGCGGCCTTTTTGCATGCATCAGATATCATGCCACACACCGAATGCATTGCGGGTGACGAGCAAAAAAACTTTCACGTTAGGGATATTGCCGAGTTAGTTAAACAGGGGCAAGATCTGATTGTGCAAGTCGTGAAAGATCCGCTAGGCACTAAAGGCGCAAGGCTGACGACAGATATTACTTTGCCTTCGCGCTATTTAGTTTTCATGCCGGGTGCTTCTCATGTTGGGGTCTCTCAACGTATTGAAAGTGAAGAAGAAAGAGAGCGCTTAAAACAGTGTGTAGCCCAATATTGTGACGAAAATGGCGGTTTTATTATTCGTACCGCAGCGGAAGGCGTGGGTGAAGATGAAGTCAAACAAGATGCGGCTTTCTTAAAACGTCTTTGGGCGAAAGTGATTGAACGCAAAAAACGTAATGTCACCCGCACTAAGATTTATGGTGAATTAGCGCTCGCTTTTCGCATTATCCGTGATTTTGCAGGCGCTCATCTTGATAGAATTCGCGTTGACTCCCGTTTGACCTATACTCAATTACAAGAATTTATTGAAGAGTATGTGCCGGAAATGACGGCAAAACTGGAGTTATACCAAGGCAACCAGCCAATTTTCGATTTATATGATGTTGAAAATGAAATTCAACGGGCGATGGATAGAAAAGTTGATTTAAAATCAGGTGGTTACTTGATTATCGATCAAACCGAAGCGATGACGACTATTGACATCAATACGGGGGCGTTTGTTGGTCATCGTAATCTCGAAGAAACTATTTTCAACACTAATATTGAAGCGACTCAAGCCATAGCACGGCAGTTACGGTTACGCAATTTAGGTGGGATCATTATCATTGATTTTATTGATATGACAGATACAGAGCATCGCCGCCGCGTACTCGCATCACTGGAACAAGCGCTAAGTAAAGATAAAGTGAAAACCACCATTAACGGTTTTTCACAACTTGGCTTAGTGGAAATGACCCGTAAACGAACAAGGGAAAGCCTTGAACACGTATTATGTGATGACTGCCCAACTTGCCAAGGGCGTGGGACGGTAAAATCAGTAGAGACCGTTTGCTATGAGATTTTACGGGAAATTGTGAGAGTTCACCGCACAATCGACGCCGATCGGTTCTTAGTCTATGCATCACAAGCGGTAGTCGATGTGCTTAAAGGGGATGAGTCACACGCACTGGCTGAAGTGGAAATCTTTGTTGGGAAGCAAGTGAAAGTTCAGACTGAGCCATTATACAGTCAAGAACGTTTTGACGTCGTCATGATGTAGCCTATTTGCTTGAAGGAGAAGTGAGTGAAACGACTGCCACGTGTAGTACTGGTGACCACTGCGGTTATTTTATTGCTGTGCGCGCTGGTGCTGACAGGGCTGCGTTTCCTTTTACCAAATATTGATAGCTATCGTCCTGATCTTATAGCTTATATTGAAAAAAAGGCCGATGTTTCGCTTCAGTTCAGCGAAATGGAAGGGGCATGGCGCTATTTTGGCCCAGTTCTGACATTATCCGATGTCACTTTGCAAAGTGAAACAACGGACGTAACTGCCAAGCAAATTCACCTTGAACTGGATATCTGGAACTCACTTCTTTCCCTGCGCTGGCGCTTTCGCGACCTGACTTTCTACCAGCTCAATGTCGATTACAAAATCCCATTTTCATTTGAAGGCTCCGGTGAAGGTGAGTCATTAGATGGTATTGAAGATTTGTTTTTGCGCCAGTTTGACCACTTTACCTTAAAAGATAGTCAACTGACTTTCTTAACGCCCTCAGAGCAAAAAACCACACTGATCCTGCCTGAGCTTTCTTGGCTCAATGAAAACGATCGTCATCGTGCACAAGGCTTTGTTAGTCTTGAAACCATCAATAAACAACATGGTTATTTGCAAGTTAAGCTAGATGTGTCAGATAAAAAAGGCGTACTGAGTGACGGTATTTTCTACCTTCAAGCTGACAATATCGATATGCAACCATGGTTAAGCCGTTGGTTGCGAGATAACACATCATTGCGAGATGCGAATTTTAGCCTGTCCTCATGGATCAGTCTAAAAGACAAGCGTATTGATAGTGGGTTGATTCAGCTACGTCAGGGGGAGGCGAACTGGGGTTCGGGGGAGTTAGCCCAGAACTTGCAAGTGAATGATTTATTGCTACGAATGAAAAGGCAGGGAAATGGTTGGCTATTTAATATCCCTGAGCTTGATACATTAAAAACCAATGAATTTATTTGGCCGCAAGGTAGCGTGTCGGTGCTCTATTTACCCGCTTCAAAAAAATATCAAGATAATGACCATTGGCGGGTGCGAGCAAAAAATATCGAACTTGAGCGCTTAAGTGAGGTTCTACCGACGTTTTCATTTTTAACGCCGGACATGGTGCAAGATTGGCAGCATCGCCAACCGACAGGAGTGGTAAGTGAGTTTGCACTGGATGTCACACAAAATAGACCGGAATCTCTGCAAATTAGCCTAGATTGGCAAGATGTTAGTTGGAAAAAATGGAAGGAGCTTCCTTCGGTAGATCATTTTTCTGGTGTTTTGGCAGGGGGAATGCAAAGTGGTGGAATATCGTTTAACCTGCAAGACAGTGAAGTCGATTATCGTGATGAATTTAAAGCGCCTTTTAATATCTCCAGTGCAAAAGGGCAACTGTATTGGGTGGATAATGACAGTGAATTTAAGCTTTGGAGCCCATCCCTAGATGTGCAGGCCACATCACTATGGGCGAACGGTGAATTTCGTTATGCCAAAGCTAAAAAAGGCGGCTATGCGGATCTGGCTATTTTATCTGGGATCCGGCTGGATAATGCGGGGGATGCATGGCGCTATTTCCCACAAAAGTTAATGGGGCAAGATGTTGCTGATTACCTAACAAAAGCGATTATTGCTGGGAAAGTGGACAATGCTACGTTGGTATACAAAGGTGATCCAGCCAATTTCCCATATGACCATAATGATGGCCAATTCCAAGTGTATGTGCCGCTGCGAGAGGCAACTTTCGAATATGACAGCGAATGGCCCGCTTTGCTCAATTTAGATATGGATTTAGATTTTAGGCGAGCAGGTCTGTACATGCATGCGCCAACAGTCAAATTAGCAGATGCAACGGCAACCAACCTTGATGCGATTATCCGTGATTACAATGATGAAATGCTGTATATCGATGCGGATATTCATGGTACAGGAAAGCAAATTCAGCAATATTTTGTACACACACCGATGAAACACTCTATTGGTGATACGTTGGAAGAGTTACAAATTGGCGGCACAGTAAATGGCCAGCTCAGTTTGTCTATCCCACTGAGTGAAGTGAAAGATGTTGTTGCAAAAGGCAAGGTTAACCTGAATAAAAATGATTTATTTATTCGACCAATTGATAGCACAATTTCGTCATTAACGGGCAGTTTTAACTTTAATAATGGCGATTTAACAGGTGATAAGCTACAAGGACAGTGGTTTGGTCAGCCAATTTCGGTGGATTTCACAACATTAACTCGCCCTAAAGATTATCAGGTTGATGTGAATATTGCTGGAAATTGGGCGCTGAATAAATTGGCAATGCTCCCTGAAAGCATTAAACAGAAAATTTCGGGTACCAGTGATTGGCAAAGTCATATCACGATTAATTTACCGGAGCTAGCAAAAGACAAAGTTGGTTTGCAAATTGATGTTACCGCAGGTCTTAAACAGCTAAAAAGCCAGCTACCAGCGCTAAATAGCCAATTGTTGACGGAATTAGGGCAAATTAACGTTCAAGCGAAAGGTGATACTGAGCAACTGATTATTGCTGGTGATATCGGTAAACAGTTTGGCTTTAATACGCAGTGGAACTTAAGCAATAAACCGTTAAGGTTAATCAAAGCGCATGTTGCACCATGGAAAAATAAAGCTCCTGAATTACCGAAAAATGCAGCGATCGTCGTCGATCTCCCTGCAATTAAAACAACTGGTTGGGATAAATTAGCTGGGTTACTGGTTTCATCAAATAGTCGCCAAGGGGGCGTCAACATTCGCCTTCCTGACACACTTGAAGTCAAACTGGCCTCCATTTACCTCGCTGGGCAGTATTGGAAGAATTTAAACTTTTCGTATGATTTACAACATGATGACCAAGTAGTGAGTGTTGATAGTGAAAACTTAACCGGATCACTGCAAATTTTGGCTAAGCAGCCTTGGAAAGTCGTGATTGATTACCTGTATTACAACCCAAGCTCAATAGAAGAAAGCGCAACAAGTTCTGAGAATGTCGACTTTAGCCAATGGCCACAATTGAATGTCACCTGCAAAGAGTGTTGGGTCGCAGGGCAAAAGTTAGGTGAAATTACCGCTAATATCATTCCACAGGGGAATGCGTTGCAACTGACAAATGGCACATTAAATAATAGCGCTATGCAGTTAAAATTGGATGCTATTTGGCACAGTGGTAATAGCAATAAAACTGAAATCGCAGGTTCCTTAACAGGTGAAGCTTTCGATGAAAGCGCGGCGTATTTCGGCATGTTAGTGCCAATTATTGAGTCACCCTATACGATTGAGTTTAATTTAGACTGGGCCAATCTCCCATGGTCACCAGACATTGCCACATTAAACGGTAAACTTTCGGCGAAACTCGGCAAAGGGGCGATTGCAAAAATGGGCGGTGGACGTGCGGGGCAGATCCTGCGATTAGTTAGTTTCGATGCTTTATTGCGTAAGTTACAGTTTGATTTTCGCGATACATTTAACAACGATTTCGACTTTGATTCTATTAAAGGAGACGCAACCATTCACCATGGTGTGATGACATCAAAAAACACGGTTGTAGACGGTTTGGTTGCGGATATAGCTTTAAATGGTGACGTTGACCTTGTTAAGCGTCAAATTAATTTAGAAGCGGTCATCACCCCTGAAATTTCTGCTACAGTAGGGGTAGCAACCGCGTTTGTGGTTAACCCATTTGCTGGCGCTGCGGTATTCGCAGCGACCAAAGTGCTTGGTCCATTATGGAGTAAAGTTTCTGTTATTCGTTATCGTGTAACAGGTAGCTTGGACGAGCCAAAAATTGATGAAGTATTACGCCAACTAAAGGAGACTCAAGAGTAATGAAAAATGGTAACGTTGCACTTTTGCAGTTATGTAGCGGAAATAATACTAAGCACAATTTGGCGCAAATCGAGCAACAAATCAAACAGTTGCCAGAGACTGTTCAGTTAGTTTTGACACCTGAAAATGCATTGCTCTTTGCAGACGCGGCGACTTACCGTAAACAAGCGGAAGTCCAAGGGAAAGGCCCATTACAGGACGCTATTCGCGCCATGGCAAAACGTTATAATGTGTGGATCCTAGTAGGGTCGATGCCGATGATCAGCCGTGAAGATCCTGAACGTATCACAAGCAGTAGCTTATTATTTGATTCCGAAGGAAATATCAAAGCTCGTTACGATAAAATTCATATGTTTGATGTGAATATCGAAGACGAACAAGGGAATTATAACGAATCGGTGATTTATCAACGTGGTGAGCATATCACCGTGGTGGATACGCCTGTGGGTCGCTTAGGTATGACGATTTGTTATGATTTACGTTTCCCGGGCTTATTCCAAGCGCTACGGGAACAAGGCGCAGAAATTATCTCTGTACCTGCTGCATTTACCCGATATACCGGTCAGGCGCATTGGGAACCTTTATTGCGTGCCCGTGCCATTGAAAACCAATGCTATATTTTGGCACCTGCTCAGGTTGGTGTACACGGAACCCGCCGCACATGGGGTCATAGCCTTGCCGTTGATGGTTGGGGTAAAGTGATGAAAAAGAACGTAGATGCTGTGGCATCAACCGTATTGAATATCAAAACAGACAGCTTGAGTGTCATGCGTGAGCAAATCCGGGTGGTAAAACACAACCGCTTCAGGCCGCAATTGACCTCTCTGATCAAAAAAGACACAACCAAAGAGTAACGAATATGAGTTTAGCTTCTGTCAGCGAACATTTGCTGGCCGCCAATCGCCTTGAGCAAGAAAATCTGTATGACATTCTGGGGTTATTATCTGAGCGTCGTCTGGATTATGCGGATCTATTTTTTCAATCAAGTTTCCATGAATCTTGGGTGCTTGAAGATAGGATCATTAAAGATGGTTCTTACAATATTGACCAAGGTGTTGGTGTAAGAGCGGTAAGTGGTGAAAAAACCGGTTTCGCCTATGCGGATCAAATTTCACTGCAAGCGCTGATACAAAGCGCAACCGCAGCGCGAAGCATTGTGAATGAGCAAGGTTCTGGTCAATCACAAGTTTTAAGTAATGTTGAATACAAAAAATTGTATTCCGTGGTAGATCCATTACAGAGTCTGTCTCGCGAACAGAAAATTGACTTATTGCATCGTGTCGACCAAGTAGCGCGCGCCGAAGATCCGCGAGTCATTGAGGTCAATGCCAGTTTAACGGGCGTCTATGAGCAGGTGCTGGTTGCTGCTACAGATGGCACATTGGCGGCAGATATTCGCCCATTAGTACGGCTTTCGGTTAGCGTATTAGTGGAACATGATGGCAAACGCGAACGCGGTGCTAGTGGGGGTGGGGGGCGTTATGGCTATGAATATTTCTTAGAAATTCATCAAGGCCAAATCGTCGCTGAGCAATATGCCCGCGAAGCTGTGCGTATGGCATTAGTCAATTTATCTGCCATTGCCGCACCCGCAGGAATGATGCCTGTTGTATTAGGTGCCGGCTGGCCGGGAGTGTTGTTACACGAAGCAGTGGGGCATGGCCTTGAAGGTGACTTTAACCGCCGTGGCACATCCGTATTCTCAGGGCAAGTGGGGGAGCAGGTGGCTTCTCCATTGTGTACTGTCGTGGATGATGGCACGATTGTGGGGCGTCGAGGCTCCCTGGCGATTGATGATGAAGGTGTACCGGGGCAATATAACGTCCTAATAGAAAATGGTATTTTGCGCAATTATATTCAAGATAAACTGAATGCACGCCTGATGGGGGTTTCGCCTACAGGTAATGCACGTCGTGAGTCCTATGCGCATTTGCCAATGCCGCGCATGACCAACACTTATATGCTGGCGGGCTCTTCAACACCAGAAGAAATCATTGCGAGTGTCGACAAAGGGATTTATGCACCGAACTTTGGTGGTGGCCAGGTTGATATCACCTCAGGTAAATTTGTATTTTCAACCTCTGAAGCCTATTTAATTGAAAATGGAAAAATTACATCACCAGTGAAAGGAGCTACACTGATTGGTTCTGGTGTTGAGGCGATGCAGCAAATTTCCATGGTGGGTAATGACCTTGCGTTAGACAAAGGTGTCGGAGTATGCGGCAAAGAAGGCCAAAGCGTGCCTGTGGGTGTCGGTCAGCCAACGTTGAAATTGGACAAAATGACGGTGGGCGGTACGGCATAACTTCGTAATATGCCACACTCTAGCAAGTCAAACGGCAACGTTTATGTAAGTAAAGGTTGCCGTTATTGTCATGATGAAGGTACTAAATGAATAAAAGAGTCATATCACTGGTGTTGATGGCTATTTTGATCGTGTTGAGCCTGTATTTTCGTGGTGGTGATGTTCAAAACACATCACAGACAGATAAATCAGTGACAACATCTGAGCAAGTCACTTCCCGAGAAAATAATCAGCCAAAACCCATTGATCAACTAACTGAACAGCAAAATGTTGTCAGCTATATACAAAAATATCAAAAGCTTCCCGCGTTTTATCTGACCAAAAAAGAGGCGAGACAAGCTGGTTGGGATGCTAAAAAAGGCAATCTTTGTGATGTCTTACCGGGGCGTGCAATTGGTGGCGATCGTTTTTCTAATCGTGAAAAATCACTGCCTATCGCTGAAAATCGCCAATGGTTTGAAGCGGATATCAACTATCGTTGTGGGCACCGTGGGGCCGATCGTTTGCTATACTCATCGGATGGGATGATATTTGTCACCCACGACCATTATAAGAGCTTTAAACAAGTTAATTAAAGGACCTATAGTGATGAGCCAACGAGTGATCTTTGATTTTCGGCAAATACATACATTGGATGATTTTTATCATCAGTTTGCGGCGCAATTTTCGCTTCCAGATTGGTTCGGTCATAACCTTGATGCCTTGTGGGATATGGTTTCCGCAGGCATTGAACTTCCTGTCACGATTATTTTTGCTCATATGAATGCAGAACAACGCATCGAATTTGCCGATGTCATTGATGTGATGAACGATGCTCAAGACATGTGGGAAGAAGAGTTTATTTTTGCGTTAGATATAACAAAAAGCTCTAACTAATTTACCATCAAAGATAAACAGCCCCTAGCACTCATGGTAAAGTCTAAGCATAACAACTGAGTTGATAGGAATTCTAAAATGAGCAACTCCATTTCGGCGTCACTGCCACTGCAAAATAAAAAATTTGTTATTATTCATGGCTATACAGCATCTCCTGCAAAAAATTGGTTCCCTTGGTTACAAAGTCAACTTGAAGCCCTCGGCGCACAAGTGAATGTGCCAGAAATGCCAGACGCTTTATCCCCGGATCCAGAAAAATGGCAGCAGCGCTTGCAAAACCTTCCGTTTGACATTGATGAAGCGACCATTCTGATTGGTCATAGCCTTGGTTGTGTCACTGCACTGCGCTTTTTGCAAAATAAAGCGCAAGTCGTTAACGGGTATATTTTAGTTTCTGGCTTTGATGAAGAACAACAGACATTGCCTGAACTGCGTAGTCATACCCTGACCCCGATCAACTATACCTCATTGATTAAGATTGCTGACAAGCGTATTTCAATCATATCGAGTAATGATGAGATTGTCTCACCACAATCATCAAAAGCGTTGGCGGAAGCACTAAAAACTCAGGTTATGGTTGAGGAAAATGCAGGCCATTTTCTTGACAGAGAAGGCTATACCACATTTCCCACGTTATTGGATGTTATTAAACACCAATTTAGCGAATAAAAAGCAGGGCGGAGCGGTCAGTGTCTGCCCTACTTATCTCATTAGTTGTTATCAACGGGTAAGCCTTTTAATAATGAATCAAATCGTTGTTTAATCTCTTTATTTGGCTCAACATCGTAGCAATTAATTAGAAATGCTTCTAAATGAGTAGGCCATGTGGCACGTTCCCAACTGAATAGTGCGTTTAATGCCATATTACGGTTACGTACAACGGGGCTTTGTAATGCACATTGAATAAGCGAGAAGCCAGTACCTGGAAAGCGATGCAGTTCTTGCAGAATCAAATCCAGTTGACCGTGTGGTTGATAGTTAGGGCCAATGCCTAAGTCATCACGAGGGCCCGTGGCAATTTCAGCTAAAGTAAATTGTTCTTCCGCTAGTGCGACCACCTGTTTAACGTTTTCAACATCATCGGTTTGCATTAACTCATACCACAGATTGCTTTCTGGGTGAGCACATTGTTTTTCATAGAGGTATGAAAAAACGTCTTGCTTACGCGACGTTGCGACATAAGTTGCTTGGCGAAAAATTGAATTATCATCGCTGTTTAGGCCATCGCTGATTAAGCTATCCCAAGTTGGGTTATCTAAAATCTGTTGTGCTAATGAAATAATGTCAGCACTCTCCTCATACCCATCATTATTTTCTTGGAAAAATTCAAGGATCCCTTGAACAGCAAAATAATACTCTAATGAATAACCCTGTTTTTCTATTTGTCGTAAATAAGTTAAACAACAGCGGGGCGCATCTTCATAGTCATGGATATCGCGGGCAGGACCACCATTGATCAGCGCTTGAAGGATATGCGTCGCTGCTGTTAGCAATTTTATATTACTCAATGAGTCAAGTTCATCTGCAAGATGACAATAAGTTGCACATTGCCAAGCAGTATATTCAATCATAACTTGATTCATATAACCGTCAGAGAGTATCCATTGCTGCGTTTCTTTACTTAGTTGTTCGGGTAGACGTTCGATAAGTTGCACTCGCCCCCAGCCTTCAACACGTTTGGCCATTTTTAGCCACATTGCTTCATATTCCTCAGGAGATTCAATCATGGCATGTATAGGAAAGATGGCATAAAGCGTAAATTCATCGTGTGCAGCAAGGCAATACAGCGTATTTAGCCGTTCGTGGCTAGGGAAAAAAACACTAAAGGCAATAGCCAGTTTTACGATATTTTTATCCGGGCTATTGTGTAATAGCCAGTCAGTAAATTCTGCTAATTTAGTAGCAGGCAAATCTTGTCTTTTGACGATAAGCTCAATGAGTTCATCAATATAACAAATCGGCGTATTTTGAAGTGCATATTGATAAAATTGAGTGACTGAGGGTTTATCGCCTTTTTCAACCGCGGTTTTTAATAGCGAATAGAGTTGATGGACATCGGTTTCGCTGTTACCAACGCCGTGATGCCCTAATACACCATCTTCCGCTCCATTTGCCCAGCGAATTTGGTTATCATCAGCATTTGGGGCGTCAGGAAGTTCTGACAGAGACTCGGGTAATGGCGAAAGTTGCTCTTGCCATGGAAGCAGATGTTGATAAACCGAGGTCTTGTTGATATCCCATACACATGGATACGCAGATTGTTTCTGACCAAAAAGTGAGGATAACCATTTCTTCATTTTTAGCTACTATCCTATTGGTTTAATTTACTATTTTAATTGATTTGATATTGGTAGCGCGCTGCAATATTTGGCAATCATAGTAAAAACTCACCCGATTAACACAGATAGCTGGGTACGGTATCTTGTAAGATTTTAATTAAATCGGGATCCATATATTGAAAATTATCGGGAATATCGAGAACGTGCAGAGGTTTGTGCTCAAGTAGCCGAGAGTAATCAGCCTTAAGACGGTTTTTGTGTTTTTGTTCCATCACAAAAATAACATCAGCCCAACGGATTAACTCGGCATTGATGGGGCGTTTGGCATGACGGCTTGTTCCCGCTGAACGGGTGACCCAGCTTTCATGATTGCGCCAGATCTGTTCAGCGGTTGGGCTACGCCATTGATTTTTACTGCAAATGAATAAAATATTCACCTGTTTCTTGTATCTCATCCAAGCTGTTACGCACCAGTTTGGCACTGCTCACTTGCGGGTAGGCCATGCCGAGTTGGGCTGCGCGGATCATCTTTTTACTGCGTCCATACATCTGTTTCCAGTTTTTTTCTGGTGTATAGTGGTCGACAAAACGAGCATTCAGCTGATCACGTGATTTATTGGTACGAGCTTGGGCTCTACGCCATGCTCTATTTCGAGTATTATTCATATCTTCCTCATGATTTATCGTGGTCAGCAGCCGCGATAATACGGGTCAGAGTATGACTAACAGAGGAATAGTACGCCCCTTTAAGCAGGCTATCAATGGCGGGGATACTTTTTAGGATTTTCCCCTAGCCGAAAAATAGGCGTAGGGGAAAAGATTAGGCAATTTCAGATTGGTCTTTCAAATATTGGAATATTTGACGATAGGCTTTTGGTGGTTTATTACTTTCACGCTCTTTTTTCGCATTGCGCACAAGGGCGCGTAGCTGTTGCCTGTCTGTGGTTGGGAACAAGGCAACCACTTCTTCAATCACGTCATCACCCCCTTCAAGTAAGCGGGTGCGTAAATCTTCTAATTTATGCAGGATCACGACTTGTTGGTTATGACGATTTTTTAGTTTATCAAGGGCTTCGGTAATCGGTTCCACTTCACGTGAACGCAATAATTTACCGATAAGCTGTAACTGCCGACGGCGACCTTCACGCTTGATTTTCTGAGCAAGCTCAATAGCCTCCAGTAATTGAGTGTCTAATGGAATACGTTCTAGCTCGCTTTTACTTAAATCAACGAGTTCAGCCCCCAGTTTTTTGAGGATCTCAGCATCGCGTTTAATTTCGCTTTTGCTGACCCAAATGATCTCCTCATCGTCTTCATCTTGCGGCGCTGGGATGTCATCCAGCCAGTCATCAGGCTGTTTGGCCATATCGATTTTCCTTTTTACTTAACACAGTAGTGAAATTACGCGTAATTAATATGATTTACTGCGTTGTGAGTGTTACCATTTGATTATTATCTATTGTAACTGGGAAAAGCCCTTGATGACTACCTAGCATTTGCATGTTAGGGCAGAAAAACATTTCCCCACATTATTGGATTGAATGCATGAGTGTAATCGAACAAGTCACAGAACAACGTCAAAAACTCGAAGATGCCGTTGCGCACGCACTAGAATTTGCAAAATCACGTTGTGATGCCGCTGAAGTTGCGGTGAATAAAAGTACAGGGATCAGCGTTAGCACTCGCCAAGGCGAAGTTGAAAATGTGGAGTTTAATAGTGACGGCGCACTTGGGATCACGGTGTACCATCAACAGCGTAAAGGGAGTGCATCATCAACGGATTTGAGCCCTGAAGCCATTGAGCGCACGGTTCAAGCCGCTATCGATATTGCCAATTACACCTCTGAAGATCCGTGTGCCGGGCCTGCGGATAAATCGCTATTGGCTTTTGAGGCGCCTGATCTTAATTTATTCCAAGGGACGGAGCTCTCCCCTGAAGAAGCGATCCGCTTTGCGTCTACAGCTGAAATGTCAGCGCTAAACGCAGATCCACGCATCGTGAATACCGAAGGCGGTAGTTTTAATGGTCATTATGGCGTGCGTGTGTTTGGTAATTCCCACGGCATGCTGCAAAGCTACTGTTCAAGCCGCTATTCTATGTCGAGTTGCGTCATTGCAGAACATAATGGCGATATGGAACGTGATTATGCTTACACCATTGGTCGCAGTGTGGCTGCGTTGCAATCCCCAGAGTGGGTTGGTCAAGAATGTGCACGTCGCACGTTAGCGCGTTTATCGCCAAGAAAACTACCAACCATGAAAGCGCCAGTGATTTTTGCCTCAGAAGTGGCGACAGGGTTATTTGGTCACCTTGTTGGGGCGATCAGCGGCAGCAGTATTTACCGTAAATCATCATTCTTATTAGACAGTCTCGGTAAACAAATTTTGCCTAGCTGGTTAACGATTAATGAGCAGCCCCACTTAATCGGAGGCTTAGCGTCTTCACCATTTGATAGCGAAGGTGTACGCACTTGTGAGCGAAATATCGTCGAAAATGGCGTTTTGCAAACATGGTTAATGACCAGCTATTCCGCAAGAAAACTGGGCTTACAAAGCACTGGGCACGCAGGGGGCATTCATAACTGGCGTATTGCAGGGCAAGGTCTTTCTTTCGATGCATTACTCAAACAAATGGGAACTGGTCTAGTGGTTACTGAATTAATGGGCCAAGGCGTGAGTGGTATTACTGGCGACTATTCGCGTGGTGCTTCCGGTTTTTGGGTTGAAAATGGCGAAATCCAATACCCAGTGAGCGAAATAACCATCGCTGGTAACTTAAAAGATATGTGGGCAAATATGGTGACAATTGCAGATGATATCGAAACTCGCAGTAACATTCAGTGTGGCTCAGTGTTGATCCCTGAAATGAGTATTGCGGGAGAGTAGCCCTTTTATTCTTCGTCATTGTGTGAAATAAAGCGCCTAATACATTGGTTATTGGGTGTTTTTTCTTATTCTATAAAATAGGTTTTATCATTGTCACTGCGGTGTCGTCATTATGACGTCATGCTGTCGTGGTCATCATTGTGCTAGGTTGATAGTGTAGCCATACCCTAGGGGCTGTTTATCTTTGCTGCTGATTTTTACCGCTAATAAAGGTTAAGAAACACCCCCAAAATAGCTAAATATATCCGTCGTGCTAACTGAAGACGATTTTAATCAACTATTGTCCTTAAACGCTGCCCTACGGGTTTGATTAAAGCACGCTTCACTCATTTAATGCTGCGTTGAGAGGCTCCTGCCCGGTTCATTCGGCGGCGAACCTCTCGCCTTACCTAAATGGCTTTAATCCGAATAAAAATTGACCATCAAAGATAAACAGCCCCTACGACTTATTTAATTTTTAAGGTAGGTTATTATGGAAAATAAGATTAAGCAGTTGAGGCTAGAAAGAGCTTGGTCTCAGGAGCAACTTGCTCAGCTATCATCGCTCAGTACAAGGACCATCCAACGCATTGAGAACAATGAGATACCCAGTTTAGAAACACTGAGTGCATTAGCATCGGTGTTTAATGTGAGTGTGTCTGAGCTGACATCTACGCCTTTACCTGAAAGCGTTGAGCTGGATAATCGGATAAAAGAGGTTAAAAAGCGGGTAAAGGATGAAACAAAGCTACTGAAAAATATAATAATAGCGATTATTGTATGCGCAATACTTTATACTGCTAATTATTTTTATACACCGGAACGCCATTGGCCTATTTGGGTTAGCGCTATTTGGGGAGGAGTGTTAACCATAAAGGTAATCAAACTGTTTTTATTGGATAAACTTTTTCACCAATGGGAACACAATAGGTTGATTAATATGACGAAAAAACGTTAACTTATATCATTATAAGCAATTAAAATAGAAAAAGGCACTCATTGAGTGCCTCAGACTGCTGACAAACATAACATGTTTGGCGGCAGGTTGGATAGGTTTTGAAAATAAACAAGGAAAATCAATTTATTGATTTTCGCCTGATAACACAAAGTGGGAAAAACCACGCTTTTATCCCGCTTTGTCAACAACCTCAGGCACTCATTGAGTGCCTGAATATGCCAGAGGACTTGACTGAGTTTCTTAAGAAAACTTTTTTCGCTAAGCCATCCTTAATTCAGCAAGTCGATATTAACGGTGAAATTCGCCAGCCGCTTCTGGCTGATAGATGATTTCAAGGACGCGAACTCGTGTTTGCACACCGTTTGGCAATTCCCAGCTAATTTCATCGCCGATATGCAGACCTAATAGTGCAGCACCGATAGGCGCCATAACAGATAACTGTTCTGCACTATCTTTTAGCGAAGCAGGATAAACGAGTGTACGTGTACGCTCTTCGTTGCTGATCAAATCTAAAAAGCGAACTGTACTGTTCATGGTGACCACGTCAGCAGGAATTTCTTGTGGACTAAGAATGTCTGCACGGTCAAGTTCATCATTGAGCGCTTCAGCAACAGGGGTACCTGCGTAAGCCGGCTGTTCCATCAGTGCATCTAAGCGTTCAGCATCTAAATCATTGATAATAATTGTTGGCTTTGTCATACCACACTCCAATAGAGACGTACAAAGCAAACACCCCCCCCCCAGAAGGTAGGGGGTGTCGCTATAAATAAATTTTGATTAAAATATTAGGCGCTATGCGCTTTAAAGGGAAGAGATCAGGATCACGATCTCCAAGCCTACCTTTGTAAAAATACGCATATTGATATTTTTGTTGTTAGGCTGAAACAAGCTTATTTAATCTTCGCTAAGCTCATCTAGCTCGTCAAATCCACTGTCGAATAGGTTAACAATGGCGGCTAATGCCTGATTTTCATCAGTGCCACTAACCTCAATATCAATTTTACTGCCTTGTTCCGAGTCTAACATCAACATTGCAATAACGCTATCGGCCTCTGCCTCAATTTGGCTATTATTCCGCAAAATAACCTTAGAGTTAAATTGTTGAACTAAATCATAAAGTAACATTGCCGGTCTTGCATGCATACCGAGGCGATTCTTGAGCGTTATGGTTGCTTTGACGGTCATTTACTGGCTACTTGCGTTTTTCTAGCGTTCTATGGCGTGATTGCACGTTTTTGCCACGGGAACGAAAGTAATCCGCAAGTTGTTCGGCAACATAGACGGAACGGTGTTTCCCCCCCGTACAGCCAATCGCCACTGTCAAATAACTGCGGTTGTTGGTTTCTAACATCGGTAGCCATAACTCTAAATAGCTACGCGTTTGGTAGATAAAGTTATGAACCTCAGTGTGCCTATCCAAGAATGCTGCAACAGGGCGATCAAGCCCCGTCATCGGGCGTAATTTTGGATCCCAGTGTGGGTTAGGTAAAAAACGCACATCAAAAACATAGTCAGCATCAATAGGGATACCATGCTTAAAACCGAAAGATTCAAATACCATGGTGAGTTCGCGTTCACGTTTACCCATTAAACGTGTTCTAAGCATTTCCGCTAATTCATGGACAGACATTTCTGACGTATCAATGACCAAGTCTGCCCGTGAGCGCAGCGGCTCAAGAAGCTCATTTTCTTCGTCAATCGCGCTTTCAAGAGAAAGATTCTTGCTTGAAAGTGGGTGTAACCTGCGAGTATCACTGTAACGACGGATCAAGGTGTTGCGATCTGCATCCAGAAACAACAACTGCGGAGAGAAGCTAGCGGGTAATTTATCAATCGCTTCTTCAAACACTTCTGGATTATCGGGCATATTACGCACGTCGATGCTCACCGCTGCTGAAATATTACGATCAGCCAATGAATTGGCTAACTCTGGCAGTAACACAACTGGCAGGTTATCCACGCAATAGAAACCCATATCTTCCAGCGCACGTAAGGCAACGGATTTCCCCGAACCGGAACGGCCGCTGACAATCATCAGCACCATGAGCTTACTCCCTTTCGTTTCCTAATGATGTATTTCTTAATAAGCTGTATTTTGTTATTTCTAATGATAGAAACTATAACAATATCATCAGTCTGTAGCAAAACACATAAATTATCACTTACTCAGTAATAATACTATATAGCTCATCATCACTTTGTGCGCAGCGCAGACGCTTACAGAATGTTTTATCGGCTAGCTTTTTGGCGATAAGCGATAGCGTGTGTAAGTGCGTTTTACATTGGTCAGATGGCACAAGTAATGCGAAAAGCAGGTCAACTGGTTGATTATCAATGGCATCAAACGCGATTGGCTCTTCTAAATGCAAAAATACACCGACAGCGCGGGAACTTTCGCCTTCATTCAGTTTGCCATGAGGGATTGCAATCCCACCACCAATACCCGTGGTGCCCACTTTTTCTCTGGTTAATAACGCTTCAAATACTGTATTTTCAGGTAATTCCAATTCAACGGCAGCCAGCTCACTAATAATTTCTAGGGCTCTTTTTTTACTGGTGCACACAATATTATTACGTGTACAGGCTAATGATAAAACGTCGTTTAATTGGATTTCTATATCACTATTCATTTTATTGTTCACTTAGGACTACAAAACCAGATGATGTATGCCACCATCTGGTTTGAAACATTTATTGGCTAACGAATAAGCCACATCAATGTATTAGTGTTGTCTCAGTTTTTCTTTATGCTTGGTTAATTGGCGCGACAGTTTGTCTACCAGTATGTCGATAGCAGCATACATGTCGTTTTCTTCCGCTGATGCATGGAGATCCGCTCCATTAACTTGCACGGTTGCTTCAGCAATTTGCTGAACTTTTTCAACTTTCAGGACGACTTGAATACTGTTAATACGATCAAACAGTTGCTCTAATTTACTGAGCTTTTTCTCAACAGTTTCACGTAGTGCTGGAGTAACTTCAATATTGTGTCCAGTAATCTGAAATTCCATACAACCTTCCTTATTTTATCAATTAAACCAGTTTTTTGCGCTGGTTTGAGGGCGGAATAGATAACGATTCACGATACTTAGCAACAGTACGACGAGCCACTTGAATGCCTTGTTCTGCCAGCATACTCGTCAATTTACTGTCACTCAATGGTTTTGCGGGGTTTTCCGCAGCAACCAGTTTTTTCACCAAGGCCCGAATTGCGGTAGAGGAGGCTTCACCACCTGTGTCCGTGCTTACATGGCTGGAGAAAAAATACTTCAACTCAAAAATGCCTCTAGGGCTATGGAGAAACTTTTGAGTTGTCACTCGTGAGATGGTGGATTCATGCATGTCCACTTGATAGGCGATATCCGCCAATATCATCGGTTTCATGTGTTCCTCTCCCAGCTCAAAGAACTCTTGTTGCTGTTCAACAATACAGGTCGCCACTTTTAATAGCGTTTCATGGCGGCTTTCTAAGCTTTTAATCAACCACTTTGCATCTTGCAGATGGCTGCGAATGTATTGCGTATCATCATCGCTAGCTGAACTATTTGCCATTGAAGCATAATGATTGTTAATACTTAGTTTAGGAATGCTATCTGTATTTAGCTCAACTTGCCAGTGCCCCGCTATCTTTTTCACCAAAACATCGGGAATAACATATTCCGATTCGCTTGTGTTGATAGACTGACCCGGTTTAGGATTTAAAGTTAAAATCAAATCGATAGCTGTTTTCAGTGCATCTTCTTTTAAACGCGTCAATTTGCTGAGTTGCCTAAAATCACGATTAGCAAGTAAATCAATATGGTCGCTAATGATTAACTTTGCTTCCTTTAGTCCGTCAGTTTCTTTTGGGTAGAGTGAAAGCTGAATTAATAAACACTCTTTTAAATCCTGCGCAGCAACACCAAGCGGATCAAAGTGTTGAATGCGTTTTAGTACTGCAATAACTTCTTCTAAACTAATGTCAGGATTATCAATTCCTTCATGTATATCAGAGATTGATGTGGTGAGATAGCCGGAATCATCTATGGAATCAATAATTGCGGTAGCAATCGCACGGTCAGTATCCGTAAATGGCGTTAAATCGGATTGCCATGTCAGGTAATCTTGCAGTGTTTGCGTCGTTTCACCTTGATAAACAGGCAGTTCATCGAAGCTATAATCGTTGCTGGTGCCTGACGGTGTCCCTGCTGTATAGATTTCGTCCCAATCAGCATCTAAGGGGAGCTCTTCAGGCATTTCATTGTTTTCTAAGGCATCTTTAGTGTCAAATTCACTGCTGTCAGTAGATTCAAGAGAGTCAATCGAGTCAGTTTCAGAACTTAACTCTTCTTGTTCAAGAAGCGGGTTAGTTTCCAATGCAAGTTGGATTTCTTGTTGAAGCTCAAGTGTAGAAAGCTGCAACAGACGGATTGCCTGCTGCAATTGAGGGGTCATTGCAAGTTGTTGACTGACTCTGAGCTGCAAACTTTGCTTCATGAACGTGTTTTATCTCCCTAACAACCAAACAGGACACGACGGCTTATAACCGGAAACCTTCACCTAAATATACACGTTTTACTTGTTCATTTTCCAAGATCATCGCTGGTGTGCCGTGGGCAATCAAGTGGCCTTGGCTCACTATATAGGCTCTTTCGCACACATCTAACGTTTCACGGACATTATGGTCAGTAATCAAAACACCTAGCCCATAATCACGTAAATGTTGGATAATTTTTTTAATATCCAATACGGAAATGGGGTCAACACCTGCGAAAGGCTCATCTAACAAAATAAATTTAGGATTAGCGGCGAGCGCTCTTGCAATCTCAACGCGGCGACGTTCACCACCGGAAAGGGATTGCCCCATACTGTCGCGAAGATGCGTAATGCTAAACTCTTCCATTAGCTCTTCAGCACGTTCTTTGCGTTGCTGTGATGTTAAGTCT